>JADEXJ010000367.1 GCA_015207195.1 Pleurocapsales cyanobacterium LEGE 10410
TCATCTTTTCTTCGCGAAGGAGACTCTCACTTTTAGTGATGAGACGGGGCGTTTAAACGCCAGGGAAACCACTGGCGACAGCCCCTCAGGAATTCGCGCCTCTAATTAAGTTTTTTACATTAAATGGAGTAGAATGTAAAGCATGGTTGAAACAGAAGCTTCGCTTCCAAGTCTGCTTCGCAGACGCTCGCGCGTAGCGCGGTCTTACAAATACCGCTTTTTTCCCACTACCGAGCAAGAAAATCTTTTGCGACGGACAATGGGTTGTGTACGCTTGGTCTACAACAAAGCTCTTGCTGCTAAAACCGAAGGTTGGTACGAACGGCAAGAGAGGATTGATTACAAGCAAACCTCTAGCTTGCTGACTAGCTGGAAAAAGACCGAAGACTTGGACTTTCTCAACGAAGTTAGCTGTGTACCTTTGCAGCAATGTCTTAGGCATCTGCAAAAGGCATTTGCTAATTTCTGGGGTAAACGTGCCAAGTATCCTCGTTTTAAAGCCAAGCGTAATGGCGGTTCTGCTGAATTTACCAAGTCGGCTTTTAAATTTAGAAATAATACTCTTTGGTTGGCTAAAAGCAAAGAGCCATTGAATATTGTTTGGTCTAGATTTCTGCCTGAAGGTGTTAGCCCATCTACGGTTACAGTTAAACTCGAACCTTCGGGTAGATGGTTTGTTTCTCTGTTGGTAGATGATCCCTCTGTTCAACCATTGCCACCAACTGATAAAAAAGTTGGTATTGATGTTGGTATCTCTAGTCTTCTGTGTACCAGTGACGGAAAGAAAATAGCTAATCCAAAGCATTTCAATCGGCTGTATCAAAAGCTCAAAGCAGCGCAAAAGGAACTGAGTCGGAAAACCAAAGGCTCTAGTAACCGATATAAGGCGCGACTTAAAGTAGCCAAAATACACGCCAAAATAAAAGATGCTCGTACCGATTTTCTGCACAAGTTGACTACTAGCCTGGTTCGAGAGAATAGTTTGATTGCTATTGAAGACTTGGCTGTCAGGAATATGGTTCGTAACCGTAAGCTGTCTCGGTCTATTTCCGATGCTGCTTGGGGTGAAATGTTTCGTCAACTTGAATATAAATGTGATTGGTATGGGCGAACATTGGTCAAGATTGACCGATTTTTCCCTAGCAGCAAAAGGTGTAACCATTGTGGATTCGTAATGGATAAGTTGGCTCTTAATATCCGGAGTTGGGATTGCCCTAGCTGTGGTACAAAAGGCATTGATAGAGACATCAATGCTGGGAAAAATATTTTGGCTGCGGGACTCGCAGTGACTGTCTGTGGAGCGGACGTAAGACCTGATAGACATAGTTCTAAAGGGCAGTTGCAAAAAACTTCCAACGGAAGAAGGAAACAGAAACCTAAGTCGCGAGTCTTAGGAATCCCTCGCTTTTAGCGATGGGAGGATGTCAA
>JADEXJ010000110.1 GCA_015207195.1 Pleurocapsales cyanobacterium LEGE 10410
GCTGATGGTTTTCCTGGGGTCAAAACTCTCTGGAGAGGACTACAGCGATTGCATGATATTGCCTCAACTTGGAAGTTGCTACATTCCTCTCGACATCAGAATTTATAGACTTATGGGTAAAGCATAGGTCTTTAGACAGTCGCACAATTTTTTGAGTTACCAAGAAAAACACGAATGTCCAAAGGCAAATGCAGAATAGTAAATGTAGCATTTGGATAGCAAAAGTAGCAATAAACTACTCGATATTGAAGGTGAAATTAATACTCTGCCGAACCATTATTAATACGATAGGGAGGACCAGGATTAATCAAGGCTTGAATGATATGGTCAAAATAGGGAATTACCTCGGCTGCATCTTCTTGATTTAATAACGCGATCGCTTCTTCTTTGAGACAAATTAACGCTTCAACCCAGTTGCCTAAAGGAATTCCCAGAGATTGATACATTTCTCTCATACCAACAATGCCAATTTCATCTAGGGGCTGATTGTTTCCAGCTAAAACACAGTAGGCAATTAAGCGTATATACCAACCTTGGTCGCGTTGACAGGAGTTGGTTTTTCTCAGGTTTCCGCTATTGCTGGGAGTGATGGGACGGCGTTTCCAAAATTTACGCGAACCTCTTTGCACTAACCTAGTTTCATTGTCAGCTATAATTCTGGCGATCCGAATTCTGTTCTCTCCAGTTTGGCAAAAGTTTTGTAGCTGATTAATTTCGCTCATGCTTGGATAGCGGAGTTCTTCATCGGCGTTAATAATCAGTTGTTTGACTATACTCATAGCGTTTGATACGGATTGGCTTCGTTGAAGGTTTACTGGTTTCTAGCTATTAGCTATTAGCTACTAGCTGTTAGCTATAGAGGAAGAGGTTTCTGGTTCTTCTGCTCGATCGCTAGGTTCGGCAGTGGGTGAGGTTGAATTGAGTTCGGAAATAACGGTTTGATTATCGTCTGGAGCGATCGCAGAGCTAGCGGTTGGTATCGCTTCTTCTTTTACTTCGATTTCCTTGGCGGCGGAAATTGGTCTGTCGGTAGCACGACCATTATCAGAATTTATGCGAGATAGCCGTTGGCGATCTTCTCTAATTTTTTGAGCAACAACCTCTCCCGCATTATATTTACGATCCAGTTGAGCTTGCGACCAATTTATCGGCTGGCGGAGCGATCGCATTGCCCAACCTCTAGGAGTAAGATAGCGTTCGTAAGGGACTGTATCTTCGCCAAATGTTTCTAGGTATTCATCGCTGTCTAAGATTTCATCAATCAGAGCGTAAAAGCCTTGTTGAGAACAAAGGTCATAATACTGATTCATTTCCGAGCGTCCGTAGGTAGGACGACCTAACAAACGTCGATGGATAGACTCGATCGCTTTAGTAACATAGAGGTTGTCCCAGTATAAATTACGAAACCATTTGGATTTAGCTAGCTGACGCACAAACTCACGGACGCTAAGCTCGCTATTTCTCAGCTTAGTTTCAGCAACGGTTAGACTCTGACCAGAAAAAGGTTCGCGCCCTAAAATCTGTCGATAAACTCCTCTAATTATGACTTCAATGGAATGATTTGAGAGATTGACATTTCTCTGGCGATGCTCATTATTACTATGGCTTAGCTTTAAAATTGCTTCTGAGGGACTGTTTGTGACATTTTGATTGTTAAAATTAGAGTCGATCAGCAGACGATGATTATCTTTATTGAAGGGTGAGGGTTGAGCGTGAGGGTTGCGGGTTTCACTTTTGAAAACTGCGCCAAACTGAGTTTCTAAAGGATCGTTGCCTATACCGTAAGGATGTTGATTGGGCAAAGGCTGTTGATAGTTGCCAAACATAGTAACGAATTGAGGCACTTTACGCACCGCAGCACTGTATTTGAACAGATTTAACTGCGCTCCCCAGTTACGGCACTCTTGAGCTTCTTGTCCCAAACCTCGTAGATAGGGAACGGTTTCTTCGCCAAAATAGTCAGCATACTCGGCAGAATCTACCAAAGCATCGATTAAAATAGGTAAACCACCACGGGAAATAATGGCAAAGTAATCTTGAAACTCCTCCATCGAACTCACACCCCGTCCTAAAAAGTGACGAAATGCCAATTCAATAACCCTAGAAATGTTGAACGGTTCGTAGAACATTCGGCGATAAAGACGAGTTTTACCCAAGCTACGGATAAATTCTTTGACTGAGATATTACCACTCACAACCTGAGATTCTAATTGTGTAAAGGTTATGCCGTAGGCGCGATCGATATCTCTCTCAAACACCTGTCGGTAGGCTGCTTTGATTACAGCCTGTTTTTCTGTCGCGGAAGAATTGGGTTTCATCACCAACTTAGGTCGCGATTCCGCAGCCAAGTAATAGCTTTGAGGTAGTTCTAATCCCTGTTGGTCGTTAGATACGCCTTCACGCAATCTGACCGCAGGCTTTTCAACTTCGTATTCTTTAATTAAGACATCAAAGTAATACTTGATAATATCTTTTGCCTCTTTATCTTCAGAGAAATAGCTCAAAGTCTTCCAGCACATCTCTTTAAGCGCGACGATGGTAGCGACGGTAACATCTTCAGGAATAACACCCCGTAACCCTCTGGCATTGACTACCAAGATACTCGGATCGTCAGCGACGATCGCAAAAGTAATATAGCGCAGAAACCAAGCCAAATCCCGCATCGATCGCTTCATTCTTCTCTCACCGTAGCGGGAAATATTAATCGGCTTGAACCCTCCTGGTAGAGGCTCTTGACCGACTGCTCTCATTCTGAAGATCGCTTCGCTTAACAGTTCGACAAAGTTGAAAGTTCGATCCCCAATTAAAGAACGAGATGCAGAGGAACTTCTAATTTTAGTTCGATTCTGAGTAAGGTTGGCTTTAGCAACAGCAGCCTGAGTAATAGTAACTGGTTTGACATAGCCAGGTAAATCGACCATACTTTTTGGCTTTTCTAAATAATCCATCGGATTACCACCAAAGAAAATGCGATCGCCCCCCGCAGCTACTATGGCATCGGCATTCTGATTGATAACATCAACTATTTCTAATAATTTTGTACCAGAATCGAAATAACTAGCCAGTCGATTGAGTTCGCTTTGCTTGGGATAACGGTCGTGCTGTTCCCCTTGAGAAATTATCGCCAGAGGCGTAGTTTGAAATCTTTGTGGATGAACGACGGGACTTCCACCCCCTGTATTAACCTTCATTTATATAACCTTTTTAAATTGTTTACTGTTTAAATCCCTGAATGATATAGTCAAAATAAGGTGCGATCGCAGCAGCATCTTCGAGACTAAGCATTTCGGTTGTCACCTCCTTTAAACAACGCATACATTCAGCTAAGTTTTTAAGCGGAATTTCTAGAGATTCGTACATCTCCTTCACGCCCTTGATGCCAGTTTTTTCGATTGGTTCGGTATCTCCAAGTGCAATCGCATAGGTAATCAAACGCAAATACCAACTTTGGTCGCGCATACAGGAAGCTCTAAAAGTAGGATTGCCAGTATTGCTAGGAGTATTAGGATATCTCGACCAAAATCTTTGACTGCCTCTGTTAATAATTTCAGCTTCATTTGCCACTAAAATTTGAGCGAGGCGTAGTCGATCTTGTCCACCTTGATAAAAATCGGCGATCGCATTTAACTCTCCCAAACTCAAATAGCGTGCTTCGCGATCGGCATTTTTAATCGAACGGGTAATAATGCTCATGATTAAATTTTTATTAAACAATATTCATGAAGGGACGATATACATAAGCATTTCAACTAATTTTTTAAAAGTGGCGTTGTATTGTAAGTAGGATAAATACTTATTACTTGCTACTGCGACGCGAAGCGAGTCCTTTAGGGCTACTTGCTACTTCTTGTTGAAATTACTATAAATCGCCCCTACAAAGAATCAACTCAAGCCAGAACAGATGTAATCAAAATAAACACCCATTTCTTTACCTGCATCAGTACCTACTAAGTCAGCAGTAACTTCTTTCATTGCTTGAACGGCTCTAATCGTACCGCCAATAGGAACTCCCAAAGAGTTATAAGTCTCCCGTAAACCATTGAGAATGCGTTCTTCCAAAATTGAAGGGTCGCCAGCCAACATCGCATAAGTAGCATAGCGTAAGAAGTATTCCAAATCGCGGATACAGGCTGCATAACGACGACAGGTATACATATTGCCCCCAGGAGCAGTAATATCGGTATACATTAAAGATTTAGCTACTGCTTTAGTGATGATCGATTTCGCATTGGCACTAATAGCTAAAGAAGCTTTGGCTCGCAGATCGCCACTTCTGAAATACTCCTCTAGCTTATTCATCGCATCACTATCTGGATATTGAGCGCGAACATCAAAAGTGTTGATTGTCGAGGTAATAAGGTCTTGCATTGTTTTATCTCCTGGTTATTTATTGTTGGGCTAAAAGTGAGCCATTGCGGTCTTGGTGCTTTCCATCAAGGAGCAAATGGCGAACCCGAAGGGCTAAGAGCTAAAAGCTAGTAGCTTTTTTACGAAAGCGATTGAATAATGAAGTCAAAATAAGGCGCCACCTCAGCAGCATCTTCTTCGTTCATCATCGATACAGTTTCTTCCTTAAGGCACTGCATACACTCGGCTATATTGCGAATCGGAATTTCTAAAGAGTTATACATCTCCTTAATTCCGATAGTGCCAATTTCTTCTAGGGGTTTTTCGCTACCTGCCATAACCGAGTAGGCAATTAAGCGTACATACCATCCCTGATCTCGCATACAGGAATTAGTTTTTCTTTCCACACCGCTGTTACTTGGAGTTACAGGACAACGTTCCCAGAATTTGTTAGTGCCGTTTTGCACGATTTTTTGTTCGTTTTCGGCTAAGAATCTGGCAATTCTCATTCGCTGTTCCCCTGTATTAAGGAAGTCTTGAAAGATATGTATTTCTTTAGGACCGAGATAGCGAGCTTCGCTGTCGGCATTAAGAATTAATTCGGCAACCATACTCATGATTTTTCTCCTAATTTTTAATGGTTTGATTTGTGTTGATGTAATTTAATTGCGATCGCGCTTACGCGCACCTTGCGGATCGCTGGGATAGGTTTTACTGGCATAAACTCCTAACAATGCCAGAAGTATGACCAACGCCAATAATCCAGAGGCAATGCCCGTAGCAGTCGTGCCAAATTGTCCTTCACCATAGGCAAAAAATAGTTTGGTCATTGGTTATTTATCATCTGTTATTTGTTGGTGGTTAGTGGTTAGTTGTAGAAGTTTTATTCAGTTACTCACTACTTCTTACTTCTTAATTTAGGCTCGTCCAATCGACATCCATTCCCTCTAGCAAGATTGAGGCATTCACAATCTGGGTAATAATGAGCAGAAACAAGATAAATAAAGCGATGATTCCTGCCATCAGTGGCGTTGTTCCCCATCCGCGAGTTACTCTTCCTGCTTCGGTATTGAGAGATTTGAAGAAGTACTGTAGTGGTGCAGTTTTTTTGGAGGCGAAATTTGATTTAGTCATTGCTTATCACTCATTGATTTATTGTTGAGTCAATAGATCGAAAAGCTAATAGCTAATAGCTACGAGCAAACTACCTCTCAACTTCATACTTCAGATCGGCAGCGACTTTGCGACTGGTGACATCGCCAACTTTTTTCCACACGCCAAACTCGACCTGTTCTTCTAGTTCGATATTGATGCCAGAGAAGACATCGCTGAAGATGGCGCGTGTGCCATGCCAAATATGACCGAAAAACCATACCAAAGCAAAACAGGCGTGAAAAAAGGCAAAGAAGCCACGGTTGCTGGTGCGGAATACGCCATCGGAATTATAGGTTTCGGTATCGAATTCGAAGGCTTCTCCCAAGACGGCTTGACGAGCATATTTTTTGACTTCTACAGGATTGGTAAAAGTTTGACCGTCTAACAGTCCACCATAGAAATCAACCGTGACTCCTGTTTGCTCGAAGCTATTCTCAGCATCGACTCTACGGAAAGGTATATCAGCGCGGACAATATTATCTTCGTCGGTTAAGACTGTAGGAAAGGTTTCAAAAAAGCTGTTCATACGCTGGACAGTTAATTCTCTCCCCGCACCATCTTTAAAGACAGGATGACCAAGCCAGGCTAAAGGCAAGCCATCACCATCAACCATGCGACCATAGCGGAACAGACCACCTTTGGCAGGATTATTGCCAATGTAATCGTAAAATGCTAACTTTTCAGGAATTCTCGACCAAGCTTGAGATAGGCTATCCCCTGCTGCTAAATTATTTTCTACTCGACGAGCGATTTCCTGTTGGTAGTAGCCTTTATCCCACTGAAAACGGGTCGGTCCCCATAACTCTACAGGGGTTGTGGCAGTGCCGTACCACATCGAACCAGAGGCGACAAAACCAGCAAAAAAGAATACTGCCAACCCGCTAGCTAAAGCACCTTCGATATTGCCCATCCGCAGCAGTTTGTATAACTCCTCTGAAGGACGCACCACGATATGAAACAGTCCGCCGATAATACCGACAATGCCCGCAGCAATATGATGAGCTACGACTCCACCAGGATTATAAGGATCGAAGCCTCTAGCATCCCAGACAGGTGCAACACCTTCTAAATGTCCCGTGAGTCCGTAGGCATCCGATACCCACATCCCAGGACCAAAAATACCAGTGAGATGAAAAGCCCCAAAACCAAAGCAGAGTAAGCCAGCCAGCATAAGATGTATGCCGAATATTCGGGGTAAATCTAAAGTGGGTTTGCCTTCTTCATCGAAAAAAGTAACTAAGTCCCAGTTTACCCAGTGCCAACAGGCTGCTAGAAACGATAGCCCTGAAAAAATGATATGAGCGATCGCCACTGTTTCAAAAGTCCAAAAACCAGGATCGGCAAAGGTTTCACCCGTGATACTCCAACCCTGCCAAGAATTTGTTACACCCAAGCGTGCTACAAAGGGCATCAGGAAACAACCCTGTCGCCACATCGGGTTAAGTACGGGGTCACTGGGGTCGTATAAAGCCAGTTCAAACAACAGCATCGAACCAGCAAAGCCAGCACAAAGAGCATTATGCATTATGTGAACGGATATCAAGCGTCCTGGGTCGTTTAAAACCGATGTATGGACGCGATACCAAGGTAAGCCCATTGGTTATCTCCTTTAATAGTTAGTCGTTAGGTTTGTCTTAAGGTGGCAAAATAGCTTGGGAAAACTCATTTTTGGCTATCTCGAAAAGTTTGCCTACCTCAATTATTAGAAAAAGAGTTTGAGATAAGTACCGTCTAAAGAGCCAGGGAAGCAGTAATTTAAAATCATTACTATGGCTGAAAAAAAGGTAGTTGTAATGGTGCAAACTAGGACAAAAGCGAGATAGAAAACTGTATGTTGTGAAGGTGGCTGGTACTTTTCTTCCATAGCAGATTCGGGATCGAGAGGAATTTTGTATTTGAATAGATTAGACATTTTTTATTCTCCAACTACTTGTAAAAGCGGTATTGTTGCTATCTAGCGATCGCGATGAGGTAAAGGAAGGTCAGCAAAAACTAAGATTGCCGAAAAAATAGCGACCACAACCATAAACAACATTGGTAATACAACAAGCAGCATGATCGCATATGTAAATACGTTTTCCATCACTCTGCATTTCCTCTTGGCAATACTTCTTCAGGAAACTGAAAGCCTTCATGGGGTTGATCTTGAGGTGCCATCCAAGCCCGCAGACCTTCATTAAGTAGAATATTCTTGGTGTAAAAAGTCTCGAAACCAGGGTCTTCTGCTGCCCGTAACTCTTGAGATATAAAATCATAAGCCCGCAGATTGAAAGCCAAACCCACCATCCCAATAGCACTCATCCATAAGCCAGTGACAGGAACAAACAGCATGAAGAAATGCAGCCAACGTTTGTTAGAAAAAGCGATGCCAAAAATTTGCGACCAAAAGCGATTGGCAGTAACCATAGAATAGGTCTCTTCTTCTTGAGTAGGGCTGAATGCACCAAAGGTATTAAAGTCTTGGGCATCTTTGAACAAGGTATTCTGCACCGTCGCCCCGTGTATGGCACAGAGCAAAGCCCCGCCGAGAACTCCCGCTACCCCCATCATGTGAAAGGGATTAAGAGTATAGTTATGAAAACCCTGAAAGAACAATACAAAACGAAATATTCCACCTATTCCTAAGCTAGGAGCGAAGAACCAGCTTGATTGTCCCAAAGGATAAACCAAAAAGACAGAGACAAATACAGCGATGGGTGCCGAAAAAGCGATCGCATTATAAGGTCTAATTCCAATTAGCCTGGCAATTTCAATTTGCCGTAGCATAAAGCCAATTAGTCCGATCGCTCCATGAAAAGCGGTAAAATTCCATAAACCGCCAATTTGACACCAGCGAGTAAAGTTCCACCCAGCTTCGGGACCCCAGAGAAATAGCAGAGAATGACCCATACTATCAGCAGGAGTAGACACCGCAGCCGTAAGCACGTTGCATCCTTCAAGATAGGAACTAACTAAGCCGTGAGTGTACCAAGCACTAACAAAAGTAGTCCCCGTAAACCACGCGCCGATAGATAAATAAGCACAGGGAAAGAGTAAGAGTCCCGACCAGCCGATAAACACAAAGCGATCGCGCTTCAGCCAGTCATCAACTCCTTTAAACCAGCCAATATTTGATTGTGGGGTATTTATTGCGATAGTCATGATTCAGTTATTAGTCATTAGTTATTTGTTACTAGTCCTTTGTTATTAGATTCCACTTGGAACAATTGTCAGGAAATAGCTCAAAAACATTAGGGTTGCCATGGCGATGACTAAAGTTGCGATCGACATGACGGATACACTATTAAAAACTCTCTGTAAATTCTGCATTTTTTATCTCCTTTATTTTTTAATCAAATTGATAATTTCGTTCGATGAGGTTTTGGGTGTCAGGGGCGAGTATTCAGAAGATTGTTCTTAACTTCTTACTTCCTACTTTTTGAAGACTATTGCATCTTCAGTACAAACCGACTAATCAATGTCTCCCATCGATAAAACAGGTTCATCTTCACGATCGAGTCCTCTTTCAAAGCCAGCAGCCTGCGCCCTAGCCCTGCCTGCGTGCCACCAATGACCGACCAGGAAAAAGAAAGCGAGAATAATATGCGAACCAGTCATCCAGGTACGGATGGATAAGAAATTAAAGCCATTGGTTTCCGTAGCCAAACCTGCTACAGAGTTGATCGAACCCATCGGTGCTTGCACCATGTATTCTGCTGCTCGTCTTGCCTGCCAAGGTTGAACATCATTACGCAGTTTATCGAGGTCTAAACCGTGGTCTCCTCGCAAGGGTTCTAACCAAGGACCACGAAAATCCCAAAAGCGCATGGTTTCACCACCAAAGATAATTTCCCCTGTAGGCGATCGCATTAAGTATTTACCTAAGCCTACTGGACCTTGAGTTGAACCAATATCAACTCCTAAATCTTGGTCGCGCAGCAAGAATACCAAGGACTGTGCCTGGGAAGCCTCCGCAACGGTAGGACCATAGAATTCACTGGGATAGGCAGTATTATTAAACCAGATAAACATAGCTGCAATAAATGCCTGTCCCGCCACATTGCCCAAACTCTGAGACAGATAGGCTTCTCCCGACCAGATAAAAACTTTATCAGTCCATTTGAAAGGAACGGTCAAGATATGCCAGATTCCACCAGCAATTAAGATCCCGCCCATCCAGATGTGACCGCCGATGATATCTTCGAGGTTGTCAACGCTTACTAGCCAGCCACTACCACCGAGGGGACTACTAAAGAAGTAACCAAAGATAACTCTAGGATCTAGAGTCGGATTCGTTACTAAACGGACATCACCCCCTCCAGGTAACCAGGTATCGTAAATACCACCCCAAAACATAGCTTTGCAGACTAGGAGTAATGCACCTATGCCCAAAGCAATCAAGTTATAGCCTAAGATATCGGTAATTTTATCTTTATCAGACCAATCAAAATCATAGAAGCCAGATAGTTTACTAGGACCTCGTAGAGAATGATATAGTCCGCCAAAACCCAAAACCGCCGAACCAATTAGGTGAATTACGGCGATCGCCATAAAGGGAAATAGGCTGACAACTTCTCCGCCAGGTCCTACTCCAAACCCTAAAGTGGCAATATGAGGCATTAACAAACAACCCTGTCTAAACATTGGCAGGTCAGGATTATAGTGTGCGACTTCAAAGAGCAACATTCCTCCCGCCCAAAAAGCGATTAAACCTGCATGGGCGACGTGCGCCCCTAAAAACCTACCCGAAAGATTGATGAAACGGGCATTTCCCGCCCACCAAGCATAGCCAGTCGATGCCTGATCTCTGCCTTCTCGTCCTGGATTGATATCATCTCCAGCGGTGGCGGTAATATTTACAGTAAAGTCGGTAAAAGGTGTTTCCATATTTTCGTTAGTTGTTAGTTGTTAGTTGTTAGTGGGTAGGATAGGCAAAATTGTCTTGCAGATTATTTGTCTTGCTTGAAATCGCAGATTTGCCCACCTTGCTAATTAGCTAATAACCATTTATTGATTCAGGAAAAATCGGTAAGGTATTTTGCTGTCTTGTTGTCTCCAACAAACCCGAATTGGCATCGTAGATAACATCCATCCAGGTAGGAATTGGCTTCTTCTGGTGGATAATTGTGGGTTGCTGTAGGTTAAATCCTTCAAAGTCAAAGGCTGCAATATCGACACCGATCGCTGCCGACCAAATACCTGCTACGGGGAAAGCAGCTAAGAAAAAGTGGAGCGATCGCGAACTGGGAAAACTAAATCCCCATAGGCTTCTTTGGTAGTTTTGGGATTTACCAAAGCTATAGGTTGGCTTTTTCTGTCCTAGCCTGTAGCCCAGATTAATCGATTCGTGTCGATTGGTGTTACGAATTACAGTAGAGGTAACAATCGAACCGTGCATCGCGCAAAATAGCGCACCGCCTAAAACTCCCATTACCCCTAACATATGAAACGGACTCATCAAAATATTATGGTCGGCTTGAAAGCGGAACATAAAGTTAAACGTGCCAGAAATTCCTAACGGCATTCCTTCAGAAAATCCTCCTTGTCCGATGGGGTAGATAATAAATACCGACACGGCAGCAGCAACAGGGGCAGTAAAAGCTAAAGAGATCCAGGGACGCATTCCCAAGCGGTAACTTAGTTCCCACTCACGATCTTGATAGGCAATAATGCCGATAATAAAGTGCAGCACGATTAGCTGATAAGGACCACCGTTATATAACCACTCATCGATCGAACCCGCCTCCCAAATCGGATAAAAGTGTAAACCGATCGCTGCTGAGGTAGGAATAACCGCAGCCGAGACAAGATTATTCCCGTCTAATAGAGAGCCAGAAATAGGCGAACCGATAGCATCTAAATTTACAGGCGGTGCAAAAGCGATCGCTATGATAAAGACAATACTGGCAGTTAACATTGTCGGAATCATTAACACCCCAAACCAGCCAATATAGATGCGGTTATCGGTACTAGTTATCCACCGACAAAACCGCTCCCAAAGATTAATCTGTTCTAGCTGTTCTAAAACGGTCGGGATATAAGAATCTGGTTCGGTTGAAGATCTAAGTATGCGATTAGCCTCTAGGTAGGCTTGACGATGCCTACGGGGAACTTCGTAATCGCGCTGTATCATCTATATCACTCCTGACTAAAATTTCTCTATCGACCGAAGGTAACTCGCTACCTGCCCTTCGGGAACGCTCCGCTCTACTCGCTACTTAACTATGAATTGCAGGTGCTGTAAGAACGATTGGTGTCGCTTCGCCACAGGCTAAATCTAAGGGGAAGTTATGAGCATTGCGTTCGTGCATAACTTCAAAACCCAAACTGGCGCGGTTAACCACATCTGCCCAACTGGGTAGAACTCGACCTTGCGAGTCTAGAATCGAATGATTAAAATTGAACCCATTCAGGTTAAATGCCATCACGCAGATCCCCATAGCCGTAAACCAAATACAAACTACAGGCCAAGCTGCTAAGAAAAAGTGGAGGTTGCGACTGTTTTGGAAACTGGCATATTGAAAAATTAAGCGTCCAAAGTAACCGTGTGCAGCAACTATGTTGTAGGTTTCTTGTTCTTGACCGAATTTATAGCCGTAGTTTTGGGACTCGCTCTCAGTAGTTTCTTTAATTAAAGATGATGTAACTAAAGAACCGTGCATGGCTGAGAAGAAAGAACCGCCGAATACACCAGCTACCCCTAACATATGGAATGGGTGAAACAAAATATTATGCTCGGCTTGGAAAACAAACATAAAGTTAAAAGTTCCACTAATACCCATCGGTAAGCCATCGGAGAAACTACCCTGTCCGATGGGATAAATTAAGAATACAGAGACAGTTGCTGCCAGAGGTGCGCTATAAGCAACGCAAATCCAAGGACGCATCCCCAAACGGTAGCTTAGTTCCCATTCTCTACCTAAATAACAGCAAAGCGCGGGAATATAGTGAAAAGCAATCATTTGATATGGACCGCCGTTATAAAGCCACTCGTCCATTGATGCTGCTTCCCAAATGGGATAAAAGTGCAAACCTACAGCATTGGATGTAGGTACTACGGCTGCGGTAATAATATTATTGCCGTAGAGTAACGAACCAGATACGGGTTCGCGAATACCGTCGATATCTACAGGAGGCGCACCGATAAAGGCGATGGTGAACACGGTAATAGAAACACCAAGTAAGGGAATCATCAATACTCCAAACCAACCGATATACAGCCGATTTTCGGTACTTGTTACCCATTGGCAAAAACGCTCCCATAAACTGAATTGTTCTTGTTGTTGAATAGTTGTGGTCATAATTTTCGGTTATTTTTAAATTTCTTCGATCGCTTCAACAGATTTAGCGCAATGGCTTTGGATGCGATCGCCATTGCTGCCAAATTTAACTACCGAACCGAACTCATGGATGTCCAACAATGAATAAATGCGGTAACATAATTAGTAATTCCTTGCTAAAAGGGTAGGGACAAAAGCCCCATCGTTGCGGTTTCCGAGGCCAGGAACGATGGGGTTGCTATTGAGAGAATTCTAGATGGTGGCAACTAATTGACCCCCATTGAACAAAATATTACCCAAACAATCTGAAAAACTTATGAAGAAGGTCAGACACCCCTAAATTTTTTTTAGGGAAACCTACCCAAACCCAAAGCCAATTATGGTTACCTATTGCTAATTATTAAATTCCTCTTATTGTTGGCTGTTAGCTACAACTTTTCAGTTTTTGAAGTAACAAGATTTTGACCGAGAGCATTTTATGCCTTCAATTGAGACTCCCAAACCCCAGCCAAGCACTGGATAGATACTCCAAAAGTCGCGGGGAGTAGTTGCCAGGTTCAGAAGTACCAGGAAAACACTGACGGTTAAGTAAGGAATAATTCGACATCTTCAGCGATGCTTAGAAATGAAACTGCTTTGAGGATGAATTCAAAAGTGTTAATATCCATTGCTCCCCAATTTGTAGTATCCGTTCCCTCTTGTTGGTACATTTTGATGAAGGATTCGTAAATTTGCCTATCGCCTCCGATTAAAGATTTCATGTTCCACTTATAGAAACAAAGAGAATTTGCGTAACTCCACATTTCAAGAGTATTTCTAATACTACGTTTTACACAATTTCTAATATTTTCTATATTGTCTACAAACAAAGCCAGTACAGAATTTTGTATAACTAACACGTCAAGAAAATCAATCGGGAAATATATAGTACCTATCGATTTTGCCAGGGGTTATACGGGTAAAATCGACAAGATCGATCGCGCCAACAGCAAAACCTATCGATCTTGATAGTTATGATTTCTAGTTTTATCGCCAGTTTACTTAAGAGCGATCTCGATTTTAAGATGAATTCAAATGAAATGCGCTCGAACCTCAAGTTTAATCATGAGAAACGCAACTATAAATAACGAGGCTACGAATAAGGAACATCTAAATATCTCGATTTTGAAGAAACTTGACCCCTGCAACTTAGCAGAATCGGCAGATCTGTTTGCCGAAGACTTTATTTGGCATTGTTTCAATTTCAAACTATCCTACATTCATGGTGACTATACTGGCTTAAAAGGTCTTCAGGGCTTTTTAAAGAAACTAGAAACGTTAACCAGTAGAACTTTCCAAATTGAACCAGATTCCATTACTACCATCGATGTTGCAGCTGTAGAGTCAGTAAATATTTTATTTAACTTACAGCAATAGATGACTATGAAATATCAACTTCTGGGTTTAAGTATTTGAGGAAGTATTAAACTCCCTTTCTCCAAGACACTTACTGGAGTTAAGAGGCGATCGCGTGCGGATAAATCGATTAGTCGAGCGAACGCAGAAATTATACCAATCGTGTTTACATTTAAACCAATTTTATTAATGGAGGAATTCAGTTATGACCGAAGAACACCCCAACGTCAGTCTAATGAAACGGTTAGAACCCAACCATACAGTTAATAAAGATAACTTGTTTGCCGAAAACTTCGTCTGGCGTTTTTTCAATCCTAAAGCTGCTAATCTTTTTGCAGCCAACTTTGTCTGGCATTTTATTAATCCCAAACTACCTACTATTCAAGGTGAATATGCTGGCTTAAGAGGACTTCAAGAATTTTTCGAGAAATTGGAAATAGTAACTGGGGGAACCTTTCAGGTTGAGCCTGTTTCCATTACCGCTTTTGGCAATGAAATTGTTGTTACCCACGTTAAAGATCGGATGAAATTGAAAGATCGGTCAATTGAACTCGACGCAGTGATTGTATGGCGTATAGTTAACGGTTTTGTTGTCGAGGCTTGGGATATTCCATCTATTTATACAGAACAGTTACAGGCAATTTAGTAAAAACGGAAAAGATTTAAATCTAGCCTAGAGATGTTTGAGACTGATTAGGGACATTTTCAGTATTAGTCTTCGATCGAATAATTGGCTATGTAGCGATCGCCTTTTAACAATCTCACATTTGAGGATTTCGATGTTTTGATATTTTGTTAGCCTGAGGTCGATAAAATGACTAGCTCTCAGATTAAATTATCAAATCGTAGCAAAGTAACTCTTCGTGAAATTACATCTGATAGCGTTCGCACGATTTGTAACCTCTCAGTTCGCGATGAGCAGCAGAAATTTGTCGCACCAAATGCAATGTCCATTGCCCAAGCCTACTTCTCTGAATCTGCCTGGTTTAGAGCTATCTATGCCGACACTACGCCTATTGGTTTCGTTATGCTGGAAGACAAACCAGAGGAAGCGGAATGTTATTTATGGCGTTTTATGATTGATGCCCGTTATCAAGGTATGGGCTTTGGTCGTCGCGCACTGTTACTGGTTATCGATCGCGTCAAGACTAGACCAAATGCTACTGAACTGCTGACAAGTGTTGTTCAAAAGGAGGGAAGCCCACAGAGTTTCTATGAAAAATTAGGTTTTAAGTTGACAGGGGAATATGAAGAAGATGAAGCAATAATGAGACTAAAGCTTTGAAATTATTATCTTACAGCTATAGGAAAAACTAAATATAGCTTTCAGTCTTCAAACACGATTGTAACAAACGCAATTCAAAAGAGGAAGTATTTATTATGGAATTTACGATACAACAGATTGATATTGCCGATAAGCTTCAAGATTTTGATACTTATATAGAGAAACTTCTTGAAGACTGGAATGCACCAGGAGTTGGTGTAGGAATTGTAACAGGGGACAAGCTAGTCTTTGCTAAGGGATATGGCGATCGCGATTACGCAGAAAAATTACCTTTTACTGCTAAAACCCTCTTTCCCATTGCTTCTAACACCAAACTATTTACGGCGATCGCTGCGGGAATGCTGGTAGAAGAGGGTAAGCTTACCTGGGACGAACCAATCCGTGATGCCGTTCCAGCTATCCGCTTTTACAACAACGAGTTAAATAACACTGTAACCTTGCGAGATATGTTGGCTCACCGCACAGGTATTACTCGTCACGACGGTATTTGGTATCAACGGGACTCTCTGACTCGTAAAGAGATTTGCGATCGCCTTCAATACCTCAAACCAGAAGTTTCCTTAAGACAGACTTTTCTCTATAACAATCTGATGTATGCTGCTGTGGGCTACATTATTGAACTGCTGTCGGGAATTACTTGGGAAGAATTTGTTCGCGAGAGGATCTTTGAGCCTTTGGAGATGCACGACACCGTTTATACCATTGCCGAGATGCAAAAGCACTCTGACTACGGCGTACCGTTTACCGAAAAACGAGACAATAATGAGATTTACCAGATACCTTACTATGATGAGATCGGGGCTGCTGCTCCCGCAGGGGCAATTATTTCTAATCTTGAGGACATATCCCATTGGCTTATAGCCTTAATGAACGATGGCAAGTATGAAGGTCGTCAAGTTCTACCATCGAGGATACTCAATGCCACTTTAGAACCCGCGATCGCTTTACCTAATGTCCTGGGAGAAACTACAGGCTGGTGGGAGTTGCTCAACCCTGTCTATGGCATGGGTTGCCAAACGGTAGCTTATCGAGGGCATTTGTTGACCCATCATGGAGGAGCGATTGATGGATTCCATTCACAGATATCTTTTTTACCCAATAAAAAACTGGGGGTAATTGTATTAGCGATCGGCGACCATTGTGCAGAATTAATCGACATCATTACCCATAACACCTACGAACGTCTGTTAGATCTCGATCTCACACCCTGGAGCGATCGCTGGTTGAACGTGAGACTGAAGGCAAAACAAGCAGGCATAGAAGCGCGATCGAAAGCGGATGCAGATCGGGTTGACCATACTACTCCTTCCCATACTCTAGCTGAATACGTAGGCGACTATGCCCATCCTGCCTATGGGATGCTCAAGATCGCCATGAAAGATAATAATCTTCAATTCAACCTAGGAAGAATTCAACTACCCTTAAATCACTTTCACTACAACCGTTTCGATACTCCCAATGACGAACGTTTCGGCAAGTGGCCGGTGAATTTTCTAATTAACCCCCAGGGAGATATAAACCAAATATTAATGTCTCTAGATGAAAAGGAGGTGACTTTTACTCGCCAAGCAGAAACTCTGGACTCGCAACTTCTAGCGCAGCTAGCAGGAACATACAAAACACCAGCAGAATTCGAGTTCCAAGTTGCTTTAAAAGAAGATAATTTTCTGTACTTGATAGTTTCAGGTCAACCTGAAGAAAAATTAGTTCCCTATAAAAATCTTACCTTCCGCGTCCAGCGTTTTTCTGACATGACCTTCGAGTTTGTCATAGAAAATGGACGGGTAGAGGCTTTGAAGCAGAAAGATCCGTCAGGGGAATACACATTAAAACGTTGCTGAAATCAGGTGAGCATCTTACCACGCAGACTAAACATCCTTAATTCGATCGCCATCAATTATCCTGGTTGCGATCGAGCAAAACTTTTCTGCTGTTTGTCACTAACTTTTCATTCCTTACTGTAATTCTTAAATATAGAATGATGCAATGCCCTAAATTTCTAAGCCATCACTACTCATTAGCTTATAAAGAGCCTGAAGTCTGGTTTTTGCTTCTAGTTTGACTAAAATATTATTGATATGGAACTTAACCGTACTGTCACTAATATAAAGTTTTTCGGCAATATCGCGATCGCGTAATCCTGAAGCTAGAAGAGCGATGACTTCTTGTTCTCGATGGGAAAGTTGCTGTTTCTGGTGAAGCCCGTCGTCAATGCGGTAAGTATCACCTCTGTTCACCGTAGCTACAGCATCTCTCAACTGGCTTGGAGTCGTTGCTAGGTCTACTTGAGCTTTGGCAGTGTCAGGAATTTTAGAGTTATTGTTAACCCAAATGATGCGATCGCTTGCTTCTGCCAGAGAACTCATATCTGTTAAAAGGGGTGTATGGAAATCGTCACTCGTGCAAACCTTCAATCCCGCAGAACAGGCTAGCTGACTAAATCCTGTTTGTAACAAAGGAGAACGGCATTTAATACGCAGAGGTAACGGGGTAGTATTTACTGGGGCAGGAAACTCAAGCGATATCTGAATTGCTTTGATACTCGCTTCAGTATTAATTTTGAGGTTTCCTCCAGAACAAGAGGCGATGGAAAACAAATTACCAAAAATCGAGTTTCCCCATTCCACTCGATCCTGAGTATTTTTAGGCAAGATTGTCACGATCGCCTCTAAGAAAACCGAATCAGCTTCGTAGGTCAAGCGACAGTAGTTACAGTCTAGAGTTTTGAGTATTTCCGCAACTTTTAAAAATAAACTAATCTGGGATAGATGGAGACATCTTTCTGTTCCGACAACCGTTAATTTTGTGTGACCCAGCAAGTAAGCTAGGCTGTCGGCAAGAGAAAGTTCTGCAAGGGTTATCGGCTTGTTGGTTTGTGAATCAATTTGTTCCTCTTGGTGCAAGGAGGCAATTTCTAAAGCCACAGTCAAAGCGGTGCAAAGACTTGATAGTACCTCTTGAAACTCCGATCTCATCGGCTCGTGACTAAATATTGCCAATACCCCAAATATTTTATCCGAACTCACCAAAGGATAACCAGCAAAGCTTTTAAGGTTATTAGCGATCGCCCATTCAGGATATCTAATCCAAGTTTCGTTTGCCAAGTTATTACTCAGTAGAGATACGCGATTTTGAGCGATTCTACCAATTTTATATGCACCTATGGGAATGCGACTAAAAGAACCGTCAGTGCGAGTATACAATCCAGATGAAGCAGCTAACTGCAACATTTTTCCATCGGGTTCGACTAGCCAAATTCGAGCAAAAGCACAGTTAAACTGCTCGACTAATCCATCGGTAGCTAACTGAGCAATTTTCTTTGGATCTAGGGACTTGGAAAAACTTTGGGCAACTCGATCGACTCGCTGTAAATCCCAGACTAACCCCGTGTTTTTAAGCATGGTCAGATAAGTTATTGATATTATTCAATTTGGTTTTGTATATCGAGCAAATTAAAAATACTAGCATTGGTAAAACTGTGGGATGTTAGTCAATTGTTAGTGCATAACATTACCAACTAAAATTAAAGCGATCGCCATCCCCTTCATAGGTTGCTTCCGACAGTCCGTAAACCCCCAACTGTTGAAGGTTCGCGCCATAGTCTACGCTATAAGAATAATCTACCAACCGATACGCTTCTGGTAAAAATTGTACATTGTTCGCACTCAGCAATTCTGCTGCCGTCGTATCTGGCTTACCCGCATTCATCCATGCATCGGCTAACTCAAACAGTACTGAGTATTCTGAATTTATAAAGTCTAAAGCTTCTAGATCGGAGTTTTCATACCATTGCTTAACAGACAGCCGTTTACCTTTGAAGTACATAAAATAGCGATCGCTGTCTTCATACGCTGGAAGGGTTTTTAGTTTATACCACTTCACCCAGTCCCAAATAATGACATTTTCACCGTGAATAAATTCTGCACCCAGTTCAACTGGATGGGATGTAAAGCTGCGATCGGTGTTTACCCGTCCGCCTATGCGATCGCGGGCTTCCAAAATCAGTACCTCATAGCCAGCATCTTGCAAAGATCTTGCTGTTGCTAGACCTGCTGCACCCGCACCAATGACGATAACTTGGTAGTCCGTTTTTGGGGAAGTTCCTTGAAGTGGCATCTGGCTCTCTCCTGTAATCGGTTGGCATCTAACGAGTTGATAATCTGCTGCAACGGTCAACGCAGATGCGATGCCTTGCATAAAATGACGACGCTTCATAATTCTCAAAGATAATCAAACTTCAACTTGAAAAAATGCGAAAAAACTTTCACTTTTATAAAATACGAAAATTTTTTCACGTTTGTCAAGAGGTGAAAAAAGTTTCCCATCTACTAAAATAAAAAAGCTAGTTTTGCTCATCTGTCTAGAGGTTATGCTCGAAATTCCCCAAGATGCCGATCGCTTAAGGCGTTTACCACAACAGTCTCGCAGTCAAAAACGGGTTGCCCAGATTCTAGAGGCGGCGGCTCAAGTATTTGCTGAAGTAGGCTATGAAGCAGCTTCTACTACCCTGATTGCGACACAGGCAAAAACCTCTGTGGGATCGCTATACCGTTTCTTTCCAGACAAAGCAGCCATTTTTCAAGCACTAGCTAGCTATTATATGGATCGGTTGCGAGAGTTATTTGCTCAGATATTAAACCCTGAAATCTATCACTTACCGATTCGCATCGTAAGCGATCGCATCATTGATGCCTACTACGACGATCTTCTCTCGCAACCTGGTTATCGGGCAATGCTGTTAAATTACCACTTCTCCCCCAAGGCAACGGCAATCATTGAGAATATCAACCGAGAGATTGAACCCTACTTTGAGGCATTGTTTGCTGCTCGTGCGCCAGAGATGGAGCCAGAACAAAGAAAGCTGATTGCAAGAGTAAGCGTTGAAGCTTGCTGTGTCTTAGAGTTTGTTTCTTCAGAAGCTGATGATGCCTTGAGAGAAAAGTTAAAAGCAGAAGAAAAAATACTTCTGTCAGCTTATTTACAAACCTATTTTCCAGATCCATAACTGCGATCGCTTTTTTAACAGATTCAACATGGTGTTTCTTC
>JADEXJ010000368.1 GCA_015207195.1 Pleurocapsales cyanobacterium LEGE 10410
CATTTTTTCAGGATATAATTCATGAATTACTTCATTTTTCGCCTCACAAAATGTCTTATTATCTTAAGGGAATGAAGGCTGCTTCCCTCATCCAGTCTACTTTGTGACTTGGTTGTCGCCCCCGCAGGAAATAACCAAAATATATGAGCCAAGAGCGATCTTTTACTAGTAATTTAGAACAAGTTTCCCTAGTGCGTCATGAACTTGCCAACCAAATCGAAGAAATGATGGCACTTTTGATTGAGGCAGAAGCAAAAGGAGAGAAAGCTTCGGGTAAACTGTCTTTAGATCGTGAAATCAAGCAGCTTCAAGCCACCTGCAACAATTTACGTCACAGCAAATTTAGGCTGCTAGTGTTAGGAGATATGAAGCGGGGTAAAAGCACTTTTATTAATGCTTTGGTGGGAGAAAAATTATTACCCAGCGATGTCAACCCCTGCACCGCGCTACCGACAATTTTGCGCTATGGCGCAGAGAAACAGGTGACCGTTTATTTTAAGGATGGTAGTTCTCGAACTATCGATCTTGCCAAATTTCAACAAAAATATACTATTAAGCCCAACGAAGCCAAAGTACTAGCCGAACGTAACCAACTGGCTTTTCCCAACGTCGATTATGCAGCAATTGAATATCCTCTTCCATTATTAAAAAAAGGTTTAGAAATTATCGACAGCCCTGGTTTGAATGATACCGAAGCGAGAAATGAATTAACTCTACAGCATGTTTACAATTGTCACGCAGTGCTATTTTTATTTAAAGCGGTACAGCCCTGCACCTTAAATGAAAGACGGTATTTAAAAAATTATTTACTGGGGCGGGATCTGACAGTTTTTTTTATTATCAATGCTTGGGACGAAATAAAACAGGGTTTGGTAGATCCAGAAGATTCAGAAGAACTACGGCTTGCATATCCCTAAAATTCGTCAGGTTTTTCAGGCTAATCTTAAACCTGATCTTACACCAGAAGGCGATCGCCGAATATTTGAAGTTTCCGCCCTAACCGCTTTACGGAGAAAAATTAAAGATCGAGCAGCAAGTTTGTCGGGAACGGGTTTTCCTGAATTTCTTAATGCTTTAGATAACTTTTTAAATCAGGAAAAAGCGATCGCCGAATTTAAGCAAGCTTACCAGGTTACTCAAAGAGTATCTCATCATCTGGAGCAAACAATTAATCGAAGAATTCCTTTGTTAGATGAAACTATCGTCAATCTAAAACAAAAAATTGCCGACATCACTCCTGAATTTGACCAGCTACAGACAATCAAAACAAATTTTCAGCAAGAAATAGAGGAAATTAAACAGCAAGAAAGTCAGGCGATCGCCAATTCTTTTGCCGACTATATCATGAGCTTGGAAACAACTTTTGCAGCAGATTTTTTAGACTCGCAACCTGAAATCAACTACAATGACTTTTTAGG
>JADEXJ010000111.1 GCA_015207195.1 Pleurocapsales cyanobacterium LEGE 10410
GCCCTTGATAATCCCGTGGCTGTTATCTGCCCAAATGAACTTATGATGTAGTCGCTATATAATTCCAAAAGCTTGATATCCATTTCAATATGATAGCTTTTGCGTAACGTCAGTTAATATTTTGATAATTTAATTGGCTGAGAATGTGACGCGCACGTTGGGCTAGCTGAGGAATAACCTCGATCGAATAGACTTCTTGAGCCAGTTCCCCTAATACTGCTGCCTGGTATCCACAACCAGTACCAATTTCTAATACCCGATCGCCAGGAAAAATCTCAGCAGCTTCGCTCATGTAAGCCACGATATAAGGCTGAGAGATCGTCTGATTGTGACCGATCGGTAAAGGGCGATCGCTATAGGCTAAATCTTGCCAGGATGAGTCGATAAATTGATGACGGGGTATTTTGGACATGGCGGTTAAGACCCGTTCATCTTTAATACCGCGATCGCGTAGCTGGTATTTGACCATTTGCCCGCGCAGCAACTCAACTTGTTCGGTTGCCGAATAAGACCTCGGTCTTTGAAGTTTGGCGGAATTAGAGGATATTTCTGCTGCATGAGTAGGTGCGCTCATGAATAACAGGTAACACAGCAGTAGAGCGATCGCAATTAAGCTAAAATTCATCATACTTTACCTCCCGACCGTATTTTCAAATCGCCAAGCCACAAATCGGCTCGAATCTTGAGAAAAGAGAAAATCAAAAACTATGGGTTTCAACAGCGCGGTGGCATCAGCTGAGAAAACTTTATTCCAAAGGACTCGGCTACGTGTAGAGCGGTATACCATATGCTTGCGATATCCCTTTAGGGACAAGGGCTTGCACTCGAATGGGTGTACAATGTCCTTTAGGGCAGCATATTCCATGCTCAAAGTAGATGCGGTTTATCTATCTCTATACTCTCTCAAAAACAATAACATCGGATAGTTTAAACAACAAATTGTTAGAAATTTGTCTTCCTTCGACACAAGAATCGTTAGCAGTATTTTTTAGCACTATAAAAAAGTAATTTAATATTTCTTCATTACTACCAAAAACTTCATTTTTGCTAAATTGAAGTTAGAATCAGGCATTTGATCAAAATTTGCCCAGTACAATATAAATAGAATCTCATAGTTATCCACAACAAAACTAAAAGAGGTACTAATTATGAAAACCGCAAACAACTCTCGTGCCAAAAGTTTGCGATCGCGATCGGCAATTTCCGAGCATCGAAAAGAAGAGATAGCAATGGTAAATAGGGCTATACAGGAATGTAAAGCCAAGGGGACAAGCACATATATAACCGTCAACGGAAGACCTTATCTTGTTACTCCTCATGGCGTAATGTCAAACAACGAAGAGACAAGGAAGTATTGTTTAGGCATAGTTACAAAAGCCAAAAATGAACTACTACCTATCCTGCGATCGCCATACTTGCCCTAGCTAGTAAAAATATACTGATGGCAGTGGGGATCTCAATCAATGCCGTAGACTGTAGCAGAGATAGTTGACTTTTAAGGAAAATATATTTGAGTGTCAGAGTTTAACATCTACTTTTGGGTGCTTGCTCTTAATTCTCCAACAGTTATCTAGGCGCTCAATTAATTCACTACGAGATGCAGTTGAACATTTGACTACAGAGCAAAGTTGTGCGATCGCACTTGGATAATCGAGCTGCACTTGTAAAGGCTTGTGGGTAGAACATATGCAGGGAATGCCCAGCTCTTGTAAACGATAATAGATACTCCATCGCTCGGTACTCTTAATGCCGAGGAGATGAATGATTGGTTGATTCGAGGGACTCGTTTTCATGTTTTCACTTAAAGAGAATAATTATTGCTTTATGTTTTGTTAAACGCCAATTTTTGAGTATGTAGTAGAAAACTCTAAGTATTTCTAGAGCAACTTTATCAGCCTATATTTCCCAAATCTAATATACAGCTTAATGCTAATAAATTGCAATAGATATGGTTAATCTTATTTAGAAGGGAGATAGCAATTGCTTATGAATTGCCATTTGTCTTACCTGCTTCGTCTAGCGTTCAACCCTATACCCAATAGGCTCTGGGTGTTTGCTTCGATAGATAGCAAATGAAAAAAGTCTAGATTTATTGCCAGAAAAAATCAATTAGAATAAATTTAGTTTCATCGAGATTTTAGATAATGGTTGCAATACAGCCTCTTGTTGCGGAATTCAATATTGTTGGCAGACTAGAAGATTTGACAATCGGTTCTAAAGGTCGTATTAAATATCTTTCTCTATCCACTCCAGAAACAGATTATCTAATATCTGTAGCCAAGTCACCACAAAATCTATTAGGCGAACATCTCAAACCTGGTTGCCATTTAAAAGTAACGGGGATGCGGAAATACAAACTCCATCAAGCAGAGGTTGAGTACAAAGCTTACAAAATAGAATTGCTTTTAGAACAATCTGCAACTAAAACGGCGATCGCTAAAAAAGCCCCAGTCAAGATCCTAGTTTGTCAAGGTTCAAGCTGTGCTAAAAGAGGCAGCCAAACCATATGTAAATTATTGCAAACTGAATTAAACACCAAAGGCATAGCTAGTGAAGTAGAAATCAAGTCTACTGGCTGTATGAAGCAGTGCAAACAAGCCCCCTGCCTAATTATGCCAGGAAGAAATTCCTATAGCAGAGTGCAACCCCAACAGGTGTCTAAATTAGTAAGTAAACATTGCTAAACATTATAAAATGACAGGTAATGCGCGGGCAGGCGCAAGCTCCCCTGATTTATCGGGCAGAGCGTCAATAAACACGAATTGGGTAAGCATCAAAAGATCGCGATCGCTTGAAGCTGAAATAAATTTCAATCTGGATACATTATCAAAAATGCTCAAATAATTATCGAAAAACAACACCTGAGTGCTGTCCCGTTCCTATAAGCGACAGCAAAGTCGCACGGCGTACCTTCAGATATCCGTAAGGGATAATCTTTTACTAGAGGATAAATTTAAAATAATGACACCAGAACAAGTAGAAGCAGTACTAGCATCCAACGCTAAAGCCATTGCCTCTAATAGTGATGCGATCGCAGAAAGCAGAAGGCAAATTAGCGCACTATATCAACTGACCGCAGAGCTAGCCAGAGACAGAGCCACAATGTTTGATATTCTTCGAGGATTGAACGAGGACAGAATTAAAACTTCTGAAAACATAGCCTCACTTGCTGAAAACGTGTCAGCACTGAATCAAAATGTAGCCCGAATCGCCGAACATTTAGAACAACGGGAAGGGTAAAACTAAAGATTATCTGTATGACAAAGTAAATTTTTGAGGACGGGGGTGCGTTATTTTTAGGCGCACTTTAAGCCGTCCGTTTTTTTGTCTAAGCACAAATACTTGAACTAATCTTTAAACAACCTTCTCTCCCCTTTGCTATTTTTACAATTAAACCATTGATAGATAAAATCTCGCCCAAAATATCTGAGTATTAAAGATGACGGGTAAATAATATTTTTCTTAAGTCATTAATAATTATGGATTTTGGAATCAGGGGTAAGGTAGCGGTAATTACTGGCGGTGACTCTGGTATGGGGCAAGCCACAGCTAAGTTACTGGCAGCCGAAGGTGTAAAAATTGCCCTGTTGGATAAAACTACAGACGAGTTGAAAGCTGCTGCTGAAGAAGTAGGTAAGATCGGCGAAGTTATCCCAGTTACCGCAGATTTAAGAAATCTCGACGAAGTTGAAGCAGCCAAGCAACAGATCCTAAACCATTTTGGTACGGTTAATATCTTGGTTAACTGCGCGGGAATTACTGGTGCGACCAAAGAGTTTCTGAAATTGACCGATGAAGATTGGTTAGAAACGATTGACGTAGACTTTATGTCTGCGGTGCGCGTCTGCCGAGCCTTTATTCCCTCGATGCAACAAGCAGGTTGGGGAAGAATTGTGCTGATTGGTTCAGAAGATGCAGTGCAACCCTATACCGACGAAATGCCCTACTGTGCATATGCTAAAGACGGAATCCTAGTGAACTCTGTCTCTCCTGCCTATATTGCCACCCCCATGACTGATGCCATGATGGAAAAACGAGCCAAAGAAAAAGGCATGAGTTTTGACCAGGCAATTGAAACTTTTTTGGATGAAAAACGCCCCCATCTAGAACTACACCGACGAGGAAAAGCTCAAGAGGTTGCTGCGGTAATCGCCTTTTTGTGTTCCGAACATTCTAGTTTTGTAGTTGGGGCAAATTACCGAGTTGATGGTGGTTCGGTGGCTACCGTAGGCTAAATAAATTTTGGAGAGTAGAACAAATGAAAAAATTAACAGTACTTTTATTAGGCAGTATCTTCTTGTTTGGTGCAGTGGGCTGTGACGTAGCTAGAACTAGCAGTGATGCCCCTGATACCATAGAAGATGGTGCAGTAGTTGAAGATCCTAGCGTAGTTGAGGAAACCCTAGAAGATGCCAATAGTGAAATTCGTCAGGAGCAGTTAAATTCAGACATTCGTGCTAGAGAACAGCGTAACGATGTTTTAGGCGAGCAAGCAGAACGCAATGATTCCGATCTCGAAAGCGAAGTTAGGGCAAAGCTGGAAGCAAATATTCCTCGCTCGAAACTAACCGTAGATGCGGAAGATGGCAATGTGGCAATTGTAGGTACGGTTCCCAGTCAAAAAGAATATGAAACCATAAAACCCTTAGCACAGGAAATACTAGGAGTTAATAGTGTAACTGTAGAAGTAGAAATTTTACCTTCTACTGAGTCTTAAATCTTAAAAGGGGTGGGAGTCGCCACCCCTTAACTATTGGGCGATCGCTAATCCTCATCATATTGAATCTAATTAAACTACCAACTACTAATACCATTTATCTTTAGTAACAAGAGACTTTGGTAGTAATAGGGATTGGGGACTAGGGACTGGGGATTGGGACTCTGTATGAGTTTTTGGCTGGGTTATTAATAATTAAAAACCGTTGTATTTCTCTTACTACTTTTAAAAAATGGTATAAGATCACCGTGATGACAAATAACCAATAACTACAATTGCTTAACCTCCGATACCAACTGGGAAACAATATCCTGTGCGCTACCAAAGAGCATGGTGGTTTTGTCTTTATAGAATAGTTCGTTATCGACTCCTGCAAAACCCGTCCGCATACTGCGCTTAATCACAATAGCGCGGTTTGCCTTATCCACATCCAGAATGGGCATTCCGTAGATCGGGCTGGCATTATCGTTACGGGCTGCGGGATTAACCACATCGTTAGCACCGATAACTAAGGCTACGTCAACACGATCAAATTCAGTGTTAATATCATCCATATCGTACAGGCGATCGTAGGAAACGTTTGCTTCTGCTAGTAGTACGTTCATGTGTCCAGGCATTCTACCTGCAACGGGGTGGATGGCATATTTAACATCTACACCCATTTTTTCTAGCTGAGAAGCTAATTCTCTCACGCCGTGTTGTGCTTGAGCTACTGCCATACCGTAGCCAGGGACGATAACGACTGAACGAGCATAACCGAGCATCATTGCTCCTTCTTCACTGTCGATAGAACGGTAGGTTTTATCGATTTCCGTGCCACCTGAACCGCCAACGGCGACGCTATCCCCACCAAATGCACCGAATAGCACGTTGGTCAGGGGTCGATTCATCGCCTTACACATAATTTGGGTCAAAATTAACCCCGAAGCCCCAACTAATGCTCCTGCCACGATTAGCATGTTGTTATATAAAATAAAGCCGACAGCACCAGCAGCTAAACCCGAAAACGAGTTCAATAAGGAAACAACTACAGGCATATCACCACCACCAATCGGTAGTACGAATAAAGCTCCAAAGAGCAAAGATATAGCGGTTAAAGTCAGAAAAACTGCGGGATCGGGTTTGATTAACAGATAAACGCTACCAGTTAAAAAGCTAGCTAGTAGTAAAAAGTTAAAGGGTTGTTGAAAAGGAAAAGTAACGGGAGAACCTGTGACTAAGCCCTGGAGTTTGGCAAAGGCGAGTAGACTTCCTGTGAGAGTTACACCACCAATTAAGACCCCTAAAATAGCAATAAAAGTGGCATCTAAAGGAACAGTGCCAGTGGTAGTAAGTACTCGCCAAAATTCCCCGACAGCAACTAAGGCAGAAGCAGCACCACCCACACCGTTAAAGATACCTACCATCTGAGGCATATCGGTCATGGCGACTTTTTTGGCTGCGATCGCCCCAATTAAAGAACCAGCGATCATACCAACTAAAATCCACTCATAATTAAGAACGGACTGGTTAAGTAAAGTGGCAACAATGGCAATTAACATTCCTACTGCTGCGAGAAAATTCCCCTTACGGGCGGTAGCAGGAGAACCGAGTTTTTTCAATCCCAGAATAAATAGGGCAGCAGCAATTAAATAAGCAAGTTCGATGCCCGTGTTTAAATATGTATTCATGATGCTTCCTTCTTCTTAAACATTTGCAACATTCTGTCGGTGACGAGAAAACCGCCCACAACGTTAACGGTGGCTAAAATGACGGCAATAAAACCCAAGATCGTGACTAGATTCCAGTCTTTAGTACCCGTAATTAGTAACGCACCGACGACCGCGATGCCAGAGATGGCATTGGCACCAGACATTAAGGGGGTGTGTAAAGTTGGAGGAACTTTATTAATCACCTCAAACCCTACGAATGATGCCAGAACGAAAACTACTAAGCCTGTTAATAATCCTGCTTCCATTTTTTTCAGTTGATTAAATTTGCAAATTGATAATTCTTGTACAGACGCAAAATTTCGCGTCTCTACTGACTAACCACTAACAGTTTTTCTTTTACTCGTTCGTTGCGAATTTCGCCTGCATGGGTGAGACAAGCACTGTTAATGATGTCGTCGTCAAAGTCAAGCTTTAGTTCTCCATCTTTGGCTAAATATTTCACCAGGTTCAAGAGATTTTTGGCGTACATTTGACTGGTGTTGACGGGGACGCTACTGGGTAAATTGACGGGACTAAGTATAGTTACGCCGTGATAGATAACGTCTTTGCCTGCTTCGCTACAGGCACAGTTCCCGCCAGTATCGGCAGCTAGATCGACAATTACCGAACCTGATTTCATTTGTGCCACCGTTTCTTTGGCAATTAAGAGTGGTGCGATTTTACCAGGTACTTGAGCGGTAGTAATTACTACATCGGCTTTGGTGACATACTCGCTTAAGCCCTGACAGATGCGCTCTTGAGTATTGCTGCCAACCTGTTTGGCATAGCCACCTTCGGCAACGGTATCTTCTTCGAGGTTAATTTCAATAAATTTCGCCCCGACGCTTTGTACTTCTTCTTTGACTGTCGGACGAATATCAAACGCTTCTACTACCGCACCCAACCTTCTGGCAGTGGCGATCGCCTGTAAGCCTGCTACCCCCACACCCAAAACCAATACTTTAGCGGGTGGAATCGTACCTGCTGCGGTAGTCATCATCGGAAAAATACGCGGTAAACTAACTGCTGCTAGCAACATCGCTTGATAACCAGCAATATTAGCTTGAGAAGATAGGGCATCCATACTTTGAGCGCGAGTCGTGCGGGGAATTAGCTCCATGCTAAAAGCTGTAATCTGACGCTGTGCTAATTGTTGAGCGATCGCAGGATCGCCCAAAGGATTGAGAAAACTAATTAGGGTTGCTCCTGGTTTGAGCCAGTCAGTTTCCAATGCTCCATCTTGCTTCCCAGGAGGATTAACTTTAAGTAAAACATCTGCTTCTCGCCAGAGTAGAGCGCGATCGCTGATTATCTTCGCTCCTGCGGTTGCGTAGGCAGCATCGTCATAGCCAGCACCCACACCAGCACCTGCTTCGACCCAAACTTCAAAACCTTGTTTGACCAAACGGGATACGGTATCGGGAATTTGAGCTACGCGAAGCTCTCCTAGCTCGTTTTCTTTGGCAACGGCTATTTTCATTGAATTCTCCTAAATAATTATTGGCGATTAGTCGTTAATCTTTCGCTAGAGGACTAATCTCAAATAACAAAAGATAGTTTATGTACTGTCAATCCTAAGCTTGTTAAAACTTATATCAGACAATTTTTTGTAGGGATGATTTTTGACTCAGATTAGATTAGTTAAGGTAGTACTTGCAGGGGGCAAACTCAGTTGTCTTGGGCTAGATGGGTTTTTTGGCGGGGTAAGGTACGAGTGTTTTTAACCAAAAGTACGGGTATTTTTGAGGGCAGAATATGACGAACGGTCTGAAAAGCTATAACTATATCTATCAGCAGGCTTTGGCAATTGTTGGCAGTTCGTTTTACAGCCTCGATCTTGTACTCACAATTAGAGAGTTGTTACCGTGTTTAATTTTGATTTAGCTTTGCGATCTTTTGAGCAAGTAGAAACATATGTAGCCTTGTGGCAATACTCCCAGTAAAATGAACCCTAAACCTAAAAGTAGAGAGAGCATAGTTTTCACCTCATAGTTTGCTAATTTTTAGTTAACCGTCAAGATTTTGATTCCAGCAATTGTCGAGCATTTCTACTAACTCTGGAGTTTTAGCGGTAGATTGCTTAATTGTTCTGTGAACGAGGATGGCAACATTGGCATCTTTAATTTCGACCCAAACATTACCATCGCGGGTACGCCAACAGGGTATGGCTAATTCTTGTAGGCGTTGGTAAGCAATCTGCTTGGCGTAATCGGGAATTTCCACAATAGGTACGACGATGACGTTAGCAAATGTGGAACTATATTCATCGAGCCTATTACCAATCTTATGTTCGGGAAACAAATCTAGGTTAGTAAAAAACCACCAAAAGAAGGCAAGTAAGCGCGGTAACCAAGGTACTTTCTTTTGTTCTAACCAATAAACCAACTGAGAAAAAAGCAACCCGCAATAACCTGGATTTGCCGATAATCCTTCTAACCAGTTACGCTTGGCTGGACCGCGATCGCATTTTTGACGTAGCTTAAGAAGTGACGTGTGCCATTGATGAACGATTAGATTTACACCTTTTCCCCGTTGAGGAGCTAAAAAAGTCGTTTTTCCCAATCGTTGGAAGTAAAATTTTTGCTCAAAAGGCTGTTGCATGACTCTGTCCTAAAACAACTTTGATGTTGTTTTGTTTATACCAGCAGCCCAATTGAGATTTGTTTTGTTCCGTGGAATATATATTGATTCAAATTTATTAGATCTACACTCACCGAGTTAGAACTATTGGTGTAGAAAGATTAGGTATTTTATATTGTGGTAAGGACGCTAGTATTTTCAAGTAGACTCTCAGTATTTTAAGGTCAAGACATTGGCTTTACTGTACTCAAGCTATTATTTTGTCTATTTTGGGCAAAAAATTACTGTAATATTCATGCAAGGTGTTTAATTAAGCGGATTCGAGCTGAGTTACTGCCTCTAATTTTTCCCAATCGCGAACTATAATAGTTCCGCCTCTTTGATAAACTACTATTTCCTGAAGCTTTTTAAATAAACGAAGGCATTCTTCGTAGGTAATGCCAATACTGCGAGCAACTTGATAGTAAGGGAGTTTGATATTCAAACGATCGCCTTCGGCTATAGAATGAGTCCCATCGCAGATTTGCGGAGCATAGCCATAGGCATCGCGATAGTATTGAAGTAATCTTACCAAACGTACTATTGCCCGTTCACAAATCAATCCGTGTACCGTGTTGTGAAGTTGTTGTAGTCTTTGATTAAAGACTTCTAGTATTCTCAAACTAATTTCTGGGGAATGAGAGATTGCTGTTAATAAAGCATCGCGATTAATTGTTAAGACTTGTGACTTTACCTGGCAAATTACCGTTGCAGGAGCGATCCCGTTGCCAAAGATAGCTGGTGCAGCAAAAAGTTCTCCAGCAGGAATTAATCGTACTATAGTTTCTTTACCGTTATCCGCAGTCTTTTTAATTTCCAATCTGCCCGTAATTAAAGCATAAAGTCGTTGGTCAAGGCGATCGCCCTCTCGCATTATTATCTCACTCGCTCGATATTCTCGAACGTAGCTATGGAGAACCAGACTTTCTAATTCAGTTCTGGCTAAATCCCGAAAGATCGAGATTTGTTGTAATTGGGCGATTGAGGAAGAACCCCTGACTAGCATGATGTCATAGACTAACTTAACGGCGTTGCTGATTTACGTAATGTCGTATTTGCCTAGCTTATCCTTTAGGACAAAATAGTACTGTTCGTAGCTATTAGCTCTTAGCTTTTTAAAAGCTATCATTTGCCGATGAGATAAGTAAAATAGACCTTTATCATTACACATTCGGCAACGCCAACTTAACTATCGGATTTATAGTAAATGTTATCGCGCTTTAATGTAGCGATCGCCACCACAATGCCAATTGCTGCAAGTAGTGCCATCGGCAAGAAAGCGTAAGTGTAAGAGCCAAACAGATCGCAAATTCGTCCCGCAGACAAAGTTCCTAGCAATGCGCCGATCCCGTAGGCAGTAAACACGATCCCATAATTTCGAGGATAATTTTCAGAGCCAAACAAAGCCAGGGTAGCTGCTGGCGCGAGTGCCAACCAACCTCCCAAACAGAACCAGAAGAGACAGAAGGCGACTAAATAAGTGATTACTTGTCCTTCTCCAACGTTCATCATCAAAATAGCAGCGATCGTTATGAGAATGTAAGAGCCAACCGCAACGTAGCGGGGTTGTAGGCGGTCTGTCAACCAACCGCATAACGGGCGACTCAAGCCATTAAACAAAGCAAACAACGCGACACTATTAGCAGCCAGAGACGGCTCTAGGTTAATAATTTCTTCTGCTACTGGACTAGAGATGCCAATTGCACTCAACCCAATTAAGGTACCGATGGTATAGCAAATCCATAGCCCATAAAAGGAACGTCTGCGGAATAGGCTCACTTGATGAAGTTGCTGTTGAGTTTGGTTACCCCCATCGCTTTGCCAGCCTCGCGGTTGCCATCCTTGAGGCGGAAGTTTGAGCAGCGTAGCAATTAAGATAATAATGATTGTAAAAGCAATTCCCAGAATCAAGAGAGTTGGCTTGACCCCATAGCGATCGATTAATCCTTTGGCTAGGGGGGCAGTCACTACTGGAGATAGCCCAAAGCCAACGATAGTCAATCCTACCGCTAAACCCTGGCGATCGGGAAACCAACGAGCAGCAACGACCATCGGTATACCATAGACGATCCCGACTCCCATACCAACCAGTACACCGTAGCTGAGAATGAGCCAGACAATATTATTGGCAAAGCTAGAGAGAATATAACCAATTCCTAAGATTACCCCGCCAACGATCGCGACACGCCGAGTTCCCAAGCGATCGAGGTACAATCCAGTAATCGGCATCAAAGCAGAATAAAATAGCAGCACGAATGTGTATGGTAACAGGCTTTCGGTTGCTCCCAGGTCGAGTAATGTTTCTAGAGGTTTTCTAAAAATACTCCAGGAGTATACGGTTCCCAGACAAAGCATTAAGATTGCCCCTAAAATAATTAGCAACCAGCGACCTCGTTCGGCAGGTAGTCCAAACAATTTTAACTCTCGGCTTTCATTTTTAGGATTTGTATTCGGTAAGTTCTTATTCAGCACGATTCAAATGAGGGCTTATCCGATTCTAATTTTCAATTTCAATTTATTGTGACGAAAAAAACTAGTCCAAACCGTTCTAGCTGAACTTAAGATTCAAGCCTAAACTACTGGATGAGGCGATCGCGATTAATTTTCCCTGACTAAAGCTACTTTGCCATAGCGGGGATCTATTTCTAAAGCTTGTATTGACAAGATACGGTTAGGGATAAGCTCGTAAGTAATCGTTTGATTGGGTTGCAAAGGCAAACATCGAGCAAATATTTCCAGTCGATGTTGTTGGGGAATAAATTTTTCTTCCCCCATCTCTAAAACAATCTGATTAAAAAAAGAGATTTCTCCAGTGTTATTGATAATCCCTGCGGGAGTCGAGAGATTATCGCACCATCTTAATGCCAAAAACCATTTGGCATCACTTAATCTGTGATAAATCTTCTCTGGCTTTGGATGAGGAAAAACCTTATAGCCAGACTCAACAGCAATAATCGTTCCTCCCAAAAAACCAAAGATCGTGCCAAAGCGATCGCTCATTAAATATTGCCTCAGAAAGCACTATTACTAGATATACAATTTTGGTCTAGATATCAATCCGTTCAGAAACGTTCTACGTATGCCTATGATACACCAATCTCCTCAACAAAACTTTACCTACAACATGAGCTACCTCAGAGACGGAAGCAAAACTTGATGGGAAAGTAAGAGTATCGAGTTTGGTCATTGGTCATTAGTAATAAAGGACGAAGGACAAAGAACAAAAGACAAAGGAGAAAATTATGACAGTTGCAACACCCAACAATAGTTTCACTGTTACCTTACAGGATTTAATTGAATATCCTTCCAGTGGCATTCTCAGTAAAGTTTTATTCAAAGATAACAATACTCAATACAGCTTATTTTGTTTGGCAGCAGGCGCAGAAATCGACGAACATACTTCTACTCGTAACGCTGTCATTACCGTAATAGAAGGAAAGGGAAACCTCGAATTAGAAGGAAAAGATCTTGTTTTAGCACCAGGGGTATTTGTCTTTATGCCTGCTAATGCACCTCACGCTTTGCAAGCAAGAGAAAATCTGGCATTCGTCCTCACTTTATCAGAACAGGTTCGTAAGAGGTTGTCTGAAAAGTCTAGCTGATTACACTAACGCCCCCTAAATCCCAACCTCCCTAAATCCCTCCTAAAAGGAGGGACTTCTAATGTCTCCCCTAAGAGGGGAGATAAAGAGGGGTGGGGGACTTCCAATCTTTCTCCCCCCAATTTTGGGGGGCTGGGGGGGGCTAAATTAAGAATTTGAATGTATAAAAACAACTTTTCAGATGTCCTCTAAGGTGGGCAATGTTTAACCCGCTGGTTTTTGCCCCTTTTGAGTACTACCTACGTTTTGAGCTACAAAGTACAACCATTTATCCATTGAGAGTCACAAAATTATGATTAGTCAAAAAACTATTGATGTTGTCAAGTCTACTGCCCCAGTTATCAAAGAACACGGTCAAACTATTACCTCTAGGATGTACGAGATTATGTTTGACATCCATCCAGAGGTAAAACCTCAGTTTGATATGTCGGCACAGGCTAATGGTACTCAACCAGCCAAATTAGCCACTGCGGTATATGCCTATGCTACTCATATTGACGATCTTGGGGCTTTGAAAGCAGCAGTCGATAAAATTGCTCATCGTCACGTCCAAACCCACATTTTACCAGAACAATATCCTATTGTCGGCGAATGTTTGTTACAAGCTATTAAAGATGTGTTGGGAGATAGGGCAACAGATGAAGTAATGACGGCTTGGACAGAAGCCTACCAAGCATTAGCCGAGATTTTTATCAATCGAGAACAACAAATTTATCAAACTGTTGCTAATTAGTTGTTGCTTACTGAATTTACAACAAACAACAAAGGAGAAATTATGTTTTGCGAACAGTGCGAACAAACTGCCAGTGGTAACGGTTGTCATCAATGGGGTGCTTGCGGTAAGAGTCCCCAGGTGAATGCAGTACAGGATTTGTTAGTTTATTGTCTGCGAGGATTAGCCCCTGTAGTGCTTCAGGCAAAAGAATTGGCGATCGCTACGAGAGATGCAGACAGATTTACCTGTGAATCGATGTTTGCCACTATGACTAATGTCAACTTCGATCCCAAACGGTTTACGGTTTATATCAAACGTGCGATCGCCCTACGAGAAGAATTAAAAGCTCAAATCCAGCAAACAACAAATATTACTTGGTCAGATATTTCTAATTACGAACCCGATTACACTGAAAGCCTGGTCGAACAGGGTTTTAAATACAATTTAGAGTTAATTGGCAAGTCGGGAACAAATGTCGATATCTTTTCCCTCAAACTTACTGCACTTTACGGGATCAAGGGTGCTGCTTCCTATACTTTCCATGCTTACGAGTTGGGACAGGAAGACGAAGCGGTATATAAATACGTACAACAAGTTCTAGCTACTATAGATAGATCGGATTTGAGTTTAGAAGACTGGGTTAATTTAAATCTGGAAATCGGCAAGGTTAACCTACGGGCAATGGAATTAATCGATGCGGGACATACTAGCACTTACGGTCATCCCGTACCAACTCCCGTTCCCCTAAATCACAAGCCAGGTAAGGCGATTTTAGTTTCGGGACACGACATCAAGCAGTTGGCAGCGATATTAAAACAGACTGTCGATAAAGATATTACTGTTTATACTCACGGGGAACTATTACCCGCTCACGGTTATCCCAAACTCAAAGAACAGTACTCCCATTTCTACGGTCATTTTGGTACTGCTTGGCAAAATCAAACCAAGGACTTTGCTAAGTTCCCTGGCGCAGTGGTAGTTACTACTAATTGCCTGATGCCTCCCCACGAACATTATGAAGACAAATTATTTACCTTAGGTCCTGTTGGCTATGCTGGCTTAAATTATCTCCCTGCCCAAGAAGATGGCGGTATCGATTTTACTCCCGTAATTGAAAAAGCCCAAGAATTAGCGGGATTTACCGAAGAATCGAAATATAAACAGGTTACTACGGGTTTTGCTCGCAATGCCGTTTTAGGAGTTGCTGACAAAGTTATTGATGCTGTCAAACAGGGTAAAATCCGTCACTTCTTCTTAGTTGGGGGTTGCGATGGGGCAAAACCAGACCGCAATTACTATGGAGAATTTGTCGATAAAGTACCCGATGACTGCGTGGTTTTAACTCTCGCCTGTGGTAAATTCCGCTTTTTCGATAAAGACATGGGCAATATCGCAGGTATTCCTCGCTTGCTAGATGTGGGACAGTGTAACGATGCCTACTCGGCAATTCAAATTGCGATCGCTTTAGCTAATGCCTTTGAGGTAGGAGTTAACGAAATTCCCCTATCGATGATTCTGTCTTGGTACGAACAAAAAGCTGTAGCCATTCTACTTACCCTACTCTATTTAGGAATCAAAGATATCCGCCTCGGACCGACTCTTCCTGCTTTCCTTTCGCCTAACGTGCTGCAACTCTTGTCTGAGAAATATAACCTACAACCAATTACGACTCCCGATGCCGATTTAGCAGCGTGTTTGGGTTGATAAAGCTGTTAGCTGCTTGCTATCGAGTCTCAATATTTAATATAGCGATCGCTTTTGATGAATCTGTTATCGAGCGATCGCTTTTTTGATTCTTATACCAATGACAACATATATAGCATTACGGACTTAGATTAGGACACTTGCTACTTGCTACTTACTACTTACTACTTACTACTTACGAACCGTTAACTTCTATATTGTCCTAACGTAACTTGCTACGGCCATAAATACTCGCTTCTCAAGCTTAGAATACTCATGTTCTAACCCAGAAATACTCGTCTCCCTAAACTAAGTAAATTATTTTTGCCTTACTAGTTAACTGTTGGGGTATTTGAGTACATCTCTAATAAAGAATAATGAATATAAATGCGATCGATAGCTTTGAGTCTATTTAAATTTCAATGATATAAATAATAACAATCTAAATACTAAAAAAAGTATTGGCACAAAAATGGTGTCAAATTAACACCATTTGCTAGATTACTATACGCTACAACTCTTCGTTAACATCAAGATGATGTTATTTTAATGCCATGAAAAGATTTAGTTTAAGACTAACAGAAGCAGAATATCTTAAGCTTAAGGTTTACTGCGAAGAATTTAAGCTATCCATGAATGATGTAATCAGACAACTAGTTAGAGAGTGGAAACCAGGCAGGAAAGAGGTGTGTAGAACATGTCAAAAGCAGCTAGAATTACACAAAAGCAATTAAACCAAATTTAATTATTAATAGCAATTTTTTGCTTTGTTGACATTTAACTGCAAAATAAAAATAAAATAAACAAGATTAAGCTATGAAAAATATAACGATTTTGCGTTGTATTTAATTTAGTTACTTGTTTGTTTTATTTACAAAAATCATGAACATAAAGTAAATATTAAGAAAAACCAAATAATAGTTTAATCGCAACAAAATCTATCAAATTTAACAGTTTGGCAAATTAAGCTGTGGCAACATTTATCAAACAGCATGAATAAAGTATTTTTTTGTCGATGTCAGACTTTTAATGAATAAGACAAACAGATATTAATATAGATTGCATTTATTATGCGGATTTGATCTAATTTTAATGTCGCTTTTATTCGAGAGCAATTGTAGGTTGTATCGGATGATTTTGCTATTAAAGAATAATGAATATGCAATACTTGCAAGATTTTCTAGTAGAGAATAACTAACCAACAAAACTAGCTATGGCTTACACGATTCCTAACACTTGTGTGCATTGTGGTATCTGTCTACCTGAATGTCCGACAGGAGCAATTCAAATAGATAAAAATAGCGAGCATTGGGTAGAACCAGGGCTTTGTAATAATTGTGAAGACGAAAATTCTAATCCTTTATGTGTTAATAGTTGTCCAGATAGTTTGCCCCTCCCTTTACCTGCAAAAAAAGGTAGATATAAAGCCGAACCGAGAGTTTTAACTACCCATCATCTGTTTGCTAACGGTCACAATAATCCTATTGCCTCATCAATGGTCGTTTGGGAAGCTTGTAATATTCTAGCCAAAGGATCGGTCTTTCCTTGGCGAATAAATCATCAGAGCAAAGTTTGTTTTGAGCGTCAAGTTAAGCAGGGTAAAGGAAAAATTGAGTTTTGTCTGGCTGATGGTATCAACAACGATCCCGACTGTGCTTTGGACAGTGAAGAAGCAGTTGAGACTATTGAAGCTATGGATATCCGTGCAGCATGTATACATCTCATTTTCGCAGCTTATTCTACTTTTTCAGAACGACCTTGGGAAAAAGAGTTCGCCATCGATAACAAACAACTAGAAACCTATTTGGGCTTAGATAAACGCAAAGATTTGAGTAAAGCTGCCAAACTGACTTTAATTAAATCCTTAGTCCAGCAACCCTGCAAACTTCTCGCTACTATTGATTGGCCCCGTCAGGGTAAAATTGCTTCCTTTACCGTACCAGAAGACCGCATTTGGCATTTGGTGGCGATTGACAATCACTTTCAAGAAGATAATCACGGCTATAAACATCTTGTCGGCATGACCTTTAGAATCAAAGCGGGAAAGTGGGCAAAATATTTTTTGAACAAACAAGGATACAAAAAATATTCAGCTTATTATCAATACGGTACTTTGCCTAAATTTTTGTTGACTACCGTTATGAGTATTTGGCATCAACACGAAGGTACGGTAAGAATGATGCTGTGGCTGCTGTTTAAAACCAAAATGGGTAGGGAGCAAAGGGTGACAGTTACCAGATTGATGTATGTCGCCTATGGAGAAGAACAGGTCAGACAAGCTTCGTTCGATCGAGAAAAACGCAAGCGATTGTTACGCAGGTTTGAAAGCGATCTTGAAGTTCTCAATCACTATCAGATCAAACCAGTTTTCGATCCCATAACCTATCCTACTCGAATTCAGCCTTTATGGGCGAGACTGGCTGCTATTCCAGATGATGCCGAAGAAGCGATGGAATTTTGGATTAACGATGGTTGCAATGAAACTAGTATCACCGATTCTGCTCCTGCTGGAAAATGGAATTTATTGATGAAGGCGAGAATTCTTAAGTTTGAATTACCTCCAGAATGGGACAAGCAGTTATCCCGTTGGGAGAACAAAAAACAACGAAAAACTAAAACCCGTCGCAAAAACTTAACTCAAACTGTATCTCATTTCAGCGGTGAACAAATTTCAATCGCCCGAAAAAATCTAGGTATTAGCCAGAGGAAATTAGCACAAAAATTAGGGAAAAGCCAAAGCTGGATTCGAGACATAGAAAATAGTCGTTTTTCTGCCAAACCTGGCGACTATCAGAAGTTACAGAAAATATTAGAATTGGAATAATGATTTGGTTATTGGTTATTGGTTATTGCGACGCGGTAGCTAGTCCTTTAGGGGTCATTGGTCATTTGGGTTAAACGACCAATGACCAGCAACGATTAATCAATGAGTTTTTGGACAAATTTCTAGCTTCTCAAATCCTTTGGGGGAGGCTAGACCAATCCAAGCAGCAACACTAGCGCGATTGAATCCTATTTGATAAGTATCGCCTACCTGAATTAGGGGGCGACGAATTAGGGTGGGGTCTTCAATCATGAGTTTTAAGGCTGCGGTTTCATCTAAGTCTTGGGGAACAATTTCACCCATTTTGATTTGAGGTGCAGTCGGATTAAACCACTCTTTTATAGGGCGATCGCCAAAGAAGGGACGAAGGGTGTCTGCTGTCCAAGGAGTTTCAAATAGATTATGGGCTGTTACTTCATGTCCCGAAGCCCATAATAGAGCTTTTTGTTTGGCGTTGTTAACGCATCCTGGTCTTTCATAAAAAATAACTTGTGCCATGATTATCTCCTGTTATATTTAATAATTGTTGGTCATTGGTTGTTAGTCATTGGCTAGTGATACAAAAAACAAAGGACAAAGAACAAACAACTACAAATAATGAGCTGTTAGCAGTGAAGCCAGGTTATTAGGGTGAACGTAAGCGTGCTTGACATGACCTGGCATCAAAATCAGACTAGGGGCTTGTTTGCATTGTTTTTGGCAATCAGTCAGTTCGATACTTACTCGCTCTTGTAAGCCTAATTGTTTTAGAGTTTCTATTAAAGTGCGATAGAGTTGTTTTCCCCCTCGCCTAGAACAGCTAGATTTACGACAAATTAGAATCTTGCCTCGATCGCTTTTTTCTGGTTCAGAAATTGATGAAACAGACGATAATGCAGATCTAGATTCAGATCTGAGAGATTCGCCTTGACGAGCGAGTATTTCAAGGCGATCGCTTTTCAGTTTTAGTTTACTCAGATTTCCCGAACCTTTTTGCTCTAAAAATACCGCCAGGCGATCGCCCGTCTTCAATTCTTGTCCAATAGTTTCTCGTAATTCTTTTGCCAATTTTATGGGGATAATTCGATCGCCTGCTTTGACTTGAATGTATTTAAGGGCAATAAAACCCAAGAATTCTCCTTCTATTCGGTAAGTTGCCTGTTGTGCTGTTGTCGTGTTCATGATTTTATCCTTTATCCTTTATCCTTTGTCTTTTGTCTTTTGTCTTTTGTCCTTCGTGACTAACGACTACCAACCAACGATCTTTCTTCTTCGAAATCTTGGAACATGGGCGTACTTAAATATCGCTCGCCAAAGCTAGGCTGAATCATCACGATTAACTTGCCTGCATTTTCGGGTCTTTTGCCGACTTTGATAGCTGCTGCTAAAGCTGCACCTGTAGAAATTCCCGATAGTAAACCTTCTTCTCTTGCCAAACGACGACCATAGTCAAAGGCTTCGTCATTGGTAACAGTTATTACTTCATCGATCGCCTCAACATTTAAGACTTCGGGAACAAAGCCCGCACCAATGCCCTGAATTTTGTGACCTCCTGGAGTTCCCCCAGAAAGCACATCACTATCGACAGGTTCAACAGCGATCGCTTTAAAATCGCTTTTACGTTGTTTGATAACTTCGGCAACACCCGTAAGCGTTCCCCCAGTCCCGACACCAGCAATTAAAATATCTACTTCACCATCGGTATCAGCCCAAATTTCTTCGGCGGTAGTTTGGCGATGAATTTCTGGATTAGCAGGGTTTTTGAACTGTTGCAGCATAAATCCATTGGGTAGAGTTGCTGCTAGTTCTTCTGCACGAGCGATCGCATCTTTCATCCCCCCGCTAGCGGGAGTTAGTTCTAACTGCGCGCCATAGGCTTTTAACATGGCTCTTCGTTCTTGACTCATACTTTCGGGCATGGTCAAAATAAGCTTATAACCTTTAGCAGCAGCAGTCATTGCTAAACCAATCCCCGTATTACCAGAAGTCGGTTCGATCAATATAGTTTCACCAGGGGTAATTAGACCTGCTTTTTCCGCAGCATTAATCATGTTAACCCCGATGCGATCTTTGACCGAGGCAGCGGGATTCATGCTTTCGAGTTTGACCACAATTTGCGCCAAACAACCTTCGGCAAAGGGAATTGAATTTAAGCGTACTAAGGGAGTTTTTCCCACAAGTTCTGTAATATTATTCGCAATTTTCATGATGTTTTTGTTCATAGTTAGTGGGTAGGGTGGGCAAACCCAAGATCTTGAATTAGACAACTTAACTGAACGATTATTTTGCCCACCTTACGGTTCATAATGTTTTTGTTGACAGTTAGTGGTTGAAGATCGATAGTTGCTTACTACTTATTTAACTGCCGATCGCCACCGCATAA
>JADEXJ010000369.1 GCA_015207195.1 Pleurocapsales cyanobacterium LEGE 10410
TTTGGTTAAAACGAGACGGAAAAAGAGTTCAACGTTTTGTGATTTCTACCAAGCAAATGAAAGGTAAAACTATTGCTCGCTGGGGTAAACGAAGATGGCAAATCGAAGGTTTTTTCAAGACGGTCAAAACTATAGCAAGATGCTGAAAATAGTTGAGCCTCTAATTCTTTTGCTTGTCTGTGTCATCAGACCATTTCAAATTAAGAAAATTTGGGAATGCGATCGCCTTGGAAAAGTATTAGGCAAACAAGCTGAATGTCTCTTGATTTACCGTTTTGAAGATAATTGGGCGCGTCCAATTGATGATGTTCGGGCTGAATTAAAGCTGCTGCCAAATGATGAGCGACTCGCTACAGATAAAGCAAGTACCCCCATAACGGCTAAATCACAGAAAAAAGTAACTGCATAAACGTTTTAACCGCAATCTTCACAACGATTGACATAAAGCAAAGGAAAACAACATGATTGAATATAAAAGCTACCCTGACAATAATCTTGTAGAAATTAGCGTATCGGGCAAGATTACCGAAGCAGACTTCGATCGCGTTATTTCTCAAATGAAAGCTGACATCGATAAACATGGAAAATTGCGCCTTCTGGAAATATTTCACAGTTTTGAAGGCATAGACCCCATCGCACTTTGGAAAGACGCAAAATTTGGACTTGCTCATTTAAACGACTTTACTCATGTTGCTGTTGTCGCCGAACCGACATGGATGCAAACGTTCGCTTCAGCAGTAGATAATCTCTTATCTGCCAAAGTTAAACCTTTTGAAAGCTCTCAAGTTGAGCAAGCACGAACATGGTTATTAAGTACGCCAGAATCGAATCGGGATTCAAAATTCGAGTACAAAAGCAATGATAACAGCAACATTGTCGAGCTTGTAATAGAAGGAAAGATTATAGAGTCAGATTTTGATCGCGTACTCACTCAAATGAAAGCAGATATTCAGAAGTATGGCAAAATCAGGATTTTGGAAGATATTCGCAGCTTTGAAGGAGCAGATCTGATGGTATTCTGGAAAGATTTAAAAGCGTCTCCTCTGGCGAGCAATGTTACCCATGCAGCTATTGTTGCTGATGCTAAATGGATGCGGACTATAGCTGAAGCCGTTGGCTCAATTATTCCGATGGAGATAAAGGCGTTTGAGCGTTCGCAAATTGAGGCAGCGCGGGAGTGGCTGAAGCAAACATAATTTTATAGTTTGATTTATCTAGAATAAAATTACTATAAATAGATTTCGGTAGTTGTTCAACAAAACGTCCATATGAATAGACTTTGTACTATCTAATACAGTGCAAAATACGACGAACCTCAAATCGCGTCGCGAAGCCATGCCGTTAGGCTTATCACTTCGCACATTTCTAATTTTTTATTTTTCAGATTTTGTTCATT
>JADEXJ010000370.1 GCA_015207195.1 Pleurocapsales cyanobacterium LEGE 10410
CATTTTTTCAGGATATAATTCATGAATTACTTCATTTTTCGCCTCACAAAATGTCTTATTATCTTAAGGGAATGAAGGCTGCTTCCCTCATCCAGTCTACTTTGTGACTTGGTTGTCGCCCCCGCAGGGCATAGGTTAGCAAAGGAGCAAACATCGGATGTCGATGCAGTACTGACACACCCTGACTAAAATTTTTGGTTGCTGGATCTATTTGCGCTCTCTTGCTTTTCTTTCTTGCCATTAATTGTTTTAATTATTTCTTCTGAACTAAACGGGGTAAATCGCGGACAATTTCCACCATTAACCAACTTGGTAGAGTTGAACCTTTATCTTGTTCGGCGACTACCATCTGAGCAATCTCTAAACTCAAAGCTGCTAAATCCTTTAACAAAGCTTTGGCACGGTGAGCTAACTCTTGATGACTACTGCTAAGTTGTTTTTTCTCTGATGGTAGCTCTTTAATCAGTTGACTGCGAAAGGATTGAGCCAAAAAATATAAAACATCGCGGTCTTCAGGTTGACTCGGCCAGCTAGTTTCACCTTTAATAATGCTTTTTAGTTGGTACTGGCTATTAATTTGTTTGATAAATCCTTTGAACTGAGTGGCATGGTGGGGAGTCAGACAGCCACTAGCCAAAATTTCCGTCCATTGGGAATTTAAATCCGAGCCATATTCATGCAAAGCATCACTGAGCATATGCCAAGATCTAGGGGTGGAAAACGGTTCTTCGGTTTTTGGTGGCTGACTCCAGAGGTGGTCGGGTCGAGTTTGAATGTATTCGAGTACCCAAGGATGAATATGGTGCTGCTGCGCCCATTCTAACCAATCACGATGGGATACCTTGAGGTGAACGTGAACCATACGATTGATTAACGCCGATGACATCGGTTTGACGATGGCATTATCCTGGGCGCGATTGCCAGCACCGATAATAATCGAACCGTCGGGTAAATTATATTCACCAATTCTTTTATCGTTAATCAAACTATAAAAAGCTTTTTGCACTTCATGAGAACAGGCATTCAACTCATCCAAAAACAAGCAATAGGGTTCTTCTCTGGCGATCGTTTTAGGCGGACAGAAAGAACTAGTACCATCTTCGATCTGGGGTACGCCGATCAGATCTTTTGGGGCAAGCTGACTACCTAGTAGAGAAACACAGCTAAGTCCCAATTCTAGGGCAAAACTTTCGACCAACGAAGACTTGCCAATTCCTGGTGCGCCCCAGATAAATACGGGGCGGACTAAGGCTACATTTAATAAAAATGGCTCTACTGTAATTCCCGTGGTAGACACTACAGATAGTGTAGTTGTCAAGAGTCTGACTATTTTGGGATGATAAAGAGATTAGATGAACGGTGGTAGGCATGATGGATAACTCAATTCAGATACC
>JADEXJ010000112.1 GCA_015207195.1 Pleurocapsales cyanobacterium LEGE 10410
TCTAAAAGAAAGTTGGTTAGATTTATATAGTAATGAAGAAAAAGTTGGTCATCGGGTTGAATAAATTATTTCTACCCACAGATTTCTCGTAACAATTAAAATAAGTTCTACTTACTTGATAGAGAACTAGTCACAATCCCCTATTCATAATCACTTTAGCCATAACTCAACACATCAATTTTTCTTGGTGCAAGATCTGAGTATTACTGGTGGTGGAAATGATGATATCCGTGGCACTTATCGCCGAGAGCGAATTTTAGGACAGGGTGGAGATGATAATCTCTATGGTGGTGGTGCTGATGACAGATTAGAAGGAGGAGAAGGGATAGACCAAGCTGTTTTTTCCGATGAGTTTATTAACTACGATTGGACAACTCCCACAGCTAGTAATCCTGCCTTTGTATTTGACCATACATCAGGAACCAGAATAGACGGTAAAGATACAACTAAGGATATCGAATTTGGTGTATTTGAATTTTTGGATCAGAATGGTGATGGCGTTGATGATGACAATAAGCTATTTTACGTTCCTTTGGAAGTAGACCCAGACGATCCTACCACTTTAAAAGATGGAGATGTTGAAGATCTGAGGGAAACGGTTTTAGACGAAGAGGGAAAAGAAATTGCAACATTGACCGTTCAATCTCCAACCTATATGTTCGATGGTAATGTTAAATACAATTTGTCGCTAGGTCTAGATATTACTGAATCCTATAACATTGCTTTTATTGTCGATCGCTCTGGCAGCATGGGCGGATCTCGAATACAAGAAACCAAAAGTGCTTTAATTCAGCTAATCAATTCTTTTGAGCAAAGCGGTATAGACGAGAATATTGATTACAGCGTTATTTCTTTCAGCGATTCATTCACTCGAAACGATACCAGTGATTCAGCTACGGCTGAATCACTAATAAATTCAATTAATGCTGGGGGAGGAACTACTTATAGCGGAGCATTAGGTAGCGCATCAGCTTTTTTTGGCACACAGTTTCAGTTTAAAGCAAATAATCTTGCTTATTTTGTTTCTGATGGACAGCCTAACAGCTCAGATCTTCTTTATGTACGTGAGGCTAATGGATTAAAGCTTTTGACTGATGAGGTTCGTGCTTATGGTGTTGGGGGTGCTAATTTATCTGTTCTAAACATTATAGATTCTGAGGGAGAGGCAGAATTTCTAAGCGATGCAGGGGATTTATTTGATGCTTTTGATACTTCTATTGATAAGAATCTAATCGATCGCATTGAAGTCAGACAAGAAGGTCGTCCCGATTTAATTGATACGATTGCTCCCGATGAACTTACTGAAGAGGGTTTTAATCTTACCTATGAAGGTACTATTGACGGTTTAAAAGTATCAAGGGAAGCAGAGAATAATATTACATTTGAACTTGTATTTAAAGAAGAAACTGGTCTTGATAATTTACTCCTAGATTACACAATTACGACAGGACAAGAAGAAGTCAGACAACTTGTTAACAATGGCAGAAATGAAATTATTAATTTCAGCGTCAATCAAACGGACTTTGACGATAATGAAAGTTTCTCGTTTGAATCGAAAATAGAAGAAAGAGAAATTGTTGCTAATGATCTTGACAATACCATTGAAATTAGTAGTGGAAATAACGAGATTTTGGGCAACGGCGGAGATGATAACATTATCTTTTTGGGTGGAACTGGCATTGTCGATGGTGGGGAGGGAATCGATACGGTAACGATTGCCAAAACTCGTGCTGAGGCGGGCGATATTTCCCAGACTACAAATATCGTCACTATAGGTACAGACTATTCCTTGCTCAATGTCGAGTATATTCAGTTTAGCGACGAGCGTTTGGCTGTAGGTACGAATACTTTGGTGCCTACCCCAGTAATCTCAGTTGTTAATCGTGGTGTTACCGTTAGAGAGGGAGATACAGATTCTTCTTTTGCTACTTTCAATTTCGTTCTTGCTTCGGCGACGACTGAAGATGTTGTGTTTGATGTTGCTGCCAGTTCCGATTTTGCCGAAGCAGGAGTAGATTATGTCGAACCCAGCCAGTTAGTCATTCCTGCGGGAGAAACGAATGGTAGTCTTAGTTTGGAAATATTGGGAGATTTAGATGTCGAGGGAGATGAAGAGATTTATCTCGACCTGACAACCACTTCTAATATTAGTTTCAATAATGGAATGAGATCGCTTTCCTTAGGTGTCAATCTTCTTGATAATGAAACCAGCTTAATTACTGATGAAGATACGCTGATAACTATCTCCGCCGAAAGGTTGTTAGACGATTACGTAAATAGCTTGTACGGGGATAATTCAACAGATGACTTTAGTATTATTAGTGTAAATTCTGATAGTGGAACGGCAACTATAAATAGTGCGGGAGATGTTGAATTTACTCCTGCTGCTAACCTAAACGGTACTGTTAGTTTTGATTACACCGTAACCGATGGTGTTGATAATTATACCGAATTGGTAGAAGTAGAGGTCATTCCTGTTAACGATCCTTTGATTGTCAATAATGATACGGCTACTACTAATGAAGATGTACCGCTGACAATATCAGCTTTAGAGTTGTTTGCTAACGATAATAACGAAGATCGCAAACAAAGTTTTATCAGCAAAGTGAATAACTCAGTCAACGGAACGGCGATTTTAGACCAAGATGGCAACGTCAGATTTGTTCCCGATTCCAATTTTAATGGCATCGCTAGTTTTGATTACACCGTAACCGATGGTATAGATACTGAAATAGCATCAGTACAAGTAATCGTCAATCCTGTCAACGATGCTCCGATTGCTAATGATGATACTATTGCTACTGCGATCGATGAAGATACCTCGGCAACGATATTAGCTTCTCAATTGCTGAGTAATGACAGCGATCTTGATGGAGACAATTTAAGTATTACTGAAGTTAATTCGGATGACGGTACGGCTACTTTAAATGAGTTAGGAAACGTCGAATTTACTCCTGCTGCTAACTTTAATGGTACAGCTAGTTTTGAATATATCGTTACTGATGGGACAGACACTGCGACAGCATCGGTAGAGGTAGAGGTTAATCCAGTCAACGATATTCTAATTGCTAACAGTGATGCAGTTGTTACCGATGAAGATACCTTAATAAATATTGTAGCTGATGATCTGTTGGCGAATGATATCAATGACGATTTTGAAAAGAGTTTGAGCATTTCTGAAGCAGCTAATCCTGTTAACGGAATAGTAGTCTTAAGCCCTAACGGCAACGTTCAATTTACACCAGACACTAATTTTAATGGTATTGCCAGTTTCGACTATACCGTCACTGATGGTATAGATATAGAAACTACATCAGTAGAAGTTACCGTCAATCCTGTCAATGATGCTCCGATTGCTAACGATGATATTATCGGAACTGCGATCGATGAAGATACCTCTGCAACAATACTAACTTCTGAATTGCTCAATAATGATAGTGATGTTGAGGGAGATCACCTAACTATTGTTGGAGTAGATAATCCTACTAACGGAAACGCAATTATCAATGATTCTGGAAATATCGAGTTTGCTCCCGATGCCAACTTCAATGGTAAAGCTAGTTTTCAATACATTGTTACCGATGGCATTTCAGAGGATATAGGAATAGCAGAAATTGATGTTACCCCTGTAAACGATCCACCAATATTAAGTGGCTCTTTGAGCAATTTTACTGTTACTATTGATGCTCCCGATCGAAGAATCGATCTCAAGGATATTTTTGATGATGTAGATCGAGAGAATTATATCAGTTACGGTGGTAGTTCTCTCAGTACACTTTTTAAGCCTTATGAATTTGTTTTAGATTCTAATAACGAGTTGTTAGTGCTTGGGTACAAGGGATTCCGAGATTTTAGCATACCAATTACAGGCAACTATGATATTACTGTAACAAACTTTGATCGCGAAGGAGAAACTGCCGAAGCCACGTTTGTCGTTACTATAGTTGATTCAGACGAAAATCCGAATTTACTAGAAGGCGCAGAAGGGGACGATCATCTAAACGGCGAACTTGGAAACGATACTTTAATTGGTAATGCTGGAAATGACACTCTAATTGGTGGTGGCGGAGATGATTTAATTGATGGAGGTGACGGAATCGATACTATACTGGAGACTTCAGATACCGACCTCACCATAACCAACAGTAGCCTTGTAGGTATTGGTAACGATACACTAAGTAATATCGAGCGAGCAATTCTAACTGGAGGAATAGCCAACAATCAGCTTGATGCCCAAAACAGTTCGGAGATTGAGGTCACTCTACAAGGTGCAGAGGGTAACGATACTTTAAGGGGCGGTGCCAAAGACGATCGACTCGATGGAGGGTCTGGCACGGATACTCTCATTGGCTTTGCAGGAAATGATACCCTCAATGGTGGTGCGGGGAGCGATCGCCTTGATGGAAATGAAGGCGATGATGTTCTCAACGGTGGAATCGGAAACGATACTCTCTTGGGTCAAAACGGCGATGACGTGTTGAATGGAGAAGATGGCAATGATACCCTAGTCGGTCATGAAGGCAACGATACTTTAGAAGGCGGTAACGGCATAGATCGCATTCAGGGTGTAGCCAACGTCAACTTCACTTTGACTAATACTCAGTTAACAGGTCAAGGTACAGATACCCATAGTGGCTTTGAGACTGCCTTCCTCAAGGGTGGAGTAGGCAACAACACTATCGATGCTTCTCAAGTAACTAGTCTTACTGTTAACCTTCATGGTGATGGAGGCAATGATACTCTCAACGGTGGTGCGAAAAATGACATCCTACGAGGGCAAACTGGCAACGATCGCATCTCAGCAGGCAATGGTAACGATCTTCTCTATGGTGGAATCGGAAACGATACTCTCTTGGGTCAAAACGGCGATGACGTGTTGAATGGAGAAGATGGTAACGATACCCTAGTCGGCAATGAAGGCAACGATACTTTAGAAGGCGGTAACGGCACAGACCGCATTCAGGGTGTAGCCAACGTCAACTTCACTTTGACTAATACTCAGTTAACAGGTCAAGGTACAGATACCCATAGTGGCTTTGAGACTGCCTTCCTTAAAGGTGGAGTAGGTAACAACCGACTCGATGCTTCTAGTGTAACTAATCTTACCGTTAGCCTTCATGGTGATGGAGGCAACGATACTCTCAACGGTGGTGCGAAAAATGACATCCTTTGGGGTCAATCTGGCAACGATGTGCTTTTAGGCTTAAACGGTAACGATGTGCTACGTGGTGGTAACGGTAATGACCTAATTAACGGCGCTTCTGGAAACGATTTGCTCGATGGCGGTGCAGGAAAAGACACCTTTGTACTAAAGTCGGATTTAGGAACAGATACGATTACCGCTTTTGAAGATAATCTGGATCGGCTATTTTTGGCTGGTGGCTTGAGTTATGGTCAGTTATCTATTCAGCAGCAGGGTAGCGATACGGCGATCTCAATTACAGCAACTAATGAGATGCTGGCTGTCATCAGCGGTATCGATGCGAACTTAATTGATAATACTGATTTTAGCTAAAGATTATAATTCGTCTTTGTATAGGGCGTTGAGTTAAACTAAGCCGAAGAGTCACCTCTCCGACTCGTCTGCAAAACTGATCGAGTCTGTAGAGCTGTTTGTCTAACCTATGAATTATTCTGTAACAATTATTCAGTTATTCGAGCTGACTTTTGCCAACGCAGCGCCAATAACTAAAGAATCTGCCCCTGGTAAACAAGCATTCTCGGTGATATAACGCTTCCAGGCTTTGGTGCCAGGCTGTTCGGCAAATAGCTGTAACATATGACGGCTAATAGAATTGAGCCTCGTTCCTTTATTAACCCAATAATCGATATAGGGCAGCATCGCCTCCACAATTTCTCGGCGCGATCGCACGGTTACCTCTTCGCCAAAGATATCCCTGTCTACCGTAGCAAAAATATAGGGGCGATCGTAAGCAGCCCGCCCGATCATGACCGCATCGACAGACTGTAAATGAGTTTTGGTTTGTTCAAGGTTAGTAATACCACCATTGATTTCGATGAATAAATCAGGAAAGTCACGCTTGAGACGATAGACATCTGTATAGCGCAGTGGGGGAACATCGCGGTTTTCTTTGGGACTCAAACCCTGTAGCCAAGCTTTACGGGCATGGACGCTAAAATTAGTACAGCCAGCCTCGGAGACAATCCGAACAAAGTTGACCATGTCCTCATAGCGATCGCATTCATCCACTCCAATACGATGCTTAACCGTCACGGGAATCTCGACCGCCTGCTGCATCTTATCTACTGCTTCGGCGACTAGTTCTGGCTGCGTCATCAAACAAGCCCCAAAGTTACCGTTTTGTACTCTCGGACTGGGACAGCCAACATTAAGATTGACGGCATCATAACCCCAATCTTGGGCAATTTTGGCACATTCAGCTAGCTGGGCTGGGTTATCTCCTCCTAGTTGCAGTACCAGCGGTTTTTCTTCGGGCGAAAAGTCTAATAGCTTGGGGCGATCGCCATAAATAATTGCCTGAGAAGTAATCATCTCTGTATACAGCAAAACTCGACGGCTGATTTGGCGCATAAAATAACGATAATGGCGATCTGTACGATCCATCATCGGCGCAATACTCAGAGGAAGATTAATCTTAGCCTGTTGCTCATAGTTCATAAACCACGTCGATCAAAAACCAGTAAATCAAATCTTGACTTCTTACTTATTCTAGAACCAATCTTGCTCTTCTGAAGCTGAAGACTTTTTCGTCTTAAAGCCAAAGCTTTCTGGTTCATCCAATTGTGAATCAGGCTCTTGCTGAGGGGCTGGGGCGGGGGAAGATTTAGACCAATCGGCAAAGCTATCGATTATTTCTTGACTAGCTGTTGCTACTTTAGCAGCTTGTTGTAGGGTTAAATCAAGGTCTTCTTTTGCTCGATTAGAAATTTTTTGGGCAAAAGATGAGTTGAGTTGAGAGTCTGAATTTTTTGCTGATGGCAGGGAATTTAATTGTCTACTCGCAACCATCCGATCTTGAATTGCAAACTCATCTAACTGAGTAACAGTTTGGTTGAGGAAAGGACTATTAAATAGTGGTTTACCTTGAATATTCAGACAAATAGATGTTGATTCTAAGCACCGAGCGGATCTCAGCCATAGCCTAGCGTTTTGTTGGGTAAAACTAGACCAGAGAAAAACCTTGTCGGCATGTTTTGAGCGATCGTTTAATTCTAGAGTAGACTCAGTAGCAATAGCGGGATCCCCAGCAAAATCCAAAGGCTGGTATGAGCTTGACAGAGGGTGTCTGCGGTCTTGCTCGTAATCTTTAACTAGCCAAACTTTCTCGATATGGTGATAAAGAGGTCTAAAACTGCCCAAATTTTGTTCTGTGTAGGCAGGAAAATCTAACAATCTTCTGTCTTGACTTAGCTGGGTTACATAACCGACAAACACATACAGTGGTCTACCCCGATCGTCTTTGGCAACCGCTTCAACCAAATCCTCGCTCAACTGTCCGATTAAATCCCGCACCATGCAGGTAATGCCGACTATGCAATGGGAATCGTTTTTGAACAGCGACCAGCGCGGGCGATCAAGGTTTCTTGCTTGTTGAGTTGTCGCTAAAATATGCTGTGATGCCCACACCAGATCTGGTCTGGTAAAGTCTTGGGGAATAGTAATAAAGCGAAAGTCCAGATGATAACTCCGTCCATAAACAATTGTTGCCCAATTGTGTTTAGACATCTGCCGTCACCTCGCTACCGCTAAAATACAAAGAAGCCTGCTGTAATTCTTGAGAAAGCAGCTTCATATTTTCTTCAACCACGGTAATTTCTGCATCGCAATTTTGTAGCTGGGTGGTTTTCTCTCGTATTTCTGAGCTTTTTAATAACTGCATCAGAGGATTGGTTTGTTTAGTAGCTTCAACAGCAAGAAAGAAATGATCGCGCTGGGCTTTCAATTTGAGACCATAAGCGCGCAGCTGAGAGTATACGGCAAAAACTACGGGTAGATGAACGTTCACAGGTACAATGTTTGCATTTTCAGGGTCGTCACACAGTTCTTTACCTAAGCTAACAGGACAAATCATTACCAGCCAGCCTGAATTGGGGGTAAACAGTCCCTGAAACAACTTTTTTACATCCTCAATAATGTCATCTCGGTTGCGATGATGACACAGATCGTATTTAGTAATAACAATTGCTACAGGAAAAGGATTTTGGGGGTCGGGATTTTTCTTGGTACTGACATATTGCTGAATAAACTGATTCATGCGATCGCTTTTAATTTCTCGCACGGTTTTGGGAGTAATTTGATCGACCAAATATTCTCCAGAGATACACAAAAACAGGCATTCAGATTCGGTAATATATTCAACTAAATCCGCCACGTCTTGTTCAGTTGAGCGATCGCTCAATGCCAAACCCCGATAGTCTAGCCACTTAAATCCCATCAGAGGGCGAAAGCCATAGCTAAAGTCAAAGCCATAATATTCCATGGCTGCTGCATTAGGAGTTGGCCAGCGATCTTCTCCCTTGACGGAGATTAGCTTTTCCCATCGTTGAGTCAATTCTAAATCTAAGTCCATATCTTTGGCAGCGAGGGTGAATCCTTGGATGCCCGTTTGCATTACTGCGTACATTCCCAGAAGATAACTGGTTTTTCCCGCCCCAGTAGTGCCTAGCATGGTGATTTTTATTTCTTCAAGTTTCATTGCCCCTAAAACCACTGTTTTGTATTGGTATGATGCAGATCGTGACTAGCTTTAGATTGACTGCTAAAAACCCCCCAAGCATCCTTTGCCGAACGATAAAAGCTGTCTGGTTCGACCGCTGGTAATTTGCTGATATCTAAATAGAGTAGATCTAGAAATTCTCTAACCGATTGTAATCGTTGATTTACATCCATCATCATTGCTTTGGCGATCGCTTGACTAACATGAGGGCTAACCCAAGGGGCAAGTTCTCTGACCGTTTTTAACTCAACCCCTGCTGCTCTTTCAATCGCGGATATTGGAGCTTCTCCCGTCAGCAGATGATAGAGAGTTGAACCCAAAGCATAGATATCTGTAAAGGCTCCGTACCTCAATGCTCGTCCATACTGTTCTAGAGGCGCATAACCAGGAGTCAACATAGTCGTGTACCTCACGGTGCTGTTGCTGGTAAAATCTCTGGCAGCACCAAAGTCAATCAGTACTACTCGCCCATCTTCTGCCAGCATAATGTTGTCTGGCTTAATATCTCGATGTAAAAATTGAGACTGATGTAAGATTTCTAAGGCTTTTGCGACTTTGACAACATATGCTATGGCATGAGCTTCTGCTAGCCTTCCCCGACGTTGCTTGAGAAGTTCTGCCAAGGTTTTCCCCCGCAGATATTCCATCACCATATAAGCAGTGTTGTTTTCCTCAAAATAGTAAAAAACCTTGACAATACCAGGATGATTAAACTGACCTAAGGTCTGTCCTTCCAACAAAAATTTTTGCTTGGCATTGCTATAGGTGTCGGAATTCCACCGTCCAGCAGAAACTACCGTTAAGCCCTCTCGCCAGCAGCCTTCAGGAAAAAACTCTTTAACCGCAACGGCACGATTGAGCCTCGTATCTATACCTTGGTAAGTAATTCCAAAACCGCCCTGACCGAGGGGTTGTTCAATGCGATATTCGCCACTTGCTAAACAAGCACCAGCACTTAGCACTCCATTAACCCTGGCAGATATACCCATGAAATAACACTCCTCAACAACACTTGACCAATATTCCCTGCATATAAAATTTGTTTCTCAATCTGGTGATTTTTATTCTAGGACTTACATAGTTAGTTTTTTGATTAGTCTATTGGGATTTCAATACTCATTCATCTGATTCAAGATATATATTCTTTTGAGTTGCCGATTTTTGTCGGACACAGATTTTTCGCTCAATTAAAAGTTTTGGATTAGATCTACAAATTTGGATATTTGGGCAATATACAAAGCATACCTTTACTTGCAGATCGTAATATAGCAATTCAGTCAACGATCGATGATTTAAGCCACTAAGATGTTCTAATTGGGGAAGGTGTTTAGTAATGGAAGTTGCAATTAAATAGGATATGACAGACAACTTTAAGACAATCAATCAAACTTTTAATCGCCTTGTTGCCGTCGCTTGTCAATTTGAACCTAATAGTCAAATTGTTGACATTCAGCAATACGGCAGCGGCAATATTAATAGTACCTATTTAGTTACTCCCGATACTCAACCGCCATTTATTCTACAACGTCTCAACACCACAGTATTTTGCCAGCCAAAACTGGTTATGAACAACATTTGTATTTTATCAGATTACGTAATCCGACGGCTGAAAAATTTTGAGATAGGTCAAAATCGTCGCTGGTCAATTCCTCAGGTTTTATTAACTTCACAGCAGCAAAATCATTACATAGCTGAAGATAATTCTTTTTGGCGGGCGATGAGCTTTATCGATCGCGCTCAATCCTTTGATACGATCCAAAATATTCAACACGGACAGGAAATTGGCTATGGATTGGGTATGTTCCATCGCCTAATTGACAATTTGCCAGTAGAACAATTGGCAGATACCCTAGAGGGATTTCATATTACTCCTCAATATTTACAGCATTACGATCGCCTGGTTGCAACCCAGAAAATTGCCTCCTCCCCAGAGATTAATTATTGCCTCAAATTTATTAGCGATCGCCCCAACCTGCCTCATGTTCTAGAAAACGCCAAAGCAGCGAAAAAACTTAAGCTAAGAATAATTCACGGCGACCCCAAAATAAACAATATTATGATCGACTGTCTCACCAATCAGGCAGTAGCGATGATCGATCTAGATACAGTCAAGCCTGGTTTAATTCACTATGATATTGGTGATTGTTTGCGATCGGGCTGTAATCGGCTGGGAGAAGAAACCCACGACTGGGAACAGGTAACTTTTGAACCCGAACTTGCCCAAGCTATCTTAAGAGGTTACTTGGAAGTTACTCAAGACTTTCTGACTGAAAATGACTACAAGTATATCTACGACTCAATTCGCTTACTAGCGTTTGAACTAGGACTGAGATTTTTTACAGACTATTTAGAAGGCAATGTCTACTTCAAGGTTAATTATGCCGAGCATAATCTAGCCAGAGCTTTGGTACAATTCAAGCTGACTGAGAGCATAGAAATGCGATCAACAGCAGTACACCAAATAATTGACGAATTACGATGAAACAGTCCGATTTTTCTCTATTGCCCTTTTCATCTACTGCACCCCCAGTCAAAATTACTGGTGTTGTCTTACGCCAACACAACAAGTTGGCAATCAAATATCTATTTTCAGGAGACTTATCGGCGATTATTATTCCTTCGTCAAATCAACCGCCAAGCCGAAAATACGACCTTTGGGATCGTACCTGTTGCGAATTTTTCATAGGAATTAAAGATTCGACCAAATATTGGGAATTTAATCTTGCCCCGACCAAAGACTGGAATGTTTTTCGCTTTCCTAACTACCGTCAAGACATAGCCGAAGAGATGGCTTTTGATTCCTTGCCTTTTGAGGTGTTGCAGCAAGGTGATTCTTGGCAACTCGATTTAGCAGTAGACCTCAATAAAATAATTCCTGCCGAACAAGAGTTAGAAGTTGGTATTACTTGCGTAGTTGAAGACCGCAACAAGCAGCTTAGCTATTGGGCATTAACTCATCCCGCATCCGAAGCCGATTTCCACCATCGAGACAGTTTTACGATCGAGCTATACTCAGATCTTGCACCAAGAAAAGTCGATAATATTAAGTAGCTAGCCCTAAAAGGCTAGCTGAGTCTAACGATTTGCTTCTCAATCACAATCGCTCTTTAGTCTGGTTAAGCCAAGACGAAATCTACCTCATCTGCGCCACTGGTTTCGCCTTGTCCACTAACTAGCTTTTCATCATTAACTTCAACCGCAAAATCAGTATCATCCAGGCTCAGATTATAATCGGTTGTGTCTTTGGTATAACCAACGCTAGCAACCATTTTGCGACCTGCATCAGTATATTTAAATGCCATCATCTGATTCTTATTTTTCTGGTTATCCCTAGCCCAGATCACCATATACTGATCGTCTTGATATTCAAATATTTTGGGCGGACGAGTAGGAACATATCTTCCAGGATTACCAAAGCTTTTATCAAGAAAATCTTGTACTGAACTTGGCTCTACGGTAGCATAAGCAACTTCGTCTGCTGCTACAGCTTCGGCATCTGGTTGATTCTCGTCAACAACTTCTTCGCGATCGCGGTTGCGAAAATAATCTACTGCTTTTTTGGTACCGATCGCCCCAACCGCTGCTACACCAGCACCAAGTAAAATATTACGTAGCTTGCTCATCAATTGCTCCAAAATTTACAACTTTTATTCTAGTTAAACAGTTTATTTAGAGATTTGTGGCAATATTTGACTATTTTTTTCCAGATTACAGAAGCTTGAGTAATTATACTTAATTTTATCATCTCTTATCAACCAATTTAATCCGCATTTCTATTGACTATCAGGACTACTTATGTGTAAAATAATACTTAAATATAATTAATCTTTGGTTACTTTCCGTAACCCAGCAACGGAAGTTCGACCTAAAGCAATTATTGACATTACCAAATAATTATCAACAACATAGGAGATATATAAACATTATGGGAGATAAAGATTTTTTCTTAAGTCCTGATGACGCGATGACTATGGGCGACATCAACTATATGAGAAAGGCTAAAAGAACCAGAAGAACTTTTCCTAAAACACTCAAAAACAAAGACGGTTTTGCGCTCGAAAACGAAGTTTCTTCGATGGAAAACAGAAACAACCTGTATAAAGGCAGTAATACTAACCAAAATACTACCGAAAATACTGTGTTCAATCCTACCCCTAGCTCTCAGTCACAGCCTGGGATTACAGGGGGGTCTGCGGTTACTCAAACTAACCAGGTTCAGCCCCAAACTGGCGCAACTACCAACTTTGAACAGCCAATTTCTCAGCCAGCGCCCAAGCCTGTAGAAAAACGTCGTCAATCTGATGATGGCATGGATATGTTCCGCAATATGGCTAAAAAGGTGCGTCGCGGAAAATAAGCAGGGTTTAATTTGCAGTAAGCAATATTAAGCAAGCTTAGAACACATTAGATGCTTTTTCGAGGTGAATTGTAACAGTTCGCCTCATTTTTTTAGGGTTGACGAGCGATGTTGGAGAAATTAATTTACGATGTTGCTGGAATAGTAAGCTCAAGCTGTCAAATAGGGAGTAACAATCAATGACCAATACGCAAACTAGAAAAGCGGATCATCTGCGTATTTGTCTAGAAGACGACGTACAGTTTCGTAATCGAACTAATGGATTAGATCGGTATCGCTTCGATCACTCCTGTTTACCAGAGCTTGACTTGAGTGAAGTAGATCTTAGCTGCCAGTTTCTCAATCAGACTTTGAATGCTCCGCTGTTGATTTCCTCGATGACGGGGGGAACGGAACGGGCAAAAATGATTAATTGTCGTTTGGCTAGAGCAGCGCAACAACACGGTTTGGCAATGGGGGTGGGTTCACAACGTATTGCCGTCGAAAATCCCGATGTCGCCCATACTTTTGCCGTGCGATCGCTCGCTCCTGATGCAATGTTGTTTGCCAATTTGGGAGCAGTACAGCTTAACTATACCTACGGTGTGGAACAGTGTTTGCGGGTGGTAGATATTCTCAAAGCAGATGCTCTAATTCTCCACCTCAATCCCTTACAAGAATGTATTCAACCTAACGGCGATACCAAGTTTAGAGGTTTATTAAACAAAATTGAGCAACTGTGTCAGCAGATTGATGTTCCCGTAATTGCTAAAGAAGTCGGCAATGGAATCTCTACAGCGATGGCAACCAAGCTAATAGATGCTGGAGTTAGGGCAATTGACGTAGCGGGGGCGGGGGGAACATCTTGGGCAAAAGTGGAGAGTCAAAGAGCAGAAAACAATCTACAGCGTAAACTGGGAAAAACCTTCGCCGATTGGGGAATTTCTACCGCCGACTGTATCGTTCAGATTCGCCAGCAATATGCAGATTTACCTTTGATTGCCTCTGGAGGCTTACGCAACGGGATAGAAGTAGCCAAGGCGATCGCTTTGGGTGCAGATTTAGCTGGATTAGCTTTTCCTTTTTTGCAAGCAGCATCAGAATCCGAAGCAGCCCTTGATGAGTTGATTGAATTATTGATTGCCGAAATCAAAACTGTTTTGTTCTGTACTGGTAACGCCAGTTTAACCGAGCTGGCGCGATCGCAGTCGTTGATTAAAATTGGCTGATGCTTATAAGTAATATAATTGAGAACTTAACAGGAAGAAAGTTATGTATTGCAGGTAATCAGGCGACCCAGAAAGAAGTTGGTCATTTTTGAACCATAGGGTGAATTCCACCACCGCGAGGGATGACACCCTACAGGGGCATTAAGACTAAAATCTAATTCACTACAGGGAAGCCAACGATTGTCTTTGCGCCATCCTAAACGTTTGCCCCAGGTTTCAATTAGCTGCTGATTTTGTTCGATCGTAGTAGCAAAAGATCCGCCTGATTCCAAATAGATCTTTAACTGGGGGCTAAAACCAAATCGAGCGTCACTATATTTCATCCACAGGCGATCGATTACCATCAGATCGTTACAGGGAAAGTGCTGAATATCTTCTGGAGTCAATTCTTCAATTTCTTTGGCTGTGACAGATAGAATCAATCGAATAGTTTCTTTGTCTGCTTCAAACCAGTTGTTGTCTATTAAATATTGCTGGAGATTTTTATAACGATAGCGATCGCCCAACAACATCAAATCATCTTCTAACTGGGATATTTTAGCTGGTAAACCAGATACGTTCCCCAAGCTGTTTTCTAAATTGTCAAAACGGCTGGTTAATTGACTTAACTGTTGTTGAATCGCAGATAGCTGGGTTGCAAGTTGTTCGGCAACTCGATCTTGATTATCGCTCATCAGTTCATTCACTAAAACTTTAGTAAAAGGGTAACATTATCAGTCAACAGCAAGCAGTAATTAATCGACACAAATCAGTGAACAGCCAGAAACCAATTCAAATTCAAACCATAGAAGAACTATCCTTAAATGCTTTGCCCTGTCTGCAACAAATTCTTGATGATGGCTGGGTGTTGCGTTTTGCTGAAGGATATACTAAACGGGCTAATTCAGTTACGCCTTTGTATGCTGGTTCACCAGATTTAGCTCAGAAAATTCAGCGTTGCGAGAAGATTTATCATCGCTTCAAGTTAAAACCCATGTTTCGCTTGGCTGATATCCCTCAACTAGAAACTTTAGATCGGGCTTTAGAAGAGTTGGCATACGTTAAAGGCGATCGCGTCAGCGTCCAGACTATAGATTTGAACGATAGTAATCTATCAAGCAACGATCTTTTTCCCACAATCGCTTATGAACTATCCCAAGAGTGGTTAGACCACTACGTTCATGCGGTGGATCTTCCCCTACAACATTGGCATACTATGGCTACGATGTTGGAAATTATTCCCAATCCAACCTGCTATGCCTGGTTGAAAAATCGGCAGCGATTTTGTAGCTGTGGTTTGGGGGTTATCGAAAATGATTACTTGGGACTGTTTTTTATTGCTACCGCTAAACATCGACGGGGTAAGGGATATGCCCGTCAACTAGTTTCCGCTCTACTCGATTGGGGAAAACACCACGGGGCAACTAAAGCTTACGTTCAAGTAGAAACTAACAATCAAAGCGCAATAAATCTGTACAATAAATTAGGCTTCACCGAAGTTTATCAGTATTTTTATCGCATCAAGCCATGAACGAGCAGATATTACAACCATATATTAAACTCGACCAGTTTTTAAAATGGCAGGGCATAGCCCAAACTGGTGGAGAAGCCAAAATCATTATTCAACAGGGAATGGTTGAGGTGAATGGAGAATCAGAAATTAGACGGGGACGCAAACTAATTACAGGCGATCGCGTTACCATTGCAGGAACAACTCATCGAGTAGAGTTACCGTAGGGGCGAACTGCTGTTTGTCTTTAAGATAGTCAATGCAAATTAAGAGCCATGATTCAAGAACAATTACAGGGTCTAACATCGGGTAGTTTACGAAAAGTCCATCATATTGCCTTAAACGTCAAGGACATGGAGGCATCCAAGCATTTTTATGGTAACGTTTTGGGATTGCATCAGCTAACGGGAGAAGAAGTACCTTCAACTTTAGTAAAGCTTGTTGCAGAAAATAAAGTCTGCAACTTCAAAACCCCTGACGGTGTAATCCTCGATTTATTTGCCGAACCCGATCTATCACCCCCAGCTTCCGATCCTGAGCAACAGTTTACTCGCGCCAATCATCTTTCCTTTGACATCGCTCCCCAGCTATTTGATGATGCAGTTAGAACCTTAAAAGAACTGCAAATACCTGTTGCCAACGATGTGGTGACTCGCCTTACTGGTAGAGGTTTTTATATTTACGATCCAGATGGTTTTATGGTTGAGATTCGCTGCGATCCTTTTGAGTAATTAGGATTGTTAACAGTTAACATCTTTACTTAACTTGAGAATTCCCCTATATTCTGCTGCTAACCAAAGATCGCGATCGGCAGGTTATAGACAATTGTAAAATTGTTACAGCACCAACTATTAGACATACAACATACAACATATTTTTATGACAGCTACTCCAATTAAACGTGACAATGCTTCTGTCTCAGTACCCGATGAGCTAGGACGTTTTGGTCCTTATGGCGGTAAATATGTCCCCGAAACCCTAATGCCTGCTTTGGCTGAATTGGAAACCGCCTACAATAAATATAAAAACGATCCTGAATTTACTCAAGAATTAGAAGGATTATTAAAAGATTACGTTGGTCGTGCCAATCCTCTTTATTTTGCCGAGCGTCTTAGCCAACATTATACCCGTGAAGATTTTCAACCCAAAATTTATCTCAAGCGGGAAGACTTGAACCATACTGGGGCGCACAAAATTAATAATGCTCTGGCTCAAGCCTTACTAGCAATTCGCATGGGCAAAAAGCGCATTATTGCCGAAACAGGGGCAGGACAACATGGAGTAGCAACAGCCACCGTCTGCGCTCGCTTTGGTCTGGAATGTATTATTTACATGGGCGTGGAAGACATGGAAAGACAGAAGCTAAATGTCTTTCGGATGCGCCTGCTGGGGGCAACGGTTCAACCCGTTGCTGCTGGTACGGGTACTCTCAAGGATGCAACTAGTGAAGCAATTCGAGACTGGGTAACCAATGTCGAAAGCACTCATTATATCTTGGGTTCAGTAGCAGGACCTCATCCCTATCCGATGATGGTGAGAGATTTTCATGCCGTGATTGGCAGAGAAACCCGCCAGCAATGTGCCGAAAAGTGGGGCGGTCTACCCGATATTGCGATCGCCTGTGTGGGTGGTGGCTCAAACGCCATGGGATTATTTTATGAATTTGTCCCCGACAAGAGCGTGCGCTTAATTGGAGTGGAAGCTGCGGGAGAAAGCGTTGCTTCGGGAAAACACGCTGCTACCCTAACCGAAGGTCGCCCAGGTGTCTTACACGGTGCGATGAGCTATTTACTGCAAGATACTCAAGGACAAATTGTCGAAGCTCATTCGATTAGTGCGGGTCTAGATTATCCTGGTGTAGGACCAGAGCATAGCTATCTTAAAGATACTCAAAGAGCAGAATACTACGCCGTTACTGATGCCGAAGCGATCGCAGCCTTACGCCTGTTATCAGAATTAGAAGGAATTATTCCCGCCCTAGAAACTGCCCACGCTTTTGCCTATTTAGAGCATCTTTGCCCTCAACTTACAGGAACTCAACGAATTGTATTTAACTGTTCGGGAAGGGGAGACAAAGACGTACAAACCGTAGCTAAACATCTAGGCGACTTACTCTAAACAAGTCTAGGCGTTGCTGAAAGATCTAATTCTAGGACTTACAAACTCATTAATCATTAAATAGGCTTAGAGCCAGGAAACTCCGAAGCAAATTATGATGGGTTACCCACAGCCTACATTAGATCGGCAACGCCAATGGCTACTAAACAGACTTATATCACCGATCTCAAGAGAGTTGTGGTTGGAGTAAATCTAACTACGCCAACAGTACAATCAAAATCGCAAATACTTGTTTTATCCAATTAAAAGCCGTGTTCAATCGAATGTTGCCCAACTTTCTGCCGAGCAAAATATTCCTGTCTCTGGCATTGACTACGATATCTATTGGCACTAATCAAAGTAAAGCCTCCGAACAAATTCCTCGTAAAGCCTCCGAACAAATTCCTCCCACAACTGGTATAGTAGTAGCTCAAAGCGATCGCGAGTTGACAGATTTGGCTCGACAGGTTCACCAACAAATTAACGAATATCGTAATTCCCTAAATCTCACTCCACTGACGCTCAATGCTCAAATTAGTGAGCAAGCCAAAAACCATAGTGAAAATATGGCGCAACGAGTAGTAAAGTTTAGCCACCAAGGTTTTGACAACAGAATCGAAGCTTTAGAAGACGAGCTTTCTTATCGTAGTGCAGCAGAGAACGTAGCTCAGAATATGGGCTATGGCGATCCAGTCAGCAAAGCTGTGGCAGGTTGGATAAAAAGCGAAGGTCATCGACAAAACATCGTGGGGGACTACAATTTGACAGGTATTGGTGTAGCCAAAAATCAACAGGGAGAATATTACTTTACTCAGATTTTTATCTTAGAAAATTAGATTGATATGGTTTTAAATAACGTTCAAGTTTGTGATGAAGATTTAGATGGAGCTAGTTTAGCTCGCTATATGTCTGCCGACGCGATCGCCATAGATACAGAAACTATGGGTTTGGTTTTAGGACGCGATCGCCTATGTCTCGTACAGCTATGTGATGCTCAGGGCTTTGTGACCGCTATTCGCATTGCCAAAGGACAAACAGCAGCACCGAATTTACAGAAATTGTTGACCGCACCAGAGATTACCAAAGTGTTTCACTACGCCCGCTTCGATGTGGCACAATTTGAGGCTACTTTTGGTATTAAAACCACACCAATCTTTTGTACGAAGATTGCTAGTAAACTAGCTCGCACCTATACCTCTAGTCATGGATTAAAAAGCTTAGTCGCCGAATTAATGGAGGTTGAGCTTGATAAACGCGCCCAAAGTTCTGATTGGGGAGATGCAGAAAATCTTTCTAGCGAACAATATGATTATGCTGCCAACGATGTCCGTTATCTATTAGACATCAAAGATAAGCTAACCACGATGCTGAAGCGAGAAGAGCGTTATCACCTAGCCCAGCAGTGTTTTCAAGTAATTCCTATCTTTGTCACCTTAGATATACTACAATATCAAAACATTTTCGAGCATCGTTAATTAATGCTGGTGTTGTTTTGCTCGACCAAGGAATAGCGAGTTAGCTTTAGTCATAGCAATCTGAGTTTAGACAATTAAAAGTATCACTAACAACAGGCATAGCAAGATCTTGAAACTAAACACTTTTGCTAGTAATACTCGTTCAATTTTTTCTTAAATTAAAAAGCATCAGCTGCGCCAGCTTATAAAAGCCAATAGTAGCCTACTGCTGTCTAGAGTAATTGTTTGCAGGCTGTACTACCCGACTAACAGACTGTTCTGATAATTCGGAATTGCTGCTTAAATAAACATGATCTGTTGTATTTCCTCCATAAATACGTTTGGTCAAACGCCACTTAGGATCGAGAGTGATTTTGAGTGAACCAGAACTTAAACCATGAGTTCTACCAAGATGAATCTGTGGTTTAGTATTATCGCGAGGAACACCAATTAAATGCAATTCTCCGTCTTGTTCGACAATATCAGTCAGATAGTCCATACCATAGTCTTGACCATTAAAACGGATCGAATAATTATTACTATCAGAATGTCTTTTGCAAGCATTAGTAAAATCGAAATTGAGAAAGAGAGGCTCAACTACAGTAGGAGAAGTTCCTGTTTCTGACCAACATTGTTTTTGTCCTGGAATTTGTTCGACAATTACCAGATTATGACCATGGCGATAGGGTGAAGCCATCACTACAAATCGTTCTCGGTTGACTTCTTGTTCGCCAAAAGAAGAGGCTCTAACCTGGCTGATAGACACAAGTGGATAAAAAGCGGTCACAGCGTAAAAAGTGGGCAATGAATCATGAGACACTGAGATTGCGAAAAACCCGTGAAAAATCATGACCCAACACCCACCTCTTTATAATCA
>JADEXJ010000113.1 GCA_015207195.1 Pleurocapsales cyanobacterium LEGE 10410
ATTGCGGGGCAAATGTTTGACAATGAGTATGATTTAGCAATGACGGTAATACAAGGAATGGAAAACCGAAGTGAAAGGGGTAATTATCACTTAGAGCGTTTTATATTTAATTCCGCCTAGCTACTTATCTCTCTAGCTACTTTTGAAAATTGGTATTATTAGTATTTAAGCAAAATTATTAAATTTTTGAGGATTCAGCGATCGCCTGAAGGGGTGTTTTGAATTCGCCAACAGTATCCGTATCTCGGCTCAACGACAGATTCGGAGACTATTCACGTAAATGAAATAGTTGACTTTCTAGCTGTTTCTGGAACTGGCGACCTAACTGCCATCGCTTACGAACCTGACGGACTAATCTAATAGTTCTGCTCATCATCTTCAGGCAACAAGGGTCTTTGAGAAGAATGCCTGACAAAAAGTATCTGCACTGTCTTTTCGGTTACGGTAAAAAGTATTCTATGAGCATTTTTTCCCTTGCCATAGACAAGCTGTCGTATTTCTTCCTCAAAAAAATTATTCTCAAAAGCAAGAGAACAATGAAAGGGCATTTGCTCTAAAGATAAAATTGCTTTTTGTAGACCTTCCAACCAATTTCGGGCTTGACGGGGAGAATAGTTGCTAACCCAAAAATATGCCTGTTCGATCCCTTCTTCTGCTTCTGATTGAATGATGACTTGATATTTATCGCTCATTAAGCCTCATCCAAACCGTCGAACATTTCGGTAAAAAAGCTCTCTGCTGTTTTACCTCGACCTTCTTTCATTTGTTTTAGCCCCTGTTTGATGCCTTTGAGAGTTTCGATTAATTCTGCTGCTTCTAAAAGTTCTTGATAGGACTGGGCATCTTGGACGACTAGCTCTGCTTTACCATTAACTGTCAGTACGAGAGGATGTTTGGTTCGCTTGAGATTATCGACAAGTTCGGTAGTATTCCGTTTAAACTCAGTCAAAGAGCGAATATCTTTAGTAAGGTCAAGCATAGTTTACGCATTTTATAAACATCTAATTCTATGCTATCACTAACTTAGAATAAAACTAACGCTCGCCGAGCCTGAGAAATGCTTCAATAGCCTTATCTTTGAGGGTGCGATCGCTGCATAACCCAGACTAAGTAAAGCAGCAGCTTTTTTTGCTCCTTCGGTAACGATCAAGGGAACTTCGGGGTTGTTTACAACCCATGACCAGAATGCAATGGGGTTATTTCTATCTCGCAGTCTAAGGGCTAGGGGAGAGAGAAATAGCTTGATTTTATTTAGTCGAGCGATCGCCTGCCAGATTCGCCTAGAAACTTTAAGGGCAATTATCCCTGTCGGGTGTTTAGGAGGTCCCTCGTATTTAATTATTTTACCTTTATCTGCCGATAGTCTGGGTTGTAGGGATTTGAACTAACCGTATAGATCGTCATGGTAATTGTTTAGGACATCTACCCCCGATACCCACCAACCTCCAGCTTCAATATGACGGTAGCGTTTGAGGATGCTATAGCTGATTGCACCTGAATTAGTTCGTTTTAGTTTGTCAGAAATGAACAAGTGATCTAATATTGTTCTGACAATTTTTGCGTCAAGGAAAGGGAGCTTAGATGCCTACTTGTGGGTCTAGGCTCTTTTTTCGTTTATTGAAACAAACCGAACGGAATTATTTTTTGGTCATAGTTGTTTGCCAGATAAATATTGCAACTATCATTTTGCCAGATCGTAAAAATGCGCTGACGGGGGGACAACCTCCAGAATCGATATATGACAAGAGAGCTACTGAATTTAGTAATACGCTTAAAATACTAAGTAAATTGATGTAATATTCAACTCACAAAATCAGAAAATCACCAAAATTCTGAAAATATTCGGATTATTTGCAGTTATTAGGCTGGAAATAATTAACCCTTGGTATTTGCTCACTAACCTAGAAAATAAAGAAGAAATTATTAAGATATTTGCATCTCGTGGTGGTATCGGAGCTATGTTTCGTGACTGTAAATCAGGTGGCTATAATTTGGAAGGAAGCCAAGCTAACGCTCAACGTCTTACGAATTTAATTTTATTAATAGCGGTCGCTTATACTGCAAGCTGTTTAGTAGGTTTGAAAATTAGAAATACTGGACATCAAGAGTATATTAATCGCCTCCAACTTGAAGGCAAAAACCGACCTAGACATAGTTACTTTTGGACAGGATTATACGGTACGACCTGGATATTATCTATGGATCTATGCTGGGGGTGGGTCGAAAAGTTAATGCTAACTACTCTCAATAAGCTGCCATTTTATCAAAAAGGTTTGACAGCAATGAAACGCATACAGTGCATAGTCTAGCAGGGTTGTCACCCCGCTGGCAAAATTCTATCAATCTTTTGCTTTACCGTAAGTCTCGATCGCTACCTAACCCAGAAGCGAATAGTGAGAAAGAACTTGAAGCAAAAAATGAAGTCAAATAGACAATTGCTGCGCCATGACTAAGGAGTTGGTCAAAATGATGTTTTAGCGGAAAACAAATTTATTGATTCTCTCTTTGGAATTACAGTTTTTTGAATCAAACAAGTAACCACAAAAATATTTTGTCTTTTCAAATTTTCCTAATAGAACTTCTGTTTTTAGGGTAAAGCATGGAAATAAGTACCGTACTGCAACCCAGGAAAAAAATAGTTCAATTCGATAAAAACAGTCGCAACAGCAATTAGAGTTAAAGTTGCTACTACTGGCGCACTAGTCAAATATTTAATGAAGTATTGCATGGTTATTTGTTCAAATTAATTATTATAATTGAATCACCATTTAGTAAATGATGATTTGGAAGAAAATTGCTCGGAAAACTTTAAGAGTGAATAGTAGGTCATACTAGAAATTAGCAACAACAAAACTATCGAGGCGAAACCGAAATTTCTTTATCACTAGCAGTTAATTCGCCACTCAAGGTTTCTTTTACTGATTGTATAGGCCAAAACAAGCCCTCAATCAAAGATCGAACTGCGATGGGTAAATTGATAAATATTTCTAGCTGTTCTTGAGATTTTTGCTTGCTAATAGCTCGTAAATAAGCTCGTCCCGACCAACCAATAAAACCTGTAATATAGAAAAAGATGCCAAAGGCGATCGCAATATCAACCGCACGACTAAAGCCAATTACTAAATGGGGTAATCCATCAGCTTCGCCACAGGTTAAATATTCTCCGTAAGAGCGATCGGGTTCGTTAAAGTAATAGTTGTTGGGATAGCTGGCAACTCTTTCTTGATAAGCAGCAGAGTCTTTACATCTTACTAAAATACCGTCTGCCCTAGCAGTTGGTGCAGCACCAAACCACAAGACTAGCGCCAGAATTAAAGGTAATAATTTTTTCATCATTGTGTTAATTACGAATAGAACAATTTCACTAGAGCTTTAAACTTCTTTCTCTAACCCTTCTCTTTCGATCCAAAGAAACAACAGAGCAAATACGGGAAAGGGAAGGATATATGTGATTAAAGGAATAAAGATCCAAGGCAACCAAGAAGCAGCGTAAGAGCCTGTCATTTGTGTTATATCTGTCATAATAATCCTCGTAATTGTTAGTGGTAAATTGTTGGTATTTAATTGTTAGTCGTTAGTCATCGGTCGTACCTATCATTAGTTACTTACTACTCACTACTTCCTACTTTTTACTCAAGCGCAGCAATCCTAGCCCCATACCAAAGGTGATAAATGTTGGCTAACATTAACTGCCCCACGTAAAATTGCGTCTAAATCGTCAAAATTCTCTAGCAAAGCATAAGCAAATACGGCACCTCCCATTGCGCCCAAAAAGATACCGCCTCCCAGTTGAAACCAGTCTTCTTTTTTTCTTAGAGGTCGCAGATCGTCTTGGGAATGGGAATTGTAGGCTCCTCTAGGATCGCCTTGGAAAGTTGCCAAAGCAAAAATAGAAATACCTAAAACTGCTGAAGCGGTAATATAAATAGCGGTGATCACTCCACTCAAATTCGCACCGTGGGAAGTTTCTCGCAAAGGACCAAAGACAATTTCAGGTCCGATTAGAAAATATCCATGAGCCATGCCAATTTCTAAGCCACGCATAAAAGGACTCAATCCTTCGCGATAGGCGGGTAGATTACGAATAAAGGCTCTAACTAAGTCTGAGTCATTAATGGGAGTCGAAAGATTACCCCAGCAAGGATCGCCTTTATAGGGTTTGATTAATTCTTTATCGGCATAATCGGGAACAATATCAGATGTTGTAGTTTGTGTCATGGTTTTGTTAGTGGTTAGTGGTTAGTGGTTAGTCATTAGTCATTAGTCATTAGTCATTAGTCATTAGTTCTCAATTGCTACTTATTACTCATTACTTATTACTTACGAGCAGTTAAATTATCTGTCTTAACCGACCGACGTACTGCGACTAGTTAGGAAACCCGACCGTATGCCCTGTTTGCAAGCCAGCGCGTTGCGGGTCTGTGACCCGTTGTAGCGACTGGCGCGATCGGGTGGCTCTATTTTGGGAGAGGAGAATCCCCCAAGCTTTAAATTCTTTTTATTGGTCATTGGTCATTAGTCGTTAGTTACAAGTGACAAAAGACAAACAACCCAGGACAACAAAGCTAACCAAATTTACTGGCAGTTGAGGCGACTAAAAATGCGCCATAGGTAGCAATATAGCCAACGGCAAAGTGAGTTAGACCGACTAAGCGGGCTTGAACGATGGATAGAGCGACGGGCTTATCCTTGGGATAACCAAAAGATAATGGTGTGTGTTCGTGCGCCCACATCAGGGTTTCAATTAATTCTTGCCAATATCCCCGCCAGGTAATTAGGAACATGAAGCTAACTGCCCAAACTAGGTGTCCGAAGAGAAAGATCCATGCCCAGATTGCCAGATTGTTGGTGCCGTAGGGGTTGTAACCATTGATTAACTGTGCTGAATTTGCCCAAAGATAATCTCTAAACCAGCCCATAAGATAGGTAGAACCCTGATTAAACTGAGCCACATTCCCTTCCCAAATCGCCAGATGTTTCCAGTGCCAGTAGAAGGTAATCCAGCCTAGAGTATTGAGCATCCAGAAGGTAGCCAAATAGAAGGAATCCCAAGCGGAGATATCGCAAGTACCACCACGTCCAGGACCGTCACAGGGGAAGGCATAGCCAAAGTCTTTTTTATCTGGCATTAGCTTAGAACCACGGGCATCTAAGGCACCTTTAACTAAAATTAAAGTCGTGACGTGTAGACCAAGAGCGATCGCATGATGGACTAAGAAGTCTCCTGGTCCAATAGTTAGAAACAGGGAATTAGTACCGTTGTTAATTGCCTCCAGCCAACCAGGTAGCCACACATTAGCGTGATTGGGCCATGCTGTTGAAGCGATACTATCGGGATTGGAAAGTAGGGTGCTAATACCATAGAGTGCCTTACCGTGGACTGCTTGAATCCATTGAGCGAAGACAGGTTCGACTAGAATTTGCTTCTCTGCTGCCCCAAAAGCTACCTCGACATCGTTATGCACGTATAAAGCTAGGGTATGGAAACCGAGGAACAGAGATACCCAACTAAGATGAGAGATGATTGCCTCTTTGTGATCTAAAACCCTTGCCAAGACATTATCCCGATTTAATTCGGGGTCGTAGTCTCGCACCAAGAAGATCGCGCCGTGAGCAAATGCACCAACCATTAGAAAGCCAGCAATATACTGATGATGGGTGTATAGTGCAGACATGGTAGTGTAGTCTCTGGCAATAAAAGCATAAGGAGGCATGGAATACATATGCTGCGCTACCAAGGAAGTGATTACCCCCAAACAAGCCAGATGCCAGCCTAACTGAAAGTGCAGGGAATTATTATAGGTATCGTAAATACCCTTGTGTCCCCGACCAGTATTAGGGGCAATAAAAAATCCATCCCAGCCAGGACCCTGTAAAGCTTCAGTCATCTCTTTAATACTGTGACCGATACCGAAGTTAGTACGGTACATATGTCCTGCAATAATAAAGATTACGGCGATCGCCAGATGGTGATGAGCCATGTCTGTCAGCCATAAGGATTCTGTCTGGGGATGGAAGCCACCCAAGAAAGTTAAAATTGCCGTTCCCGCACCCTCTGAGGTGCCGAAAATATGTCCTGCGGTATCGGGATTTTGAGCATAAGCTCCCCAATTACCAGAAAAGAATGCGCCTAAACCTGCGGGATGGGGAGGAGTAGACAGAAAGTTATCCCAGCCAACGTGCTGTCCGCGAGATTCGGGGATTGCCACATGAATTAAGTGACCAGCCCAAGCTAGGGAACTAACCCCAAATAAACCCGCTAAATGATGATTGAGTCGGGACTCGGCATTTTTAAACCAAGCCAAACTGGGGCGGAATTTCGGCTGTAGGTGCAGCCAGCCAGCAAACAACATTACCGTTGCCAGCAGCATTAAAAATATCGCACCCATGTATAGCTCGTTATTGGAGCGCATCCCAATGGTATACCACCAGTGGTAAACCCCTGAATAGCAAATGTTAACGGGATTAGAAGCCCCAGCCTGAGTAAAGGCTTCAATTGCCCCTGGTCCAAATTGAGGATCCCAAATAGCGTGAGCTATGGGGGGAATACTAATCGGATCTTGAATCCATTGTTCAAAGTTGCCTTGCCAAGCCACGTGAAATAGTAAACCCGATGTCCACAAGAAGATAATGGCAATATGACCGAAGTGAGAAGCAAAAATCTTTTGATAGAGATTCTCCTCATTCATGCCATCGTGTAGCTCAAAATCATGAGCGGTGGCAATTCCATACCAGATACGTCTGGTGGTCGGATCTTGGGCAAGGTCTTGGCTAAATTTAGGAAATTTGGTAGCCATGATAAATAGTTTAGTTATCGGTTATTAGTCATTAGGTTTGTTTAAGCTATTAGCTATTAGCTATTAGCTATTAGCCATTAGCCTTTTAAGTTGGTTGGTAGAGTGGGCAAAATTATTCAGCTTGACTTTTTAATTTCAACTTTACGATTTGCCCACCTTGCAGTTAAGTGTTAATGAGTTAGTAGTTACTCGTAAGAAGACAAATTTGGATCTGAAAACTTGTTACTCATTACTTACGAGCAATTTTCCTTTTGGTCTTAACCAATTAATCCCCTGCGATTTAGCCAATCGCCGACATCCGTGCCAGGAAGAAAGCCCAGGTGGTGACAATTCCCCCTAGAAGATAGTGAGCTACTCCTACAGCCCGACCTTGAGTAATACTGAGGGCGCGGGGTTGAATGGCAACGGTAATCTTCAGCTTGTTGTGCGCCCAGACGATAGACTCGATTAGCTCTTGCCAGTAACCACGACCGCTAAAGAGGAACATTAAGCTAAAGGCAAAGACAAAGTGTCCTGCGAGGAACATTAAGCCATAAGCTGACAGCGCGCTGTTGTAAGAAGTAATTACTTGAGATGCCTGCGCCCACAGGAAGTCCCGCAGCCAACCATTATTGGTAATCGAACTAGTGGCAAAGTTACCCGCGGTGATATGATTTATCGTTCCATCTGCGTCTACGGTTCCCCAGACATCAGACTGCATCTTCCAAAAGAAGTGGAAAATCACGATTGATAGGGAGTTATACATCCAGAACAGACCGAGGAAAACATGATCCCAAGCCGATACCTGACAAGTACCGCCCCGTCCTGGACCATCACAGGGAAAACGGAAGCCCAGTTGACCCTTATCGGGAATTAAACGAGAACTACGGGCGTATAAAACCCCTTTAAGCAGTACTAAAACCGTGACGTGGATGGTAAAAGCATGAATATGGTGAATTAAAAAGTCTGCGGTACCCAGAGGAATTGGCATCATTGCCACTTTGCCACCCACAGCTACTACTCCACCACCAAAGGCATAGCTTACAGGCTCAATTACCGCAGGAGCAGTGTTTCCTGGTGCTAAAGTATGTAGGTTTTGAATCCACTGGGCTAAGATTGGCTGTAACTGGATTCCCGTATCGGAAAACATATCTTGGGGACGACCAAAAGCCCGCATCGTATCGTTATGACAATAGATTGCAAAGCTGTGGAAGCCCAAGAACTGGCAAACCCAAACCAAATGGGAAGTAATTGTATCTCGGTGACGAATTATCCGATCTAATAAGTTATTAACATTTTCAGCGGGGTCATAGTCCCGCACCATAAAAATAGCAGCATGAGCAGCAGCACCAACGATCAGAAATCCGCCAATCCAAACATGATGGGTAAATAAAGACAGGGTGGTCGCGTAGTCGGTTGCTAAATAGGGATAAGGTGGCATGGCATACATATGATGCGCCACGAGAATGCTGAGGGAACCCAACATCGCTAAATTAATTGCTAACTGCGCGTGCCAAGAGGTAGTGAGAATTTCATACAGACCCTTGTGTCCTTCTCCTGTAAACGGTCCTTTGTGTGCCTCCAGCATTTCCTTCATGCTGTGACCGATACCCCAGTTGGTGCGGTACATATGTCCCGCAATAATTAACACTACTGCCAGTGCTAAGTGATGATGGGCGGTATCGGATAACCATAAGCCCCCCGTAACGGGATTCAAACCACCTTTAAAAGTGAGAAAGTCGCTATATACTCCCCAATTTAAGGTAAAGAAGGGTCTTAAACCTTGGGCAAAACTAGGATATAGTTCTGCCATTTTGCTGGCATCGATAAATTCGTGGGGTAAAGGAATATCCGCAGGTGCAACCCCAGCATCCAGAAGCTTGTTAATTGGTAATGCTACATGAATCTGGTGTCCCGCCCAGCCCAAGGAACCCAAACCTAGCAATCCTGCTAAATGATGGTTCATCATCGACTCGACGTTCTGAAACCATTCTAGTTTGGGGGCGCGGACGTGATAGTGAAACCAGCCAGCAAAGAGCATCAATGCAGCCATTACTAGCCCGCCGATCGCCGTACAATAAAGCTGGAACTCATTAGTAAAACCAGCAGCACGCCACATTTGAAATAAGCCAGAAGTTATCTGAATACCGTGAAAACCGCCACCCATGTCGCCATTGAGGATATCCTGACCAAATATGGGCCAAACTACCTGCGCGCTGGGTCGAATAGCGGTCGGATCTGCTAACCAAGAGGTGTAGTTGGAAAACCTCGCACCATGAAAGTACATCCCACTCAGCCAGACAAAGACTACCGCCAAATGTCCGAAGTGGGCGGAAAAAATCTTGCGCGAAACATCTTCTAAATCGCTGGTGTGGCTATCAAAATCGTGAGCATCGGCGTGTAGATTCCAAATCCAGGTAGTAGTTTTAGGACCTCTGGCAAGGGTGCGATCGAAGTGTCCTGGTTTTGCCCACTTCTCAAAAGAAGTTGGTACGGGATTGGTATCTACGACAACTTTTGCCTTTTGCTCCGATTCGGAACGGCTAATTGTCATTTATATTCTCCTGTTTGGTTGTTAGTCGGTAGAGACGTGACCGATCGCGTTCGTAAAGTCGTTAGTCGGTAGGGTGGGCAAAATTATTCGGTTAGCTTTGTAGGCTTCAACTTTGGAATTTGCCCACCTTGCAGTTAATTGTTAGTTGTTAGTCGTTAGTTACCAACAATCGAGAACAAAAAACCAATAACGACCGTATCTTTATACTTGCGCCGACAGAACTAATTTATTAGCGATCGCATCTAAAAACTTTTCTTTATTTACAGACTCGTTACGATCTTTTTTGGCTATTAGAACTATTTCTGATTCGAGTGTCTGCCCTGTGGGGGTAGTAATAAACAGCAAAGGAATTTTTTGCGTAAGCTGAGAATTTTGCAACAAACATTTAATGCCATAACCATCTATTTTTGGCATCATCATTTCACAAACAATTAAGTCGGGAACTGCGCGTTTTGCTAATTCAATTCCCGTCATACTGTCTCTAGCTTCAATGACTTGAATATTTTCATCGCGTAATATTTGGCACAGGCGATCGCGACTTGAATCGTTATTTTCTATTACTAGAATTTTAAACCATACTGGTTGATTAAGAGCCTGCATATCCTCTAGCTGTAAGTTTTCTGCTGATAAGTCTGGCTCAAATCCTCGGATTTTTGGTGGTGCGGAAATAGACTCCGCCAAGGATAAATTAACTTGCAAATCAACTGGCTGCAAATTGAGATAGTTCCTTAGTTGATCTACGTTAAGGCTATCTCCAGTAAAGTCTAGAGCCAATTCTGAAGCTGTTTGTTGCTCAATTGGTTCGGTCGTTCGCCGATCTGTGGCTAAAACAGGATCGATATTATTAGAACACAGTGGTTCTGTTGCGGGTAATTTCATGACGAAAATTCCTTACTAAAAGGGCAGATTATCGATTTTCGCTGCGGTTTCCGAGGCCAGAGGCGATAATCGACTTTCATTTAAGTGGTTAAAGAGCGATCGAACCAAGAAACTCGTTCGAGTACTCAGTTTATTTGAGATATATATTGAAAAAAGACTGGGCTTTACCTAAGTGCAATACCTAGATTACTCTATTTAAACTTATATCAGAAGATTAGTTTTAGTTGCAGAATAATAATCATATTTTTACAAAACTTCAAAACTTAGTCGTAAAAGTATTTACTCGACTAACATCATTTGCTTAATCTAGATATATTTATTATTAACAATAATATTGATAGAAAAAACCAGATAGACAGATCGAAATAGCACGGTACTTCAAATAGTAAATATTTGTAAAATACTTAGAATGTTGGAAGGTTATTTAGCTAGAAATATATCAATACTTTTTTAAACTTTTTTAAACAAACATTTGTTAATTTTTAGCATGGGAATTAGCTAGCCGAATTAGATACTGGCAAATATTTAAACTTGCAGATAAATGAAAATTTTAATAGTTGAAGATGATGAACTTATCGCTCAAACTTTAGAAAATGTTTTAAGGGAGCATGACTATATTGTCGATCGCGCCACCGAAGGACAGTTAGGCTGGGAGTTTGTCGAAACTTATGATTATGACTTAATTGTACTGGATATTGTTTTACCTAAACTAAATGGAATCGAGTTTTGTCAGCGACTGCGTTCGGCGGGAAATCAAACCCCCGTAATGTTATTAACCGCGCAAAATTCTAATAATAAGAAAGTAGTGGGGCTAGATGCAGGGGCAGATGATTATGTAGTTAAACCGTTTGAAATCACCGAATTATTAGCCCGTATAAGGGTTTTATTACGTCGGAAAAATTCTTTATTATCGCCGATTTTGCAATGGGGTAAACTGAAGCTCAACTCTAGCACTCATGTAGTAACTTATAACGAGAAAAACTTAAATTTAACTCCCAAAGAATATCGTTTATTAGAGCTTTTTTTACATAACGGCGATCGCGTTTTAACTCGCGAAAATATTTTAGATCGCTTGTGGGATGTAGAAGAAGCACCTAGCGAAAATACCATTTGCGCCCATATCAAAGTATTACGGCGCAAACTAAAACAGGCGGGAGCTAATTGCGATCCGATCGAAACTGTCTATGGCGTTGGTTATCGTCTCAAACCAGTAGCCAAACTTGAAGAAAAGAAAAACGAACCAAAGAGCAAGAAATTGCTGCGTCAACAAACCACCAAAGCATTAACAGCAGTGTGGCATAAATTTGAAGGGATAAATAGCGATCGCCTGGAAATTCTCGAACGAGCTAATCTTGCTTGGCAAGAAAATACTTTAGAGGGAAACCTCTTACAACAGGCGCAACGAACAGCACATAAACTAGCAGGAGGACTGGGGATTTTTGGTTTTGCTGAGGGTTCAAATCTGGCTAGAGAAATAGAACAATTATTAAAAATACAGGCAACTTCAGAACCAGTTAAAGCCAAGCAGTTTAACGAACTACTAACTGACCTCAAAAACTCAATTCAACCAAATCCTAATCTTAAGTCCCCTTCCGCCAAGGGAAATCGCCCTGTAATTATTGCGGTCGATCGCCATCCTAAACTAGTAAAAAAAATTATCGCCCAGATGACTGCTGCCGAGCTATGCTTTGAACTGGTCACTACCCCAGTCAAGCTCAAACAAGCTTTAGCCAAGCCCAACTTAGAAGCTGTGGTGTGGCAATTCTCCCTAACCAAGTTGACAGAACCAAGTCTTAAAAATCTAGCCAGGGTAATTAACGATCTACCTTCACCAGTAATTCTGTTTACAGATCGTAACGATTTCCAGAATCTTCAGAAAACGATCGCTCTCGGCAACAATTTACTCTTACAACATTCTTCATTAAGCGATCGAGCCGTTACTGCAATTGTTAAAGCTATAGCTCGACTTAGAAACCAGACTGGCAAAATATTAGCTGTAGATGACGATCCAGAAGTCTTAACAGCAATTAGCAGTTTATTAGACCCTTGGCAAATCGACGTAACCACATTAAGCAATCCACTAGATTTTTGGCAAATTATTACAGAACTAAAACCAGACTTGCTACTTTTAGATGTTGCCATGCCCAACTACACTGGTATCGAACTATGTCAGCTAGCACGTAACGATCCTCGTTGGCGGGAGTTACCAATTTTGTTCTTTACCGTTCACAACGATCTCAACACCATACATCAAGCTTTAACCGTAGGTGCTAATGACTTCATTAATAAAACTTCAGCCTCGTCTGAATTAATCCCCAAAATATTCAACCATCTCAATCGCAGTCAATTACTACGGGCGATCTAGTAGGGGCGAACAATCTTATTCAACTAAAAATGAAAGATAATAAAATTACTGGCGATCGCACCAAAAATAAAGAACTCGATTCTTGGGGAAGGCTGCTACATCGAACGATCGATCGCATCCGTCAATCTCTAGAACTCTCGGTAATTCTCTCAGCTACAGTAGCTGAAGTGCGAGCTTTTTTAAATACCGACAGAGTTAAAATATATCAGTTCGATGAAGACGGTAGTGGTGAAGTAGTAGCAGAATCGGTAAATCTCGACAAGTTACCCTCGTTACTCGGTCAGCATTTCCCTGCCGAAGATATCCCCGAATCCATGCGGGAACTTTATTTACAAGAGCGTCAACGAACCATTGTTAATATTGCTTCTCGTCAGATTGGCATGAGTTCGTCAGCGAAAAAAGAGACTGATATCGAGTTTCGCCCTGTCGATCCCTGCCACGCGGAGTATTTAATCGCTATGGGTACGCAGTCTTCGTTAGTAGTTCCTATTTTAGATAACCATCACCTGTGGGGACTGTTGGTTTCTCATCATAGTTTGCCTCGAATAGTGACCAAGCAAGAATTAGAAATAGTTCAGCTAGTTGCCGATCAGACTTCAATTGCGATCGCCCAATCTAATTTATTAGAGTCAACTCGCACTCAGGCACAGCAAGAAGCCTCGATCAACCGCGTTGGCAAATCTTTGCACTCCATGACTGAAATTGAGTTGCAACAGGCATTACAGCAGACGGTAACAGCCTTACAAGGATCGGGAGGCAGAGTCTATATTATCCCTCAAAATGCTGATTCAACGGCTCAACTATATGTTTCTGGCGAACAGCCTGTATCGATACCTGAAACAGCGGATCGGACAACCATACCGATTGAAGAACATCCCGACTGGCAAACCTGGCTGGAAAACACCGCTCAAACCCATCGGGTAATTCAGCCCTGGGCGATCGCCAACGAGATTAATTCCTTGCCACCAAATCTAGAACTAGCCTTTAAACCCAGTCAAATTAAAAGCATATTAACGATCCAGCTAGTATATCGACAAAAAACACTAGGATATCTCAGTATTTTTCGCCAGGGAATTGATGTTGAAACTATCTGGGCAAAAAGACCCGATCGCGATGATCCCCGAAATCTGTTTCCCCGTCGTTCTTTTGAGACTTGGCGCGAACTCCAACAAAATAAAGCCCGTCCCTGGACAGACAGCGAAATCGAACTAGCACAAACTTTAGGCAGTCATTTTGCGATCGCCATCGATCGCTATCAACTCTATCAGCAGGTTCATAATCTCAACCTCTCCCTAGAACGGAGAGTACAGGAACGTACCGCCCAGCTACAAGAAACCAATCAGAAATTAGTCAAAGAAATAAGCGATCGCCTTAAAACTAGAGCATCTTTAGAAAGACTCAGCCATCAAAACGAACTAATTTTGAATTCTGCGGGGGAAGGCATTTATGGTTTAGATATGACAGGAAAAACCACATTTGTTAACCCTGCTGCTGCGGAAATATTGGGATATGAAATAAACGAATTACAAAGCCAGCCGATGCACGAGATCGTCAACCACTCAACAGCAGAAGGCGTTGTATATTCCTGGCAAGACAATCCCATCTATCAAACCCTACAAACTGGCGAGGTAAACTACATTTCTCATGAAATATTTTGGCGTAAAGATAGATCGAGCTTTCCTGTAGAGTATGTCAGTACTCCGATTAAAGAAAAAGCAGGAATTGTGGGCGCGGTAGTAATTTTTAAAGATATTACCGAACGACAAATTATCGATCGCATGAAAGATGAATTCATTTCGGTAGTCAGTCACGAATTGCGAACCCCTTTAACCTCAATTCGCAGTTCTATTACCTTGCTTTCGAGCGATCGCGTAGATCCTCAATCTAGTAAAAGCCAACGTTTATTAGAAATTGCCCTCGATAATTCCAATCGCTTGGTACGTCTGATTAATGACATTTTAGATTTAGAGCGAATCAAGTCTGGCAAAGTAACCATGGTCAAAGCAAGCTACAACGCCAGTAATATCATGACTGACACTGTAGAAATCGTACACAGTATGGCAGATAAAGCCCAGACTGACATCACTGTAAAACCTCTATCGCTTCAAATCTGGGTCGATCGCGATCGCATTATTCAAACTCTAACCAACCTACTCAGCAACGCGATCAAGTTTTCTCCTCCCAATACTACAGTCAGCCTAGAAGCGCATTTACAGGGTGATGAGGTTGTTTTTCAGGTAAAAGATCGCGGTAGAGGTATTCCCCCAGAACACCTAGAAACCATATTCGATCGCTTTCAGCAGGTTGATGCTTCCGATTCTCGCGATCGTGGTGGAACGGGTTTAGGACTCGCTATCTGTCGCAGTATCGTCCAACAGCATGGCGGTCAGATTTGGGTCGAAAGTACTTTGGGTCAAGGAAGTACATTTTATTTCACTTTGCCTGTTAGTGGTTAGTAGACTTCTTGCATAAATGTTAAAAACCCTGGTTTTGCTAAGTAGAAAGTAGGGAGTAGGAAGTAGTAAGTAACTAATTTAGATTTTTATTTGATTCGTGCAAGAGGTCTAGTGGTTAGTCATTAGTCATTAGTTATTAGTTAACAAAGGACAAAGAATAAAAATATGAATATGAATAAAAAAATTTTAATCATCGACGATGATGATGATATTCGAGAAGCAACTCAAATTTGCTTAGAACTAGTGGGTGATTGGAATATTTCAACCGCCAGTTCGGGAAAAGAAGGTTTAGTTGAAGCGATCGCCCAACAGCCCGATCTGATTCTGCTGGACGTAATGATGCCCGATATGGATGGTTTGGAGACTTTCACCGAATTGCAGGCGAATTCCGTAACTCGACCCATTCCCGTAATTTTATTAACGGCAAAAGCGCAACCTGCCGAACTGCGCCAGTTTACCCAGCTAGAAGTATCCGATATCATTACCAAACCTTATGACCCCTTCGATCTCTCGGATCGCATTGCTAAAGTTTTGGGTTAGCAGCGATCTTGATTAACAAAATCCCTGGCAATTTTAACCAACACCGCCATGAAGATTAAAACCATTACTACACCTTTCATGTTTCATGTCTTTGTCAACTGTTATCTAATCAAAGCCGAAGGAGGCTATATTTTAATCGATACGGGAAGAACTGCTAAACGCCAAACTATCGAACGAGAACTTGTAAGTGCGGGCTGTCTGCCAGGGAAACTGAAGCTGATTATTCTAACTCATGGTGATTTTGACCATTGTGGCAATGCAGCTTATTTGCGTCGAACTTTTAGAACCAAAGTAGCTATGCACCGAGATGATTCGGGTATGGTCGAACATGGAGATCTATCATGGCATCGAAAAAAACCCAACATGATTATTAGATTATTGCTTGACTGGTTATTCAGGTTAAATAAATCCGATCGATGTCAACCCGATATCTATTTAAATAATGGAGATAGTTTAGCTAGATATGGATTTGATGCCAAAGTCATTCATCTACCAGGACATTCCAAGGGATCAATCGGGCTTCTAACTAGCGATGGAGAACTGTTTTGTGGGGATTTACTGGCTAATGTCGAGCGACCAGAAATTTGGTCAATTATGGATGATTTAGAAGCTGCAACCGCCAGCGTGAAAAAATTAACTAGCTTACCTATAGATACTGTATACCCAGGACACGGCAAACCCTTCTTGATAAAAGATTTAATCCTTAGATAATGGTAGAAAATTAAGCCAATAGCTATGAATCGCCTAAGTAAGCTTGAAATGTCTTGAAAGCTAAAAGCTAAAAGCTACCCCTGTTAAGGTGAACAAATATACTATCTCAAAAAACTGATTAGATTTAAATAGCGTCCACAGATGAACACAGATAAACACAGATAAGTTAATCGTGAGCGATCGCTTCGTGAGTAATAGCGATTGTTCTCAAACTGCGATCGCTATTATCGATTAGATAGGAGGCAATTCGACAATCTAACCGTCCAAAAGCCACCTCTTCAACTATTTCAATCACATTGGCTAATCTTAGAGAAAGTAGTCCAAAAATATATTCTTGCCAAACATGGTTATGTTTCACCCATTCTCTTAAGCTAGCAGCAGGAACAGCAAAAGCCTCGACTTCAGTTTCGGTAACGGCAAAGGCAGGAAATATCTTTTGACTGAGGATACAAGAAGCAGTCATAATACAACTGTCACCTCGATCTAAATGATAAAGGGTGATTTCTCTGGCACTTTCACCAATTTTATAGATACGGACATTTCCAGAAATTACTAGTGGCAAGCTATTACACAGTTCACCTTCCAGGCAAATAAATTGACCCGCAGATAGTTTTAGGTATTGACCTTGAGTAAGTAAATCTGTTTGGGCTTTAGCATCTAGTTCTGCCCAAAAAGGAAATATAGAAGCAATAGTTTTGGCGAACGCTTGACTCATGAGGATGACGGTATGATACTAAGTTGGCGTTGTTCTAGGTTAGTTGTTAGTCGTTTTATGACTTCATCGGTTATTCAGATTTATTCTTTAAAATGCGAGGAAAAGCCTGATGCAAGACAGTCTCACCCTGAGTAACTATTTCGTCAGATGAGGCTTATTTACCTTGGTGACAAAATTAAAGTCGATGTGTATTGAAGTTCGACGTATTTTACTAATCCATGCTGACGATGCAGTTAAAGAGATGCTGTTACTTTGCTTGGAGACTATTCCTTGCTGTGAAGTAATTACGGTAGATTCTGGTATTGAGGGGATTGACAAAGCTTCGGAAGCTGACGCTATTTTACTAGATATTGATGAAACAATGCCCGATTTGTGCTGGAGAGAAATAGCCCAGAATTTACAACAAAATCTTGTGACCAGAAACATTCCCTTGCTTCTTCTGACCGCTACACCCCAGTCTTCGGAGCTAATCGAATTTCCCAAAACTGCATCAGTAAAGGCGATCGCTAAATCTTTTGACCTATTGAACTTGGCTAGCGAAATCTCTGGTTTACTTGACTAAAATCAGTTGACGAAAATTTGGCGATCGCGTAATTCAGCAGAGAATCGCTTTGTACATTCTTCTATGGTATTAAGTTTTGATGCGCCCAAAGAGCAGCCTGAGTGCGATAAGCCTTCGGCATGGCTTCGCTACGCGCACCTCTAACAGACAAAAAATATTGGTCATGTGGTTTTTTACCGTACCTTCTGCTAGATGAAGCTGTTGGGCAATTTCTTGATTACTTTTACCCAAACCTAAAAGCTTTAAAATTTCTAACTCACGCTGATTAAATAAATCTTGATAATTCTTTTGGTTGGTAGAAGAAGATGACTTAATCTGGGCAAAAACTTTTGGTGCAATAGTAGGACCTAATTGACTATAACCCGACTGAATATTACGAATGGCGATCGCTACTTGTTTGGCAGGGGTACTCTTAAGCAAATATCCTAACGCACCTGCTTCTAAAGATTGAAACACATACTCGTCCTCGTCAAAAGTAGTTAGTACCAGAATTTGAATCCAGGGATAGGAGTGATGAATTGCACGGGTTGCTTCAACACCATTACAAATTGGCATCCGCACGTCCATTAAAATAACGTCAGGCTGAAGGTGTTCGGCTAGAGCGATCGCTTCTCGTCCGTGATTGGCTTCCCCCACAATCTCTAAATCCTCTTCCAAAGACAGCAGCGCAATTAATCCTTCGCGAAATAGCTGTTGGTCATCTGCTAGTAAAATCCGAATCATCGTGGAATGGTAATTTGAATTAACTTTCCTTTACCCAGGGTACTATGAACTTTCATTTGTCCCCCAAGCAGCTGAACCCGCTCCCGCATCCCCTTCAAACCAAAGCCCGAACTAGATATTTGAGGCTCAAACCCAATTCCATTATCGGATAATCCGAGAATAATCTCTATAGCTGTAGCTTGTCCCCAGAGGCTAATTGAATTTGCCTGACTGTGTTTTTGAATGTTAACCAATCCTTCTTTAATAATTAGGTAGAGTTGCTGACTAACCTGCAACGGTAATTTTGGTAAATCTAATCGAACATCGATTTTAAATTGGTTATGGTTTATTTGGGCGATCGCACGATTTATGGCAGTGTTGAGATTGAAGTTTTCTACTCTCATCGTTGAAACAGCACGTCGTACTTCCTGAAGAGATTGACCAGACAAACTTTTAGCCGTATTCAATGCCTGTAATGCGCGATCAGGATTTCGTTCGTGCAAGGTTTGAGCCAATTCTAACTGCACATCGAGAGTAGTGAGGGTGTGTCCTAAAGAATCGTGAATGTTGCGAGCAATACGTGTCCTTTCGAGATCGGCAGCCAAAACTTCAACCTCCTCAGCTAAAACCGAGGCTTTATGACGACTTTTTTGTTCCGCCACTACTAAAAAACAAAGCAGTAAGACAACCGTACTGAATGCCAAATAAGTTGTAATGCTCCCTGCCATCTCCGAGATAATTATCCGCCTGGGATCGGAAATATCTTCTGCTACTATGTCCGCCATGTTTTTAGACATCAATTCAATCATTTTGGGCAGAAACAGAGCGATGCTAATCTGTCGAGCAACCCCTGTGACAACAGTTATAAAGATCGTGTCTCGGCGACGCAGCAAAAAGCAGCTTTTAGCTAAAACCACACACAACAGTAAATCCCACCCGCGCCACATAGTAATGTGATGGGCAAAGAGTATCCAAGCTATCTCGATCGCAATATAGCCCTGACGCTGCCAAAGTGGATATTCTATGGGAAAGATAACGACCTCCAGGCGGTGCATTCTCTCCTCGGTAAAGCAGGCGATCGAGTATAACGCTAAGAGCATTAACCGTTAGCAGCGTCCACTCTAAATATTGCAAGGTACGACGCACAGAAGGAGAAATTTTAGAGATTGACGAGGTAGTAACTGTCATGACTTCGATTACGCGCCATCAACTCTAATTCTATAAAAATTTGCTCAATCGAGAAATTACTTTTGTCATTTCTTTTAATGACCTCAAGCTATGGAAATAGAGCGATCGCCTTGGCTATTTTAATTATGTGAAGTGTAACTCTATTGACAAACCGCTATGTTCTATCTGTTAAATAGGCTTTTAAAAATAGAATGTTTCTGCCTGATTCTATTAGCTTGCTCTGTTGTAATTTATACAGCAGCAGAGGCAACCGAAACAATCTCTCAAAATTATTCTTCAAGAGAAGAGACGATCTATCGGCAAATTGAACAAGAAAGACAACAACAAGCAGAAAAAAAATACCAAGAACGTCAAACTCAACTGCGGGAAGAACGACAAAGAAGGCAAGAGCGACGAAATCTGCAAAATCGACAGAGGCAACAAAACCAAGAACAGAAGTGGGAACGAGCTAGACAACGACAGCAGGAATTTGAGCAGAGTAGGGACGAATTAAGACAACAACAGCAACAACGGCAACAACATCGTGACGAAACAAAACAACAGATTTATCTAAATTAGTTCCCTTTACTTATAGTCTTTCCAAATAAAAACCATCCCGTTCAAATACACTATCTC
>JADEXJ010000371.1 GCA_015207195.1 Pleurocapsales cyanobacterium LEGE 10410
CCTGGCTGATAGACACAAGTGGATAAAAAGCGGTCACAGCGTAAAAAGTGGGCAATGAATCATGAGACACTGAGATTGCGAAAAACCCGTGAAAAATCATGACCCAACACCCACCTCTTTATAATCAACTAATGCAATATCTGCGTCGCCCTCGGCAGTTGCTTTAAGTCGGTGAAACCGCCCAACGCACTGCCTCGCAACACAGTAATTACTCAGACAAAAGACATTTGATTACATTGAGTTGGATGGTGATGGGAGTGCTACTAAGTCAGAGTCTTCATTTAACAGAGTGGGAACCATTTGTCATCAGCCGTGCAACCCAAGCTCAAAGCTATCAGAAACGATGGAGTCGCTTTTTAAAAAACCACAAAATAGAGGTAGAGAAAATTTATCTTCCTCTAGTCATGGCGGCAATCAGTAATTGGACAAAAGGAAGATTGTATATAGCTTTGGACACTACGATGCTGTGGAACAAATATTGCATGATTCATTTATCGATTATCTGTAGTGGTCGAGCAATTCCATTCCTGTGGTCAGTCAAAGAGCATAATAGTGCCACCATTGCATTTGAGGTTTATCGACCGCTTCTGAGAAAAGCATCATGGTTGTTGCGAAACCAAAATGATGTCATGTTGTTGGCAGATAGAGGTTTCGCCAATCAAGCATTATTAAAATGGCTAAAAATAAGAAATTGGCATTATTCAATTCGTGTCCCCAGTGATACATTAATCTGGGGTGTTCATCGCTGGTGTGCTTGTCCTGTTTCTGGGCTACGAACTGTTCGGGGGGAAGCAAAGATGTATCATCAGGTTCGACTTTGGGAATCAGGAATCGAAATTGTTAATCTGGCTTTAGCTTATCCTGAAAAGGTCGCCGAACCTTGGGCGGTGATTACGGATGAAGCTCCGACGCTTCAGACCCTCTATCAGTATGGTTTACGTTTTCGGGTTGAGGAGCTTTTCTTGGATAGTAAATCTGGAATCTTTGGTTTGACTGATTCTCGTCTGCGCGATCCTCAGAAATTGAATCGTTTGTATTTAGTCGTAGCGATCGCTATTCTTTACAGCACAATCATGGGAACAACAGTCCAGCTATCTGGATTGAGACAACAAGTTGATATCCATTATTCGAGAGGGTTAAGTTATCTGAAAATAGGCTTGCGATGGTTGAGAGGCTCAATTCACAAAGGCAGAGAGTTGCTTCAATTATTGCCTTTACCCTATCTCGATCCTGAACGTTGTTTTGCCAGTCGTCGAGCCGAAGCCGATTATTATGAGCAGTTGTTATTTTCTCGCGTACGCTCTCTTCATTGTGCTAAACAAAGCTAGGCTTTAACTAAGATGTGTCCATCAGCCAGG
>JADEXJ010000114.1 GCA_015207195.1 Pleurocapsales cyanobacterium LEGE 10410
TTTTGCTTCACTTCTTCTACTGATAGATGCGGTAAAACTCGACTGACTCTAGACACAATTTTTTGACCATCTAAATCTTCAAGTTAACTACCTTATCAAAGTTACGTCTCTGCACGCAAATTGGTATCAAGCAGTAGAAGTTAGGGATTTAGAGGCTTGTCTCTAACTGTACGACAGCTTCTGTCTGAGCTATCGAGACATTGAAAAAATCCGGCTCTACAGTAGCATCTAAGTCACATACCAAATCTTTCGCCAGTGGACTCATAAGTTCAGCCCAACCTACCTAACAAAATCTGCCATCGTCGCCAAAGAACAGCTAGAAAGTGGCATTTGGATAAGGCGCAAATCAAATCAAAGGAAAAATCTACTGTCTGTAGCGAGGGGTGGACGAGCTTTTGACAAGTGCTCGACACTCTCATGCAGAGTCGCCAGGATGCTATAGCTGCCAAGAGATTGATTGGACGACCCCACTACGGTTTAAACTCCTGGTCATATCAAGTCCGTTTAATTAGTGACAATAACTTTACTCGCTTCCAACTCTTATTTTCCTTCTGCCTTATGCCCTCTGCCTTATGCCTTATTTTACCGATAACATAACTGTTTAACAGGACATGATATTAGATGCTGCGGTTTTTGTCGGCTGCCGAGCCCGTTTACGCTAACTTCCTTGGGGTGTGAAAGAAACTGATTCCGTACAAAGATTGAATCCATTCCCACTCCTGAGACAAACCTTCTTCTAAAGAAACCTGAGGATCGTATCTCAAAATTTTCCTTGCTTTAGAAACATCCGCCCCTGTATGACGAGCATCTCCCCTAGCTTTTTCTACATATTTTTTATGAATGGGATGCCCAATAATTTCCTCCATTTTGTCTAGCACTTTGGCAAGAACAACTCGACTGCCACCACCAATATTGAATACCTCTCCGACGGCTTCTGGTACTGTCGCTGCTGCTAAATTTGCTGCTACTATATCGCTGATAAAGGTAAAATCTCGCGTCTGCTGTCCATCGCCATAAATAGAAATGGGTTCTTCGGCGGTCGCTGCCCTGAAAAACTTGTGAAACGCCATATCGGGACGCTGGCGAGGTCCGTAAACGGTAAAGTAGCGCAGTGCCGTCACGGGTACGCCAAAATTTTGCTGGTACAGCCAGCATAGTCTTTCTGCAGCTAATTTCGTAATGCCATAGGGAGAGACAGGTTGAGGACAAAGCGTTTCTGGAGTCGGCAGAGTTTCGGCATTACCATACACTGAAGAAGTAGAGGCAAACACGAACCGCTTTAAAGAAGACTCTTTAGCCGCTTCTAAAATTATCTGAGTTGCGTTGATATTGCGCTCCGTATAGCTGCGGAACCCTTGACCCCAGCTAGCCCTAACTCCAGCTTGCGCTGCCTGATGATAAACTACTTCCACATCTATTAGTAAGGCTTGCCAATCTAGAAACTGAATATCGGCGTTAATCAGCCTAAAAGAAGGATATTGTTGTAGCAAAGCTATATTCTTACGCTTCAGGCTAGGGTCATAGTAATCGTTAAACTGATCGATGCCAATTACCCTGTTTCCTTGCTCGAGTAGCGCCTCTGCTAGATGAGAACCAATAAATCCTGCTGCGCCAGTAACAATTTGAGTAGCCATAAAAGAAAAAACCTAAGGGAGGCATTGTTTTTAAATATCCTCGTTTAAGCAGAGAAAATTGTCGATACACTAAAGTTCTGTGCTTTAAACGGCATGGACAAAGTATCAGAACCTGAACTTTTCTACATCGACAAGTTTCAGTATATAGATGACCATAGTAAGAGCTTTATCGCTTTTATATGCATAGAGATAGTATCCAAAAACTAAGGCTTATATCTGCATGCCTTAATCGTGGCTTGGCTCATGAACAGCTTAAAATCGCTCATTTATCTATCTAAGGGAAATTTACCCTCTAAAATGGCTCACGCCACCCAAATTGCTAAGATGGCACAAGCTTTTTCTCAAAAGATTGAAGACTTTGAGTTAGTAACTAGTGGTGATGTTTGTTCGGCGATAAAGGGAATGGATTCGGAGTTTAAAGATTGGTATGGCTTGCGTTCCTCGTTTAAGCTAGTACGTTTACCAATGCATCTTCAGGTAAAGTATCCTTTTCCAAAAGATTACGACAATCACAGGTACTATAAATTAGCCGTTCTGTATGCTTGTCTGAAATCTTCCTGCCCGATCTATACTCGTACGCCTGTAATCGTTTCTATTTTACTAAAGATTGGCGTACCTGTGGTGTGGGAATGGCACGATCCGGTGTTTGAAAATTACGCCTCTACCTGCCAACAGTTTTTTACTGACAAAAACTTAGTCGGAGTCGTAACCACTCTACCCCAGCTAGCCCAAAACTATTTTAAACATGGGCTCGCCCCTAGAAAGTTATTAATTGCTCCTAACGCCGTAGATCTGGGTAATTTTCTTCCTTACCAGGAAAAACAGTTAGCTCGCCAACAGCTAAATCTCCCTCAAGAGGTAAAGATTGTGGTCTACTCAGGTCACTTATATGAATATAAAGGAATTCCTACAATTTTAGAGGCAGCGCGCCTGTTACCAGAATACACCTTTGTTTTGGTAGGAGGGTGGGAGGAGGATGTTAATCGAGTCCAAGAGGAATGTAAGCAGAATAATTTACACAATGTGCGCCTTATCGGTCACGTACCCCAATCTCAGTTAGCTTCCTACTTATATGCTGCTGATGTTCTCGTTCTTCCTACTAGTAAATTTTGGAATTTAGCCGAAGCCCATTGTCCACTCAAACTCTTTGATTATATGAGCGTTAAAAGACCAATCGTTGCTTCTGCCCTGCCAACCATCATGACAGTGTTGCGCGATCGCCAAAATGCGCTTTTGGCACAGCCAGACGAACCTTGTTCTTTCGCAAAAGCCATAGTTGCTCTATTTGACAATTCATCGCTAGCCAGTGCGATCGCCGAGCAAGCTTACCAAGATGTACAAGCACTTACTTGGGATACCCGTGCTGAGCGCGTTTTACAGTTTGTTGACCAAAGACTAGAGGAAGTAGACGAGAATGCAACCCACTATCGAAAAAACTTAATTAAGTATGCTGCACGAAAGATGTTTCTACCCGCCTCCCTCTCTCCTACTAAAGTTTGACAGAGATCTCGTTAATCTCGTTCTAACATACTGTTGTGAATGTTCTGAATGGAAATCTGAGCTTATTTGAACATATCTGTATTGACAACTATTAGTCTTTTAAAGACTATACCTAAATTTAGCTAGCGTGGCTCACCAGCCAGATGTTTAATACAGGACTAATTTAAAAGTGAGATGCGCCAGAAAGATATTATTGTTACCACACTGGTAGGATGGGTTCCACTATCCTTAGGTAAGAGCCTACGAAGACTATCATATCGGGCGATTTTGTCGCAGATTGGTAGCTCTGTCCAAATCCAGCCTGGAGTCGAACTTTGGCATGCTGGTGGAATTGAAGTCGGCGACAAAGTTAAGCTGGCTCGCGGTGTTTCTCTGAGAAATAACGGACCAAAAAGTAGAATTTGTCTCGGAAACGGCGTTAAACTTGAGGTTGGGGTAATTATCAAAATTCATTTCAACGGTGATATTGACATTGGCAACCGTACGTATATTGGTCCATATACCTGTTTATCGGGCAACACCATCAAAATTGGTAATGACTGTCGGATTGCTTCCCATGTAGGCATCTACGCCAACAATCATAATTTTGCCAACTCCAAAGGGACAATTAGAGGACAAGGAAATAGTTACAAAGGAATTGTCATTGAGGACGATTGTTGGTTAGGTAGCGGAGTCAAAGTTATAGATGGCGTGACCGTCGGTCGGGGTAGCGTCATTGGAGCTGGAGCGGTTGTTACTAAAGATATTCCTCCATATTCGATTGCCGTTGGCGTGCCGGCTAAAGTAATTTCTCGGCGAGATAGTATCGCTGACCCGACTTAGGATGAAATTTGAGCGATTGCCGCAGACTGCGGTTTGGTTAAAGGTCGCCTGCAAATACCTAGATTCCGCAGACAAAGTGGAGAAAAAATCAGTTTTCTGGCTATGAGGTAGCGATCGCTACCTCATAGCCAATTTTGTTCGGCGTTCCCAGGTATTATATAGTTATAGGGGGGCTCGCGAAACCATAATTCAGACGCTTTTCGCAAGCCCTCTGTACTACGAACGGTAATTTCTTTTCGAGTGATAGAAATTAATTGCTGCCGTTTTAGCTCGTTAAGTAATGAGGTTACGGTAGTGCGGTGAGCAACAGTCATTTCTGCTAGTAGCCGATGAGTTAACTTTAGCTCAATCCGAATTCCTTCAGAGGTTGGAACTCCAAAGTTACGGCACAAAATTAACAAAAACCGGAGCAGCCGAAAACCCGGACTTGGATGAATCATAATCTCAATCATTTCTTGAGCTTGTAAGAGCCTCTTCGATAGCTCGCGAACTACTAAAAGCATTAACTCTGGATGTTCCTGAACTATTGACCAGAATTGAGGCATAGGGAGAGAAAGCAACTCTACCTCTGTCAAAGCTCGAGCCTGGTAAATTTGCACGTCATTAGGAACTTGTGGCGAGGTAAGATTAAAAAGGCTGTCTGGAGGCAACAAATCTATGAATATAGTTTGACGATGATTTAGTCTATAAAGTTTAACGGCTCCTTGGAGTAAACAGTAGACCATTTGAGAAGGATCTCTGGGTGAAAAAACATTTTGTCCAGCTTCATAGGTTTTAAGGGTTGATTGAAAGTTTTCATTTATATCAGAAAATACATTCGACAGTAATTCAGCCAAAGAAAGTTTGCGATTCATGGCTAAAAAAAGAGTAAAGGGCTTTGCACTAGCTTTTTGCTAATAGCCAATAGCTTTTTTTAGTAAAGCAACACATAGTTGTCTTGGCAATTAAGTACTACTTTAGTCAATGTTGATAGTACTTCAATATAATATTCTTCTAAAAAAATTAACGTGTCAATACATAAAAGTTCAGGAGTTTAGTTAATATAACTGTAGTTTGACAAGCTTGGTAAAATCATGTATCTTAATCAAGTTTGTTGTAGCGAAGTTTTCTGAAATAAAGGCACAGCCTTAGCTTTTGGCTATTAACTTAAATATGGTCTTCAACTATACCTGAGTGTAAGCCTTAAGAAGGTAGAATCTTCGATTCAATGGTGCTTTTGACAGTTGAACCAAGGCTAAAAGCTTTTTTAATAAGACTAGAAAAAAGAATTAGCTATAAAATTCAGGCGTTGGTCATTAAGTAATGTCGCACCATAGGCTATTTATTGTAACTCCTTTGTAACTTTAAGCTTTGAGCGCAGAGGCGAAGCCTCTTAGCCGACTAGCAGCGGTCTGCTCAAGAGGAGCTGTGGCTCTGTGATGCGTCCGTAGCTATCAGCCTTTTCAATTTGCATATTTTTCCGAACAGATAAATAAATTGCAAATAGCAATACGCATTTACCAACGCCAAAATTTGAAGACAGTTTTGGTAATTCAGCGAAAGACACACAGCGTTAATATAGATAATAAGTATCCAAGATTAAAATCAGGAGTAAACATTAGTATGTTTGATGAAACCATTGTTCACTGTTGCCAGCGTCATTCAATTACCCTTGACGAGCTATTGTCTAAAGAAAATGTTGACAAATTGGAGGGAATACTCGAACAAATAGAAAACCGTTTTGGAGAAGAGGTAGCCAATTTGCTAGCTATTATATTGTTTGAAGAAACTTGCCGAGAAGACTCAGATTTTAAAGAGCAAACCTTTTACCGACTTAAACAGGAATTAACTAAGGAAAGCTACCAAAAAGCTGAAAAACTATTTACCAAAGTGAAACTAGAAAAACTTTACCTAGAAACAGAAGAGCCAGAGCGCGAACTAATAAGGATCTTGACAAGTATAAGCTGTTAGGTATCTAATTTGTTTATTGAGGTTGACTGGAAAAAATGAGAACGGAGAGACGGGGAGAGGGCTTGACGGTTTTTATTCTAATTCAACTATACTCAATTTAAATGATTAACAGCTTAACTGTCCCAAATTGATGTTGAGCTTGGCACAGAAGTTATTATCAAATTACCCAGACATCATGCTGTTAGCCAATCGTGGATTCGCGAACCATCAGCTAGCAAAATAGTAACTGGCATTATTGTTTGCGTTTGCCGTGTGATATTACTCTTCATAGTGTGAGAAAACATCCGATTAAAGTGAAGTATTTCTATCCACCAAAATCCGAAGTCATTTTTCACCGTCATGTAGGTTTATGCTTAGAGGGAAAACTGCATTGTAACATCGTTTTAGCTAACGTAAAAGGAGTCAAAAAACCTCGGGCAGTCATTACTGATGAAGACCCTACTTTGCAAACTCTTTGGCAATATGGCTTACGCTTCCGCGTTGAGGAATTGTTTTTAGACTCTAAATCTGGAGCTTTTTAGTTAGAAGAATCCAAAATTCGCGACTGTCAATCTCTAGAACATTTGTATTTGCTAGTCGCGTTGGCGCTTTTATTTGTGACGCGAAGCTAATCCTTTAGGGCTTTTAAAAAGGCTAAACGACAATACTAACGATAATACTATGATGCCATTTGGTTTAGTCGGATTCGTGAGATTAGATGCTCTACACTTTAGCTTTTTCGATATGTGTCAGGCAGCCAGGGAAAATCGTATTAATATGATTTACTTATGGCAAAAGAGAATTAGGCAGTTCCTCAAAATCTCGCTTTATTGCTCGACAAAAAGATTTCATTTGTGCTACTGTCATCGTTGGTTCAGCCTGTCCTTTTTCCCAGCGACGAATCGTCGAGACTGCAACACCTATTTCTTGAGCTAGTTGTTCCTGAGTCAGTTTGGCAGCCAATCTAAATTTTTTTAGGGGAGAATTTGTTTCTTGAGGTTGAAACTTCTTTGGTCTACCTAATCCATAAGGTGACGACATAATAAAGCCAAAATAAGGAAGTGAATGGAGTTGCTGCGATTTCAGAGCAAGATTCTCTGTAAAATTAATACAATAGACTTGTCGGGAAACAAGAGAAAATAAAAAAGAAGAAAGCCGAAAGGTGGAGAACTCAATGAAATTCAAACAGAAGAAAATCGTCTTTTAAGTAGCTCCCGTGTAGTTTGTGAAAATGCTTTGGCAGGGGTCAAACCCTATGGAGCAGCTAGTCAAATTTACCGTAACCAAGTCAATAATTTTGACGACAGCCTAATGCTAACAGCAGCGGGACTATGGAATTTATATTTGATTGCTGCTTAAGAATGCCGAAGTTGAATCAATTACTACAATTGGCTTTGGTTATTTTTATTTCCCGACAAGTCTACTAAATCCTGTTCGTAGTTACTTAAAAATGCCCCCTAAATCCTCCAAGCTTGGAGGACTCAAAGAAATACGACCGTGACTTTTATCAATTGGATTTAGTATTATACGTTTTCATATGCGAAGCCCTAAAGGATTTCCTAAAGGATACCCATTCGGGAATCAAATGCCCCGAATGGGAACACTCAATGCGATATCCGAAGGTGTCCCTAAAGGGATACCGCTCCGCATATATCCCGTGGGACAAGTGCAAGCCGCTTCGTATAAGCTTCGCTTCACGGTATCCTTTAAGATTCACTAATTTTACCATAGTCATAGTACACAAAGCCTTCATGAATGACGGGTTTCTAAACCTAAAATTGTCGGTAATTCAGAGCCTGCACCTCGATCGAGTCGTTCTCCTTCTTGATAGACGCGCAGCCCTAGTAAAGCAAGATAAATCAGCATCCGATCTAACGAGCGCTGGCAGGTTACTGCAAGCTGACTAACCTGCTTCTGAAATAGTTGCTGCTCAAATAGTGCCAAGGTCTGCTCTAACTCCTGGGCTAGAGTAAGATTATTAACTCTAGCGTCCTCTTGCAGTTGCTGACCAGTGGACGACAGGAGTAAAAAAGTCAGAACACTAGCCATGAAACCAGAGCGAGATGCATCCTCCTGTTTTGATTGAGTTTCAATGGCTTTGAGCAAAACAGAAGACATATAGAAGGTAGAACGTTGGGTTGCGTTTGGGTTGTAACGTTGGTATTTTCTCAATTTTCTCTAATACTAATAAATATAGTTTTTTTCGACCCTATACTTATATTATTGTCTCGTTAATTCATTATTTGACAACCCAAAAAGTTCTGCAATCTCTTGCAAAAATAAATCAGAAATCAGAATTAAAGGTTTTACCCTTTATCCCTTAACCTTTACTTAACTGAGGTTTATCGGACTTATGCCAAAGGTAATCTAGATAGGCTTTATGAATTTTATATCGTTACTTCCTTAAGCTTATATAGACTTTAGTTTGCAAAAAACAAGTTTGATATTACTAAATTTCTATTAATTACATAGATCCTATTGTATAAGAAAAAATTTGATGTTACAAAAACTTAATCTATTTATTTATTTTAGAAGACTAAGGGCGTTACATAGCTCATAATGAGCGATCATAATGAGCGAAAGCCCTACTAGTGAAGAATCAAGCAAACTCATGCCAAACAAAAAGAGCGAAAAAATTAGTTCTGTTCAGGTAAGATAACTTCGGTTAATTGCCCCTAATTGATGAAAATGTTGCTAAAAATACTTACTCACTTTCCTTTTTCTATTTATAGTATTGAAAGTCGACTAAAGTAATACCTCACATTATTAATTGACGTTATGCACTAATGTATTTGTTACTTGTTAATACTGGAAAAGGATTAAGGGTCAAGGGAAAAGGGTTGATAGATCTTTTTTCATACCTTGTTCAAACTATGGATTTTCCGTTGATTTGCGTAACGTCGGTTATTAACTAAAGGTTGATTACAGAAAGTCAGAAAAGTAGCTCTACCAACTATTCCTTCTTTGAAAACTTTGGAAAGCATATAGGTAGGTGGTTGAAGTGAGTTTTGGTACTTAAAAAGCAAAGGTTAAATATGTTTAATTCAGACTTTAGCTCAAATTCGCTTGAGAAAGAGCTACAAATTGCCGATCGAGAACTATACGATAGTAAAGGATTCTATTTGACAGATCTTCAGAAAATGGTACTTAAAGGGGCTATAGATAACCAAACCTATGAGGAGATTGCCGAACAAGCTGGCTATAGCGATAAGTACTTGAAGCGAGATGTCGGACCCAAGTTATGGAAGTTGCTTTCAGAGGCATTAGGGGAAAGGGTTAGCAAGAAAAATTTTCGCTCCGCTTTAGAAAGAAAATTATGGGAATCAAATTTTACTCCCTCTAGGAAAACAGATTTATCTAATGTGCATCAACATTGGGGCGAAGCAGATGATATCCCAGTTTTCTACGGACGCACCCAAGAATTAGCGACGCTAGGACAATGGATTGTTAACGATCGCTGTCGCCTAGTCGCGGTGTTGGGCACGAGAGGAATTGGCAAAACGGCTTTGTCTATTAAGCTAGCCCAGCAAATTCAGGATGAGTTTGAGTACATTATTTGGCGATCGCTTTCCCAAGCCCCACTCAAAGAACTCCTGGCAGATCTCATTCGTTTTTTATCCAACCAGGAAACGGCTCTAGCAGAAGATTCAAGTACGAAAATATCGCAACTGCTTGACTTGTTACGCCAGCACCGCTGTCTGCTAATTTTGGATGGTGCTGAGTCCCTTTTAAGGAGCGGCAACAGTTCTGGGCAATACAAACCACAAGATCGGGAGTATGCTCAGCTACTGAAACACATAGGTGGAGTAGAGCATCAAAGTTGTCTTGTATTAACTAGCCGAGAAAAACCAAAGCACTTGACCTTACAAGAGGGAGAGAATTTTCCCATTCGCTCGTTCCACTTAAAGGGCTTGAAAGAGGAAGGACAACACATTCTTAAGATTAACGGTCTTTCTGGCTCAGAAGAAGAATATAGACAACTGATCGCGCTTTATAGGGGCAATCCTTTATGGTTAAAGATGGTGACTAAAACCATCCAAAACCTATTTGATAGCAACCTCTCAAAGTTTTTGGTCGCAGAAATGGTCGTATTTAGGGAAATTGGAGATTTTCTCAGACAGGATTTTAACCGTTTATCCCGACAAGAACAGGAAATTATGTACTGGCTTACTATCAATCGCGAGCCAGTTTCTATTCAAGATTTGAGAGAAGATATCGTTCCCAGAATACAGCTATCAGAACTAGCAGAAGCTTTGGAATCTCTGCGATGTCGCTCAATGATTGAAATTAATCGGGATAAGTTCGCGCTGCAACCAGTAGTTAGAGAATACATAACCGACCGACTAATCAACCAGGTTTGTGAAGAAATTACGACTGGGAACTTGTCACTGTTTAAAAGCCATAGCCTGATTAAAGCACAGGCAAAAGCTTACATTCGAGAGACTCAGGTGCGCCAGATTCTCAAACCTTTAATTAATAAATTACTGACAATTTATGGAAGCAAAAAGAATCTTATAAATCACCTATGCTGTATTTTAGAGACTCTACGAGAGCAATTTCTAGGACAACTGCAAGAGACAGGAAGTCTGGCAACTTTGTTGAATCAGCAAGTGCTAGAGCAGGCAGAGGAGAGTAGTGGTCAGGGTGACAATCTGGTTTGTCGATTGATATTCTTTTTAAGTAGCTATGAATCTTTCAACTCAAGCCACGACTTTTCATCCAGGCTACAAGAGCGATCGCTACTACCATCGGGATACGCGGGGGGAAATATCCTCAATCTGCTTTGTCAACTTGAGACAGATTTAAGCAATTACAATTTTTCCGAGCTCAACATCTGGCAAGCTTATCTTCAGGATGTAAGTTTGCATCACGTCAATTTTGCTCATTCAAATCTCGCTAAATCAGTTTTTACTAACAGTTTTAGCAACATTATATCCTTGGGATTTAGCTTAGGCGATCGAGTTTTGAGTGCAGTTAATAACAATGGGGAAATTTATCGTTGGCAAGTTGCAGATGTCAGACAAGTTTCACATACTAAGAGTTCTGGTAAGTGGGTATGTGCAGCAGCTTGCAGTCTTGACGGACAAGTCTTTGCTAGTGCTAGCGATCGTGCCATATGCTTGTTAGATGCCAGTACGGGACAGGTGCTCAAAACTCTATCCGAGCCTAGCGAGGGAACCGAACAAATTGCCTCTGTAACGTTTAGTCCTGACGGTCAAGTCTTAGCCAGTGGCAGCAATGACGGGGTTGTCAAGCTTTGGTCGGTAGTTACGGGACAAGTACTCAAAACTCTATCCGAGCCTAGCGAGGAAACCGAACAAATTGCCTCTGTAACGTTTAGTCCTGACGGTCAAGTCTTAGCCAGTGGCAGCAGTGACGGGGTTGTCAAGCTTTGGTCGGTAGTTACGGGACAAGTGCTTAAAACTCTGTACGAGCATGCCGAACGAGTTAGTTGTATCACGTTTAGTCCTGACGGTCAACTCCTAGCCAGTGGGAGTAGCGACGAAACCATCAAGCTTTGGCATACGAGTAGAAACCAGTTACTAACAACGTTACGTGGTCATGCTGGTGAAATTCAATTAGTGACTTTCAGTGCTGATGGAAAAACCATAGCCAGTAGCAGTAACGACTCTTCTATAATGTTATGGTCGAGCAAATCTGGTCGGTGTTTGAGAGTTTTACAAGGATACGATAACTCGGCTGTATCATGTGCTTTAAGTTCAGATAGCAAACTATTAGCTGGTGGCAGTAACGACAAAACTGTAAAAGTATGGAATACCATAACGGGGAGTTGCAAAAGCTTGACTGGTCATTCTCGTGGAGTCCGATCGGTGTCTTTTAGTTTTGATAGTCAACTATTGGCTAGTGGTAGTAACGATCGGACAATCAAGCTTTGGTTAGTTGGCACCGGTCAGTGTTTAAAAACTTTGTACGGACACACGAGTCAGATAACCTCAGTAGCCTTCGCTCCCAGCAATCGAACTCTCGCTAGCGGCAGTAACGATCGAAGCGTAAAACTCTGGAACATCGCCACTGGCGAATGTCTGAAATCTTTTGCACACGCAAGTCAGATATGTGCAGTTGCTTTTAGTTCGGATGGACAAGTTTTGGCTAGTGGTAGTGACAATGGAACAGTGGAACTTTGGGATATAGCTACTGGGAAATGCTTTAACAGCTTACAAGGGCACAGTGGTAAGATAAAGTCCCTCGCATTTAGTAGAGATAATCAACTTTTAGCTAGTAGTGACGGTCGAACAGGCAAGCTTTGGAACATTCAAACAAGACAATGTTTAAATTCTGTAAACAGGTTTCATAAAACAGTATATGCAGTTGCTTTCAGTGGAGATAGCCAACTTTTGGCTACTAGGACGACTGACAGTAAAGACTGTAACTTGATGCTCTGGGATTTAAAGAGTCAAAATCTGACCGCAGAAGACGGTCACGAGCAAGCACCACTTTTGCAAGGTAGTGAACCTGTGACCTTACTAGAGGGTCATACCGACTTAATCGAGACCGTTACTTTTAGTTCAGATAGCCAAACTTTGGCTAGTAGTAGCAGAGATGGAACGATTAAGCTTTGGGACATCAAAACGAGTCAGTGTATCAAAAGCTTTTTCATTAATAAACCTTACAAAGGCATGAATATAACAGAAGTTACATTAACTGGTGTTTTAGAATCCTCTCTAAAAGCGCTTGGAGCTATTAACTATAGCCCTGACTGATGAACACATCTCAATCAAAACCTAACTCCATTTAGCACAATGAAGAGAGCGTACACGAGAAAATAATAACTGCTCATAATAATCGGCTTCGGCTCGACGATTGGCCCTAAAGCGATTGTCTTGAATGTCAAGTTTAATTTGTCTTTTTCAGGCGATCGCTATGAATTAAATCCAGGCAGGATGATCGGACATCACATCAATCATTGAGTGTGATGTTAACTTAGAAGTAATAGCGCAATTTAATCAGTAATTTGAGGTTTCCAGGCTCGATTATTTTTCATCATGGCATTCAAGACAAACAACAGCTTGTGCATACAAGCAGTCAACGCCACTTTTTTGAGTTTACCTTTACTAATTAAACGCTCGTAAAAAGCTTTGATTAGCGGATTAAATCTCACCGCGACCAAAGTTGCCATGTACAAAACACAACGGATTTTTGCTCGCCCACCCCAAATCTTGCGCTTCCCTCTAAACTTACCACTGTCTTTGTTTAAAGGAGCTACACCCACTAAGTAGGAAATTGATTTATGAGAGATTTGACCTAATTCTGGTAATGATGAGATTAAAGTAACCGCTACGACTTCACCGATTCCAGGGACACTAGTTAGCAATTTCAACAAGGTGATTAGAGATGGCGAGGCAACCTCGCCCTCTCTCACCTTCATTTTTTGCTGCCAGTCTTCGTTAATTGCGATCGCCGACTTGATTTGCGATTCAATCTCCTTAAGCTGTTGTTTCAACCATTCAATATGTTCGTCAATACTGGCTTGAACAGAATTAGTTTTACCTCGACGACGATTTTTTTCAGCCGTAATCATGTCACTGAGTTGACGACGACGAGCGACTAAATCTTCTAAATTACGAGAGGATTCATCACTTATCTGTCTGACTTCGGGACGAATTGCTTCGGCAAAGTGAGCTAGCACTCTGGCATCGATAGCATCAGTTTTGGCTAACTTTCCCGTGGCTTTGGCAAAATCTCTGGCTTGTCGAGGATTGATTACAGCTACCGCTAATCCTGCCTGAGTTAGCTTTTCTGCTGCATCTATTTCCATGCCCCCAGTCGCCTCAAGCACAATTAGGTCTGGTTGGATGTTTTTTAAGGTTTGAACTAACTTACTAATACCTACTTCATCGTTGGTTACTTGAAATAGCTTTTCAAGTGGACGAATGTAAACATCAAGATTTTTCTGGCAAACATCGATTCCTACCCACTGTTTTTCATATCCGCAGGTGTATCCTTTAGGACTCATGAGTTTTTTCTCTGATGATTGTATTACATTGTTATTTGGTTATTTGTTTTTACTCTCGCTCATTTAACTCTTCCTTGCAAAAATACGGGTTTAATTTACCCTAGCGATTGTTTGAGTTTGCTTGAGGAGAGAGAACAAGTAGCGACCCTGCTTTAGGACGGTTTTCATCAACCAAGGATTAGACGGTCTACTACTTCCTCTAAACTATACAGACTGTTCTTTCCTTTTTTGTATATTGATTCTGGCTGTGTAAATGCATTAGAACTTCGCGACAAGTCCAGAGAGTTACACTGAGAAGTATTGTTCTTTTGAGAGGTTAGCTTTAGTTTGGTATTAAAATGATAGCGAATCTTACCAGATTTATCCTTGCTCCAAATTTTAGCATTAAAATTGATATCTAAAGAATTATTTGCAGCTTTTTTTTCAAGATCTAAAACATATTTATCTGCTAAAGCGTCATCGAAGACAATTCCTTTTAAAACTTTGAAGTTACTGCAAGTTGAAAAAGCATAGCCAGGATATATTTGTTCACAGGTATTAGCAATCCAAGAGATCGCACAAGTAGCTGACAATATTGTATAAGCTGTTTTATTGAGGATATCGTTGGCGATCGCATAATCAGTTTGACCTGCGTTGCCATAAAAACCGACTACCGAAGAAAACAAGACCAAACAATCTAACTGACTCGGATCGATACAGGCGAGTAGGTTTGCTAAACCTCTAACTTTAGGTGCATAAACCAGATCGAAATCTCGTTCTGACTTTTTCTCAATTGGTTTGTCCGCCAGATTTCCTGCACCGTGGACGATCGCAGTTACTTTCCCTAATTTTGACTCGACAGTAGATATTCCCAGGGCTACGGCATCTTTATCCGTAACATCGACGCTGAGATATTCTGCCTGTCCTCCTGCTTGGCTTATCCAATCTAAAGTTTGTTCGATTTCCTGTTTAGCAGCGATCGATCTATATTCGCGCTGCACCATTTTTGGGGTAGGCTTTTCGTCTTGTTGCAGCAAATATTCTAAGATCCGCTTTTTCAACTTCATTTCATCGTTACAGTCTCGCGCCCATTTTGGTTCGGGATTAGAGATTGATGAACGTCCCAACAAGATAAATTTGCATTGGTATTGTCGGGATAGAGCGATCGCAGCCTGGGCGGTAATTCCCCTACCGCCACCACTGACGAGACATACTGTGTTTTGATTAAGGTGTGTCATTGAAGTTAGATATGTAGGGGATTAAAGAGTACTCAAGTATTTTCATTTTCAGGTGCTCGTCGAGCGGTGTTGTTTAAATCAACTTCTTTTACTAATTCATGCTGACTATTTGCTCTAGAATTGGTTAATTCTTCTTCAAAACGCGCTTTTGCTTTTGCCTTAAATTTTATTTCGATCAAAGATATGGGAACTACAAAAATCCATAATGTAGAAGCAATAACAACTACAAGCCAAGATACAGCATTTGTTTTGGAACATTCTTGATCGGAAAACTTGCTAAACAACAAAAAAGCGAAATAAGCACCCGCACTAACTAAATAAAGTTTCATCTTGAATTGCAATACTTCTTTGGTTTGGTGTTTTCTATTTACCTTTGCTTTCAATGAGAGAGCTTTATCGTTAAATAGAGACAAGGGAACATTTGCTAAAAGCTCAAATAGCAACTTCGCTCTTGATTCAACAAACCAAAGTGCTTCTCCCCTTGCTGCTGTAACCTACCTCGGCAATTAAACGATTGGGGTCGTGTAGTTCGGCAATAATATGTTTGACTGAGGTTGATGTATCCAAATCTGGAGCAATATCGATCGCTCGACAGAAGACAGATGACCATTCCCAGCGCAGGGCTTTGGTTAGCCCGAATAGTCCCCCTGTAGTTGCATTGAAGTCTTCACCACTAGTACCTAATTCGCCATTGAGATGAGCAACAGTAAAGAAACAACTGTTTCCTAATTCAGAGGCTCGATCGAGAGAAGTTTTAAGCTGTTTGGCTAAGAAAAAGACTTGTTTTAACATAGTGTGTTCTCGTTCTCGATCCTGGAATAAAGGATGTAGGTAAATCATGGCTGCAATCGAACCGTATTTATCGGCGATCGCCTGTAATTGCTGTTGTAAATGTACTTCGCCAGCATCTTCTAGAACGACGCGCTTGATGTTTGGGGGTAATGCTTCGGGAGTAAGTGACAGCGATCACAGGAAACTAATGACTATTACCTGCCAACCCTGTTGGGTTAGAGTTTGAGCTAATTTACCCGTTAAAGATGTACCGTCATCGGTCAGTAAGCAGATCTGTCCTGAAGGTAAGTTAAAATCGATCCAGTCTGGTTCGTGTAGGTACTTGTAGTCGGACGGGCGCTCGTTGAATATCTACAGAAGTGCTTTGCTTAGTGAAGTTTTTTTTTGCGACTTATTAGAATTAAGATGTATAATCTATTTCCTACAGCTCTCTTTTTTCGATAGTGTACGATACGAAAACCTAACCTATGGGTATTAATATGATGCCTACTATTTTTGTGCCAATGCCCAAACCACTATCGGATATTTTGACTCATTATGTAGTGGTTTGTACCAACCGTATTGTGTCCATCTTTTGGGCCAGGTTTTTAAATTTGCTTCGACACATTTACGGTTTCCCCACGAACTAGTTTTAATGAGATCGAGTGGAAAGCCACACTCAGCTAATAGATGTTTCATGCCTGTTTCAGTCCATCTAGAGCAATCAACAGGAACGTTATGGATACGAATTAAAAATGGTGTTGTAATAAGAAAGTAACCGCCTGGCTCGAGCATGTCATAGACATTTTTTCCTGCTCGATAAGGCCAGAGCAAATGTTCAAAGACCTGATCGGCAATAATAACATTAAAAGTCTGCGGTAGTCGCTCTTTACAAATATCAAATTCTGGGTAATGCATTTGGGTATAAGACCGAAAGCCTAATTTCTCCCATTGTTGTCCAGAAATCTCTAGAGCATTTAACTTAGCTGGCTCAAGTTCTGCTAAAAGCTTAAAACACTCCTGTTTCATTACTGTTCTTGCCCACTGTCCGTAATCATATCCAGTAAGTTTACGAAAATTCCTTACAGGAGTTTTGATTAGTTCTTTCATGTTATATAGTTTGTTTGTATTAGTAAAATGTAAGTGATTGTAAACTGAACACACCTAAAAAATTCAAGTATTACTTTAGGAAGCCTACAATTAATTACATCTTCCAAACCTCAACACAAGTTGTCGATACAGAAAAATTCAGGTATTTAGCTGCAAGATAAAAGGTAAAACTGATTGAAGTAGTTGTTATACAAAGTAGATCGAGTGTATACTAATCGATCTAAATCTTTATCTAAATAAGACTGATTGTTACTAATCTACTGAACTTTTATCTATTGACGAGTATTCTTACTATAGAGAATAATAGCAACTGTATATTACTTAAAGTGTTAGCTGAGATTATAAAAATAATACTTTACGTACAAAATGTATAGAATTGCTAGAGTTTTAATTATTAAGAACAAACGATGCTAAAAACTAAGAAAGAAATTAAGAAGAAAATTAAAAAATATTGCAACATTTTGTTTTTGGAAAATATAGGTTACAAATTAATATTAAATAAAGATTTACCAAAAGCAACTGACAACTATATCTATAATCAATCTTTAAAATCGACAGTTTTTTCACAAGCCAGTCCTAAAGAAATCAAAACTATATTTGATGTTGGAGCTAACATTGGACAAACTGCAACTAAGTTTTCACAAAATTTTCCTCAAGCTAAAATATTTTCTTTTGAACCAGCTAAAACAACGTTTGAGGAATTAAAAAAAAATACACACAGCAATCCTAATATTAATTGTTTTCACTTAGCGTTGGGTTCTGAAACAGGAAAATCCAAACTGTATTTGAATTCAAACTCTCAATTAAATTCTTTATTAAATAATTCTCAAGCAACCGCTTTTGTTTTACCCTCCGAAGAAATTGAAGTTAAAACGGTTGAACAATTTTGCAAAGCAAATAGCATCTATGAAATTGATATATTAAAAACGGATACTGAAGGCTTTGATTTAAACGTTATTAAGGGGGCAGAATATCTTTTAAAAAACAGTAAAGTTTTGTTTGTATTGTCTGAAGTCGGTTTTGATTTGTCAGACAGACAACACACACATTTCTTTTCATTAAAGTCGTACTTAGACCAACATGGATTTAAATTTTTGGGTTTATATGATTTGCATTACCGAAGTAGAGGACAACTTATGTACTGTAATGCTCTTTGGATTAATAATGATTTTAAAGGATAAAGTAATTAGTGTAATTAGTCAAAGAAATATGAATAAGCAATAAAAAAAAGGGGATTGATCGCACAAATATAAATAAATTTACCTTGTTAGACAAAAATTATTGTTAGTTTACTTATGGTTCACTAATAATCGGGTTAAATTTATTGTATAGTCCCAGTTATTGTTTAGGCAAATTCATCTATTTATTTTGTTAAAATTAATGCTTTTGAAAAAGTTTAAGGTTTCTCCAACTTCTTGGTTGAGAGTAAAAAAACTTTTAAAACAATTCAGACGAGAGCTTTATCGAAGAAATATTAAAGTTAAACAGCGAAAACCTATTTTATGGATTGTTAAAAAAGTATTTGACATAGAAATAATTACCAGAAATAAATTAGTAGATGATGGAGATAAGTATTGTCTTCGCTCATTTGGTTCTAAAGAATTAGTCTCAATTAACAAACCAATCACCCTGGGGGAAGTTCCCCATGGAATGAAAAAATATATTAATGACTTTACTTTTGAACCTCCTTTTGTTGTTGAAGTAGCTAACGCTGAACTTGTTGGTCCCAAAGCAGTTGGATTTGATGAAACTGGAGATGTAATTTTAGAAACAACCATTCCACAATACTATTTATCAAAGTACTGTCTTGAAAGGAGTGTATCTTCAAGAACTTTAGCCCACAAGCAGTTGCCTGAGCTCAGAGTTACTAAGCTGGATATTGCCTGTTCGCTAGTTTATAAGTGGGAGGGAAACTACTGGCACTGGATAGTGGACTGTTTAACTCGATTAGAGGGGATTGAGTATTATTATAAACAGACAGGTGTCAAGCCTTGTCTAATTATCAACTCAAATCCTACCTCATGGCAACTAGAGTTTCTCGATTTATTAGGTTACAACACAAATGACTGCCTCCGCTGGAATGGATCGAGAATGCAAGTCAAACAATTAGTAGTCCCCTCTTTTCGGCGTTTGGTTGTTAATAAAAACCTGCACAGCTTTGTATCACCTCAAGCTTGTCGTTGGGTTAGTCAGCGTATTTTAAGTAATCTCCCTAGCAGCGAGGATAATAACTCTTTTTCAAAAAATATTTTTGTCTCGCGACGCAAAGCTCTTGGTAGACGAATTATTAATGAAGACAAAATAATGGAAGCATTGTCTCCCTTAGGTTTTACTGCTTATGTCTTGGAAGATATGAGTGTAACAGAACAAGCCAGGCTATTTTCCCAGGCTAGGATAGCGATCGCCCCACATGGTGCTGGTCTAGCTAATATGATTTTTGCCCAAAACCTGAGTGTCATTGAGTTGTTTGGCTCGTTTATGCAACCTTGTTATTTTTTACTAGCCCAAGGGCTAGGATTCAAATATGGGTTTCTTAAAGGTCAATCTCCCCGTACCGAGGTTCGCTGGCAGGATGGCGATATGCTCGTGAATATCGACGAGTTACTCAAGCTGTTGACATCCTCCTCGCCCGCGCATAGCCAGGATTCTGGTTTTTAGTTTTTAGTTTTTAGTTTTTAGTTTTTAGTTTTTAGTTTTTAGTAGTGAATTGACTACCCCGAACTAATTACTAAGGGAACTACAGAAAATAAAATATCCAAACTTATTCAGAATTCGGAAAGATATCAACAAACCAATGAGGAAGATGCGGTAAACGTTGAATCTGAGATTCAATTTCTTTCATCTCTTGTTTAGTAAGT
>JADEXJ010000115.1 GCA_015207195.1 Pleurocapsales cyanobacterium LEGE 10410
GTTCGTCCCCAAGGCACAAGAAGAAGCCCAAACCCAAACCGACTTATAACCCCAAACATCCTCATCGCTCTACTGCTCGTCTTCTTCTACAGCAAAAACAGTACAAACGCTCACCTTAACAGGGGTATGGCTAAAAGCTAATAGCTAAAAGCTGATAGCTAATAACTTTTCAACGAAGCTAATTCACACTAAGCGTATTATATCTACTGGCGATCGCCCTGTTCTCCCATCAATCTAAATTAATTATTCTTACTCCTCCTCCCCACAAAGTTAGAAAATCATGGATAATTAAAACCTGTTTACTGATAACTGCTTACTAAATCCATGTCTTTTGTTGGCTTACATATCCATAGCGACTATAGCTTGCTCGATGGTGCATCTCAGATTCCCCAGTTAATTGATCGCTGTTTGGAGTTGGATATGCCAGCGATCGCCCTGACGGATCATGGTGTAATGTATGGGGCGATCGAACTGATAAAAGTCTGTCGTAATAAAGGCATCAAGCCAATTATCGGTAACGAGATGTATGTGATCAATGGCGATATTGAAGTCAACATTACCGAAAAGAAAAAACGCCACCGTAAGTATCATCAGGTAGTGTTGGCGAAGAATACACAGGGATACAAGAACCTAGTTAAGCTAACTACGATCTCTCACCTCAAAGGGTATCAGGGTAGCGGTATTTTTGCTCGTCCCTGTATTAATAAAGAGTTATTGCAGCAGTATCACGAAGGATTAATCGTTACTAGTGCCTGTTTGGGGGGAGAAGTACCCCAGGCAATCCTTAAAGGAGATTTAGCCCACGCCGAGAAAGTTGCTAAATGGTATCAGGGTGTATTTGGCGATGATTATTATTTGGAAATTCAAGATCACGGTTCGCCAGAAGATCGGATGGTGAATGTGGCGATCGTCAATATCGCCCGTAAGTTGGGAATCAAGATTGTTGCTACTAACGACTCGCACTTTATCTCCTGCTACGACGTAGAGGCACACGACGCACTGTTATGTATTTTGACCCAAAAGCGGATTACCGACGAGAAACGGCTGCGCTATAGCGGTACGGAGTATCTGAAGTCTGCCGAGGAGATGAAGCTGTTATTTAGAGATCACCTAGAAGATGATGTAATTGAAGAGGCGATCGCCAATACTCTGGAAGTTGCCGATAAAATACAGCCCTATAATATTTTAGGTGAACCCCGTATCCCCGACTATCCCGTTCCTGCAGGACATACCGCTGACAGCTATTTAGAAGAAGTTACCCGCCAGGGATTACTCGAAAGACTCAAGTGTCGCAGCCATAGCGAAGTCGATCCTGTATATATGCAACGCCTAGAGGTCGAACTCAAGGTAATGCAGGAAAAAGGCTTCTCGACCTACTTTTTAGTCGTCTGGGACTACATTAAATATGCCAGAGATAATGATATTCCAGTTGGACCAGGAAGAGGCTGTGTACTAGGCGATACCCATGTGATGTTATCTAGCGGAAAAGAGATAGCAATTAAGGATATTGAAATAGGACAAGAAGTAATTACTCACCAGGGAAATATCCAGACAATTACCCATAAACATGAATATGATTGTGACGAAGAAATTGTTAAATTAAAAGTCAGCAATTTGGAATTATCTTTAACTCAAGAGCATAAAATTTGGGCGGTTAAGACGGAAGATTGTGTAGTCAATAGTGCCAAGACTGCTAGTGTATGTAAACCCACCTGTAATCGGTACTGTATTCCCAAGCCTTTTAAAAATTATGCTTTGCAATGGATAGAGGCAGGGAAGCTAAAGAAAAATGATTTTGTGGTTTTTCCGAGAGTTCCTTCCACAGAATCTGAAATTATTTTCGATCTCTTAGATTTTGTCGAACAAAAGGATTATTTATATTTCGATAATGAATCTATTTGGTATGAAATTGGTGCTAATCATTTAGCAAGTAAGAAAATACCGCGCTATATTCAATTTGATCGAAACTTTGCCCGCTTACTTGGCTATTACATTGCCGAAGGCTGGTCGCGACTGGGAGAAAGAGAATGTGCAGTGGGTTTTGGACTATCAAAATCTGAAAGTAATTATGCAGAAGAAATTGTATCTCTGCTTGAGCGCATTTTTGGTTTAGAGGCGACTATTATTCCCCATGAAACTCGCTATTCTTTACAGGTTTATTGCTATTCTCGAATTGTCGGTGAGTTTTTAACTGCTTTGTGTGGTAAAGGAGCAAATAATAAACGGATTTATAACAAAATTATCACTTACGGTAAATCGGAATATATCAAGATCTTAATTGCTTATATGTTTCGGGGTGATGGTCATGCGGGGAAGAAAGAAAAAACACTCTGTATTAAATACACAACTACATCCCAATCACTAGCCTTTCAACTGAGATTATTACTTGCTCGTTTTGGCTATTGGGCATCAATTATTGTTAGAAAGCATAAGCAAAATAGTAACTGGCAACCAGAATACGGAGTCAAACTTTCGGGTAAACAGCTATTAGATTGGAATGCCGATTTCCTTGACTTTCCGATTGGTATCAAACAACAAAAGTTTTATCGTAACGATAGCTTCTATGTAGACGATCGCTATATCTATTTAAAAATAAGATCGATAACCAAATTTCATCACACAGGGAAAGTTTACGATATCACAGTTCCCGAAGATACTTCATATGTCGGTAATGCGATCGCTATCCATAATTCCGCTGCGGGTTCGTTAGTGGCATATTGCCTTAAAATCACCAACATCGATCCAATTCACCACGGCTTATTGTTTGAACGTTTCCTCAATCCCGAACGGAAATCTATGCCCGATGTGGATACAGATTTTTGTCCCGATCGCCGTGGGGACATGATAAAATATGTAACTGAAAAGTATGGTGAGGCTAACGTTGCCCAAATTATTACTTTCAACCGCATGACTTCCAAGGCGGTATTAAAAGATGTAGGTAGAGTGTTGGGTGTTGACTTTGGCGATCAAAATCGCATTGCTAAAATGATTCCCGTGGTACGGGGTAAGCCAACTAAACTTAAGGTGATGATCTCGGATGATACTCCCGAACCAGCTTTTAAACAGGCTTACGAACACGAAAGCGTCAAAATTTACAACGATCATAAAGAAGAAGTCGGTTCGGTTAAAGTCCGTAACTGGGTTGACATGGCGATTCGGATTGAGGGTACTAATAAAACCTTTGGGGTTCATGCTGCGGGAGTGGTCATTTCTTCCCAACCATTAGATGAAATTGTACCGCTACAAAAGAATAATGACGGGTCGGTAATTACTCAATATTATATGGAAGATATTGAGGCTTTAGGTCTATTAAAAATGGACTTTTTAGGCTTAAAAAATCTAACCACTATTCAACGCGCAGCGGGTTTAGTGAAAAAAACTAAAGGAGTTTTTTTAGACTTAGATCAGATACCTTTAGATGAACGCAAGGCATTAGAAATCATTGCCAAAGGTAAGCAAAAAAAACTGCCTGCCGACATTCAAGAAACCCACAAGCTTTTTCGCGCTGGAAATTTAGAAGGCATTTTTCAGCTAGAATCTGATGGAATGAAGCAAATTACTAGAGACTTAAAACCCTCTGGAATTGAAGATATTTCCTCTATTTCTGCTCTCTATCGCCCTGGACCATTAGATGCAGGATTAATCCCAAGGTTTATTAATCGCAAACACGGTACGGAAAAGGTTAGTTATCAACATCCAATCTTAGAACCAATCTTGAAAGAAACCTATGGAGTAATTGTCTATCAAGAGCAAATTATGAAAATTGCCCAAGAGTTAGCGGGTTATTCTCTTGGTGAAGCTGACTTACTGCGTAGATGCATGGGTAAAAAGAAGTTAGCTGAAATGGAAAAACATCGGGAGAAATTTATCGATGGTTCGGCTAAAAATGGGGTGAGAAAGGAATTAGCTAACGAACTGTTTGATGAAATGGTATTGTTTGCCGAATATTGTCTCAGTTACGATACTGAAGTTATGACTGTCGAATATGGTGCGCTACCTATTGGAAAAATAGTTGAAGAAAAAATTGAATGTCTTGTTTATACAGTACATGAAGGTGGTTTTCTTTATACACAAAGAATTGAGCAATGGCACGATCGCGGTACGCAAGAAGTCTTTGAATATACTCTAGATAATGGTGCCACTATTAAAGCTACTAAAGACCATAAATTTATGACCTCAGATGGGCAGATGTTACCCATTGATGAAATATTTGAACGAGGTTTGGAATTGTTGGAATTAGCCTCGATAAAAGTAAAAGTAGTAGCTTGATTGGATTGAAAAGTGAAGCAATTAGAATTAAATTATTTTTTAGATAATACGGAATGTTTAGAGCAACAATCTTTTAAAAATACATCGTGTAATTTCAGGTTTATAGATTTGTTTTCGGGTATTGGTGGTTTTCACTTGGCAATGCACGAATTGGGTGGAGAATGCGTATTTGCCTCTGAAATAGACCGCTATGCTAGAAAAACTTACATTCACAACTTTCGCAAAATTTCGCCACAACTTTTTGATAAAGATTGTTTTAATGACGATATTAGAAATGTCGTACCAAATGAAATTCCCGATTTTGACTTGCTATGTGCGGGATTTCCCTGTCAACCATTTAGTCAGGCAGGTTATAAAAGAGGATTTAATGATTTTCACAATTCCGAACGAGGTAATTTGTTTTTCAATATTGCTGATATTCTCGAAGTAAAAAAACCAAAAGCCTATTTTCTAGAAAATGTCAGAGGTTTAATTAATCACGATCGCGGAAAAACTTTTGAGTTAATACGTAATATTATCGAGCAAGATTTAGGCTATTCTTTTTATTATCAAATAGTTAAAGCATCTGATTATGGATTACCTCAGTTGAGACCTAGAGCATTTATTGTTGGTTTTCGCGATGAATCCAGTTTTAGATCGTTTTGTTTTCCTCCACCTTTGAAATTTAATATGAGTGATGTATGGGGAGGAGCTTGTACTAGGGAAATAGGTTTTACTTTGAGAGTAGGTGGACGTGGTTCGCCCATTGATGATCGCCGTAACTGGGATTCATATTTGGTTGACGGTGAAGTCAGACAATTAACCTATGTGGAAGCCAGGAGAATGCAAGGATTCCCCGATGATTTTGAATTCCCTGTAAGTCCAACTCAAGCAATTAAGCAGTTAGGAAATAGTGTTGCAGTCGATGCAGTTAAAGCAGTTGGTCGAAATGTTGTTTCTTATATGAATAGTTTAGAAAATAGACAACACAACATGAAACGAAAAAAAAACAAAGGGGAGTGGTCGGAATTATTAACTTTTGTAAAAATTCTGGCAGAACAAAAAAATGAAACAATAAATAAGGTCAATGAAGGTTTCAATATTAAGTCATATCTAGGAAGTAAGCCAACGTTATTTAATGCTTCTGGCAATACTAATTTTATTTTTGAGATCAAAAATTTATCTAAAGAAAAAATAGACGAGATTAATAATATTAATACTAAAACAAAGTTGACTGATCGAATCAAAGCAATTGAGCAATATGGAGGAGTCTTTAGCTATCTTGCTCCTGAAAAGAAAACTCTAGAATATAATTTAAAAATGGTTGATTTAGCAATGCCGAGAATTATTGGCAGTATTCTGCTGGCTTTTTATAAAAATAGAATATCTGCTATTGCCGAAATTATTGATTATATTCACGATTATACAGATTTAAGAGAGCTAATCAAATACGAAGATAAAGATTGGCTAATACATAAAGTCAAACAGTTATTAGTTGATATTCTACTACGTTTTTTCGCTGGTAGTGAATGGGATGGAACTTATGATGCACAAGGCACTATTGTAGTGAAACAAACAGGAAATCAAGTTGCTTTTCATATAATTGATCTAGAAAGTTTAAAGTCTTATCTGTTTAAGCAAATACGATTGGACACTCCGTCAACTACGCGACATAGATACGGTAAGCTGATCTTAGAAAATGACAAGAAACTCTACTTCAAACTTAATTTACAACTGAGATTTTAAGATTAATTGCGATCGCGCCAAAAGCGAATTAGCGTTTTAACAAACAATATTATTGCCCACCAGTAATAAATTTAATCATGATGCTCATTCCTCGATGCAATCGATAAAAATCAAGCTGAATCTTGGCTGTTGTTCTGGCTCAAAATTGGCTTCAATAGGCGATCGCCTTCGGGAAGAAACTGCTGATATTTATATTTGAGGTTTAATTGGGGTTGAATAAGAATTTTACGTAGATAATCTTGTCGCTGCCGATCGACATTCCTACCGATTAAGTCACAAGCCTGTCTACCCTGATTATCTGTAATCGACAAGGCTGCCCCGCTGTTTACTAATAGCTCTACTATTTCTATCCTGGCGTTACTTACGGCATACATCAGCGCAGTTTTACCATCGGGGTTTTGAGCATTAATATCCGCCCCCGCGTCAATTAAATGCACTACAATCTGTAACTTATCTGTCATCGGTCGAGCATCGCGAATCCCCAAAATAGCTGTCTTCATTAGGGGGGGAAGACTTTTTCGATCTCTTAGGTTGGGATCTGCACCGTGAATCAACAACAGCTTGACTATATCGGGCATGCACCAAACAATAGCAATTTCCAAAAGAGTCTTGCCCAAACTATCTTGAACGTTGGGATTAGCCCCGTGTTCTAATAGTAAGCGCAGGCATTTTTCTTTGACAGTAATCAGGTAGAGGTTTTTCGGGCGATCGCCGAGCTTTTCTTGAGGTAAAGTAAACCATTGTTTTTCAAATACCAGAAAAATCAATGGTTCGCGAGCTTGACCCACAATTTTAGCGTTGGGATCTACCCCCTGCTGTAGCAGTTTTTCCACCACAGCTACCTGATTAGAAGTAATAGCTTCGGCTAATCGATACTCCTGCTTTTTCGAGCAGGCACGTATCTTCTCTACAATATTAAAAATTACCCAACTCACAAACTTAAATTTAATCCCTAGCTAGATTAAAAGTATTTTAGAGGATGGGTAATTACACCAGAGTTACTTGTTATTAATTGTTAATTAATGAAGCCTCTCACACTTGCCTTGGGGCGAAGTGTGAGTATCTGGTAAGACACTCTTCTCGGTTGAGACAGCTACTCGTATCCCGGAAAACCGTGCTTCTCGGTGAACAGCAGGACGGGGCGTATAAAGTGCGGAGGCAACCTCCGCACACAGCCCCTCGACTTTAGCCGTACTGAACCTCTAACTCATTTCTGGCTAGAGCTAAAAAGAAACAAAATATTTGATTATGTATCGTGTTTTTGCTTGCTCCCTACTATTTACTATCGGGCAATACAAGGCTTATCAGTTACGAACTTTGCTGTATTGGTCTTATATCTACCCCAACAAGCCAGCTTTCTATGTCTGGAGGGCAATAGTGCCTTTACAACTAAAAGTAATATACCATGATTCGACATCTCAAACAAGTAAAATCTCAACCCAAGACCGTCGCCCTAACCACCACTTGCTAACGCGAAGATGGTGGAGTGTGGGCTGATTGTCCGTTCAAGTTAATTATTCAATGTCTTGGGGTGTCCGTCCATAAAGATAAGTTAGATATTTTAAACGACCACTTAGCTCTTCATTGAATGCCTCGGCACGACAACGCCACGCCCAATTTCCCTCAGCCTGGGAGGGAGTATTCATTTTGGCATCTGTACCTAAGCCCAAAATATCTTGAAACGGTAGCACCACAGTATTGCCAACCGAACCGAGTGCCAAGCGGATTAATGCCCAATGAATGCCGTCTTCGCACAAACAGCCCAAATAGTCTACTACTCGCGACTGGGCTTCGGGCGATCGCTCGTAAAACCAGCCTACGCTAGTGTTGTTATCATGCGTTCCCGTATAGACAATACAGTTAGGGCTATAGTTGTAGGGCAAGAAACCATTATCGCGATCGGAATCGAAGGCGAATTGCAGAATTTTCATGCCAGGAAACCCATATTTGTCCCGCAATGCCTCAACTTCAGGAGTAATCACTCCCAAATCTTCAGCGACAATCGGCAGCTCGCCCAAATCTTGTCGCAGCAGTTGAAAAAATTCGTCTCCAGGGGCGTTCAACCAGGTACCGTTCATCGCGGTAGTTTCCCCCTCTGGTACTGCCCAGTATGCCTGAAAACCCCTAAAGTGGTCGATACGAACGATATCGACATCTTCTAAAATAGCTTCAACCCTTCTGAGCCACCACTTGAAATTAGTCCTTTTAAGTTCTTCCCAGTTGTAAACAGGATTGCCCCAAAGTTGACCAGTGGCACTAAAATAATCTGGCGGAACACCTGCCATTAATGCAGCTTCTCCAGTTTCCTCATCCAAACGAAAAATATTTTTGTGCGCCCAAACATCTACACTATCATGGGCTACGTAGATCGGAATATCACCGAAAAGCTTGATTCCTTTTTGGTTAGCATATTTTTTGAGATTCTTCCACTGGTTAAAAAATTGATACTGTACGAATTTGTGAAAAAAGATCTCGTCAGTTAATTCTTTTGCCCATTTTGCCATGGCTTCTGGCTGACGAGTAGCAATATCTTTTTCCCATTGATTCCAACTGCTACCGTTATGCCTATCCTTGAGGGACATAAATAGAGCATAGTCACTTAGCCAATCATTTTGACTATTGCAAAAACGCCTATACTCATCATCTGCTGTTTCTAATCCTTGCTCTTTAAAGCGATCGCTTGCCCGTCGTAACAATGGGAACTTGGTAGCAATCACTCGGTCGAAATCTACCCGATCTTGAGGGAATTCTGGCAGATGCTGTAAATCCTCTTCTGTCAATAGTCCCTGTTGCTGTAAAATTGCGGGGCTAATTAATAAAGGATTTCCTGCCAGAGCAGAATAAGATAGATATGGGGAGTTACCATAACCAGTCGGTCCAATCGGCAATATTTGCCATATTTGCTGGTCGCCCTTTGCTAAAAAATCGACAAATTGATATGCGTTTTCACCCAAATCACCAATGCCGAAACGGCTTGGCAAAGATGTAGGATGAAGCAATACACCGCTGGCTCTATAATCTAACATTTATTATTTGTAAACTTTGTCCAGATGACCCAGAAAAACCATAGCTTTTTAGTGACATCCCTATCTTTCTAGTTTACAAAAGTTTGGACAAAGCGTTCAGACATTATGTAAAAGATTCCTGCTCAGATGTAGTCAATTTTTGGTAGCGTAATATATTAGGAAAAAACATCAACATGGCGATTCCACATGGTTGGGAAACCTAACCGTTGCTCGCCATTAAATAAAAACATTATTTAAAGATTTGCCAGTTTCTTTCGGCTATCTTAATTTAGGAGAATTAAGCGATGACTATTTTGTTTCAGTTGGCACTAGCTACTCTAGTTCTATTTTCTTTTGTGATGGTGATTGGAGTTCCAGTTGCCTATGCTTCTCCCCAAAACTGGGAGCAATCCAAATCATTGATTTATGTAGGATCGGGAATTTGGACGGCTTTGGTGGTAGTAGTAGCAATATTAAACTTTTTTGTTATTTAAACAACCAGAATCGGCAGATTAAACTAGCAGGCGATCGCGCTTAATACTAGCGATCGCTCGATTACAGTTGCTGGGAGCGGAGAAAATTAAACAGACTTAAGCTTTAAACAAGATTTAAGAACCTGTTTCCCGTACCAAACCGCACTGTATCACCTTGGGCTTAAAAATTATAAAATCACTTATTGCTTAACATTTTTTATACTTATGGCTGTTTTTGAGGGAACTTTTGCAGGAGATTTATCAAACTTGCGCCTGGGAATTGTTATTGGACGCTTCAACGATCTAGTAACTGACAAGCTTATTTCTGGCTGTCAAGATTGCTTAAAGCGACATGGCATTGATGTCGAGCCAAATACGGGACAAGTAGATTATATTTGGGTTCCAGGTAGCTATGAAATTGCTATGGTAGCCCGTCAGCTAGCTTTTAGCGATCGCTATAACGCCATTATTTGTTTGGGTGCAATAATTCGCGGACAAACGCCCCATTTTGACTATGTAGCATCAGAAGCAGCAAAAGGAGTAGCAGCAGCCAGCTTTCAATCAGGCGTACCAGTGATCTTTGGTGTTTTGACCGTAGATACGATGCAACAGGCTCTAGAACGGGCAGGGATCAAAAGTAATTTGGGCTGGAACTACGCTCTGAATGCCTTAGAAATGGCTAGCTTGATGCAGCAGCTCGACAGCTCAACCCGATCTTCTTCTCGTTCGGATTTACCTCCAGCCAATGAAACTATTGCCTTACCAAGAGTTAAAAATGAAAACGCCAATACTAATAGAGAATATTAATCCAAGATAGCTAAGACAGTGCAACAGATACCAAAAATCCCAATGACAACAAAATAATAAAAACTAGCAGCTGAAATTCAAAGCTAGTCAAGGTTTTTTTTAGTTGGGACATTCTTGCACCGTGGAAGAAAGAAATTTTACGGTGTTTTTGCCGACGAGCGTATAATTTTTGCCGATACTTTCGTTCAAAGTGGTATTTTGCCATTGAAAGTTCTATATCGGCTGAATCTTGGGTTTTTTCTGCTGTATTCGCCGTTGGGCTGTGGTTTTCTCTAGGCAGATCTAGATTTTTTTCAGAAATATTAGCAATATTCTGGGGCGAACTAACTTGAGCTAGAGTGCTAGCTTGGATGCTGTGAGGGTTCTGTTTTGCTAACAGCCCTGATTTAATAGTGGAATATCCTTGATGAACTAATTTTATTGACCATTCAAGCTCCTGAGAAGACACGCTTTTGAGTAAGTAACCTTTGGCACCTAATTCAGTTGCTCTTTTGATATAGCTTTCACCTTCACAACTGCTAAGCATAATTATGTCGATCTGGGGGAACTTGCTGCGAACCTCTTTTGCCAAGGTTAATCCATCAATATCGGGCATATTTATGTCCAAAAGCACTATGTCAGGCTGTAGACGATCTATTCGCTCCAGTGCGCTATAACCATTTTGAGCCTCTCCAACAATCTCGATGTCTGCCGATCTTTCTAATAATAATTTAATGCCCTCACGTACTAGGTTTTGATCGTCTACTATTAAAGTACGAATCATCTTAATGCCAATAACTAAAATTCAAGATAGCTGAGAAATCTATCCTTTTCGGTCATTATCTTACATTTAATAACATTAGTATAGAGTTACATTCGATGAATATCCCTCACCAGCAAAGATTGTAAGCAGGCAAAACCGATAAAATAAGACAATCATTTTCTACCAAACAAAAGATTTATGACTAGTGCTGCACCAACAAAAACAGAGTACGAAGCAATAATTGGATTAGAAACTCACTGTCAATTAAATACCGAAACCAAAATATTTAGTAGTGAATCTACCAAATTTGATGGCGACAATCCCAATGCCAACATTTCGCCAATTTGTTTGGGATACCCAGGTGTGCTGCCCGTATTAAATGAGAAAGTATTAGAATATGCTGTCAAGGCAGGCTTGGCTCTCAACTGTCAAATCGCACCCTATAGTAAGTTTGATCGCAAGCAATATTTCTATCCCGACTTACCAAAAAATTATCAAATCTCCCAATTCGATCTGCCGATCGCCGAACATGGCTGGATCGAAATCGAAATTGTCGAAAAACCAAACACCGAACCAGTTAGAAAAAAAATCGGCATTACTCGTCTGCACATGGAAGAAGATGCGGGCAAGCTAACTCATGGTGGAAGCGATCGCCTTGATGGTTCTACTTATTCCCTGGTAGATTTTAATCGAGCGGGAATTCCCCTAGTCGAAATTGTCTCCGAACCCGATTTGCGATCGGGTAAAGAAGCAGCCGAATACGCTCAAGAGATCCGTCGCGTCATGCTCTATCTTGGCATTAGTGATGGCAAGATGAACGAAGGTTCTCTGCGCTGTGACGTGAATATCTCAGTACGCCCTGTGGGTCAAAAAGAATTTGGCACTAAAGTAGAAATCAAAAATATGAATTCTTTCAGTGCGATCCAAAAGGCGATCGACTACGAGATCGAACGGCAAATTGCAGCCATCGAAAACGGCGAACCGATCTATCAGGAAACCCGCCTTTGGGAAGAAGGTAGCGGACGGACAAAAAGTATGCGCCTTAAAGAAGGCAGCAGCGACTATCGTTATTTTCCCGAACCCGATCTACCCCCGATTGAAGTATCCACCGAACAGTTAGAAGCTTGGAAAGCAGAATTACCAGAACTTCCCGTAGCCAAACGCCATCGCTATGAGTCGGAATTAGGCTTGTCAGCTTACGATACCAGGGTATTAACAGAAGATCGCGCCGTAGCCGAATATTTTGAAGCTGCGATCGCTGCGGGGGCAGATACCAAGCAGGTAGCCAACTGGGTGATGGGAGATATTGCAGCCTATGTAAATAGCAACAATCTCAAGATTACGGAAACCGAACTCAAGCCTGAAACCCTAGCAGAATTGATTAGCTTAATCACTCAAGGTACGATCAGTGGCAAAATCGGTAAAGAGATCTTACCCGAACTTCTAGAACAAGGCGGTTCGGCTAAAGCATTGGTCGAGAAAAAAGGCTTGATTCAAATTTCCGACACGGGTGAACTAGAAAAGATTATTGATGAGGTGATTGCTGCCCATCCTAAAGAGTTAGAACAATTCCGTAACGGTAAAACCAAGCTAAAAGGGTTCTTTGTCGGACAGGTAATGAAAAAAACCAGCGGACGCGCCGATCCCAAATTGACCAATCAATTGTTGAGTCAGAAATTGCCAGGTTAAGTTTGTTGGGTGAGGTCTGCCTTGCCCGAATCTCAATACTGTTCGGTTAATAATTACACAGTGGAAGAAGCAACTGCAAAAGTAAGTGGTTGAAGTTGAGTAAAACCATGGCTTTAAATTTAGAGCGAGGCTGCTTGCTCCGTCCTATACGCTGAGGAGACCTCAGACGGGGCTAATGCCCCATCGTCTCGCTCTGCGAGACTGGCAAAGCAGAGCTTTGCGTGGCGGTGCGCTTCTTGACGACTCTGAGATTAACCAAGAAAAAAAGTAAGGTAGAGAAGAAGGTAAAGCTTGTTGAAACTGAGAAATAGCTCGGCGCAGAATGCGTAAAGTACCCGTAAAACTGAATTGCAAAGGAGATGGCGAGGTTTTACTTGAAGCGCGAAAAATCAAAGAACGTATTGCGAGCGTAAGCAAGCAACCACCCGTAAATTTCTTGAACGACTAATTTGGGCTTTTTGGAGCGAATCGGTGTTTTTCGAGAATTTAGATGAGTTTTAAATTCTGAGAGCGTGTTTTCTACTTCCCAACGCCAATGATATTCATCAGCCAAGAGTAGAGAGGGAAATAATTCATAATCCATTAAGTCAGTAATTAAGCGATAAATTACTTCTTCGCCCTGTTCGAGAATCATCTACTCAAGAACTCAAACTTGAATTCGAGTTGCACCTTTTTTCTTCGATTTACGGTCAGGATTAATCCAAGATCAATAAGAGCCATCAGGTAACTCATGTACTCTTGGGAATTTGACGTTTTTAGGAATTCGCCCCAACATATGGCATTGTTGATCGAGAGTAGCTTTAACCATCTTGAAGGAGTGAAGACCTCTATCCCAGGTTACCAGCATTCCTTGTTCAACAGAACGCAACAGCTTTATGGCTCTAACTCTTTCTCCGATTCGATCAGGGCTGATCAGAGCATCGGTAATTAGATGAAATTAGATGAGTTCCTAATTCTACTAAAATAACTAATCGCGCTTTGGGAAAAGCAGCCTTCGTCCCTTTTCTACTGCCTGGATAGCCAAAAACTCGACCATTGTCTTTTGTATCAGTCAGATCAAAGACTGTGCCGTCGCAGCACGTATGTGCAGATCGTCGTCTTCGACGACTGGGAAGCTTCGCTTCCGCGCCATCCACCGTAATCCTTTGAGGAAGGCTGATGGAGTTTCCACTGTTGCCATTGGTCGAGCCAGTTTTTCAAATAGACGAGTCATTACGGCACACCCTACGCGCTGCCGGGCTTGGCTGATTGAAGACTTACTCGGCGTTAGAGAGCGAAATCCTTTGGGAATCCATGAGCAGGACAATCCTTGAACCAAATTCTTCAACACCTCCACAATCGAATCTTTTGACCAGAAGTTGAGAGCAATTATTAAGGCAATAATCAGATGAGTCGGGAGTAAGCGATGACGCTTTTCTTGACTATTAGTTTCGGCGATCGCTTCGGTAATTGCTTAATGAGACATGATTAATTCCAATGCAGGAAATATCTCACTTGCTTGGATTTTTGGAGCAATAAGAGTTAAAGGTAACAATTCCATCGGCTTTTTATGACAAATACTCTCATTAACTCATACTACATTTGTATCTTTTTTTAGCTGAATATGCTCCGATCCACAATTAGGACAATTTGCCATTTTCTGAATAAGTTTGGTTAAAAGTTAACTTGCTTGCATATCTATCTTTCCCGTTTCGTTTTTTATAATTTACACAAGATAAACAAGACTTTCCGAGCGATCGCCTTTTACCTCAACTAATTTCAGAGCGTATTTTGCTAAAATGTACAGAAGTACCGTACATTATTGATAAGGTAACAAAGATGAATAGCATTAGCGTTAATCAATTTAGGGAAAAATTAAGGCACTGTGTCGAACGAGTTATTCAAGAGCATCAGCCTTTAAAAGTAACTCGGCGCAATGGTGAGGATTTTGTGGTTATTAGCGCAGAAGATTGGGAGCGAGAACAAGAAACTTTGTATGTTTTGCAAAATCAAAGCTTAATGCAGCAAATCGCCGAGTCTCGATCAACTCATAATTCTAGTCGAGGATATAAACCAAGTAGTGAAGAGTTGGATGAGAGCTTTAGTATTTGAGGGTAAAACTTGGCAAGTATACGAAGAACTTAGAAAGAAAGACAGCAAATTACATAAAAATCTTTGCAAGATACTTAAAGAGATGCTTCGAGGCGATCCTGCGACTGGATTGGGAAAGCCCGAACCATTAAAACATAATTTATCTGGTTTTTGGTCGAGAAGATTGTCACAAAAAGATCGTCTGATCTATAAGTTTGATGACCAGTATATTTATATATTTGCCATAGGTGGTCATTACGAGCAATTGTAAAATCGAGTTATATTTGTGAAGCAAAACCGACTTTTTAAGCGATCGCGCTGGCAACTGGCAAGCTGGTATGCAGCAATTTTGAGTATAGTTTTATTTGTCTGTGCTTTGGGATTTTATGAAGCTGTTGCCCATGCCCATCGAATTACCATCAACCAGGAATTAAAATCGGTAGCGGGAACTCTACACGACTTTTCGGTAGAGCTAACAACACCCAAAGGTGCTTTGGAATTACCGCCAACACAGGCACAGTTGAGGGCTAGTTTATCGATATAGACAGCTTTAATAACCGAAATTCCGCGTTTGGACGTTATGTTTAGTTTTAAAAGCTTCGGTTTCTTCTTTTGATTTTAATTTGTGGTCTTCAAAGCCGATAGAAGACCCGTTTGATGGTCGATCATGACTAAAGCTGCGTTATCCTTTGACAAGCGATCTTCGCTACTGTAGGGTTTGATATTCAAAGCGTTCTCTATTTAATAGCCCGTTTTCACAGAGAATATATACTAATTTTCCAGAGTGATAATCTATCACTTGACCGATACACTTGTGTTCCTAGCTTATAAACTGGTGAACAAAAAACAACACGAGCAAACTATCGTTTCAGAAATAACTTGTTGCCCACCAAATAAAAAGTTTAATCTTTAACTATATTCTTAATATTCTGCTGAATTTCTGCCCATTGGCGGGGAAAACGATCTTTAGTGTAGACAAGTAGGGCTTTATTAAGAAAGGCGATCGCCTGTTGGTGATTTGCTGCTTTGTCTCCCGTGACTCGATGACGAAAAGCACCTCCCAGGTTGTTGTTCAGCATTGCCCAGTTATAGGGAAATTTTTCTAGGGTATGAATCGAGAGGGCGTTTTGGTAGTAAGAAATAGAACGTTCGATGTTGCTGCTTTTGTCTCCTTTGAGGCGGGATTGAAAAGCGTTGCCTAAGTTATTCTGTAACATCGCCCAACGATGGGGATTGGCAGCAAGAGTGTAAATTGTTAACGCCTGTTCTAAATGAGCGATCGCCGTTTCGATGTTTTCTGCTTTATCACCGAGGAGGCGATAGGGATAAATATCACCCAAATTGTTTTGAGATGCTGCCCAGTCTTGAGGATAATCTTCTAGGGTATGTACGGATAAGGCTCGGTTATAGCAAACAATCGCCTGTTCGATGTTTTTGGTGCGATCGCCTGTTCTATAGCTGTGAGCAATCCCCAAGTTACGCTGGATATTTGCCCAAATATAAGGATATTTTTCTTTGGTAATCACTTCTAGGGCTAGCTGATAGGTAGCAAATGCTTGTTCGATATTTTCGCTACGACTACCCAAAACGCGATCGCGCAGGGTATTGCCCAAATTGAACTGAATTACCGCCCAATCTTTGGGAAAATTCGTTGGTGAATAAGCTTTTAAAGCTGCTTGATAAGAGACTATTGCTAATTCAATATTGTGAGACTTGTCTCCTGCGGGATAGGCACTAATCAGATTACCTAGATTGACTAGATCGCTGGCGATCGCGAGGGCTTGACTCGAATCTGTGGATAAAATAGTTTTGTTTGCCCAGTATTCTAGAATTTTGGCGGAATTTTGGTCGAGCTTATGATGATTTTCTCGAATTAAAGCATAAATTTCCGTTGGTGCAAGACGATTGGATATTTGTTGCAACAAAGTCATCAAAAACTCAAAGTATTCTTTGCGTCGCTCGGTTGCGGTGTTAGTTTGATTAAACGCTCGGCAGAAGCAATCTTTCCCGCTCGTCTTAAATTTTCGCCTACAGACATCAGACAACTAATAAATTCTTGGTTAATCAACTGAGGATTAGCGTTGATGATGTTGGTTTCTTGCTCTTGTGGATTGCTGAGTAAAATATCAATCAGTTTGAGGTAAGGATGTTCCAATTTACTCATAAGAAATAGAGACTAATCAGGCTCCGCTTCGACTTACAACCGTATAATATATCGGACTCCATTCCTAATATCTGTAACTGTGACTGCAAATAAAAAACCATCTCCTTCTGTTGGTAGTATCGCTAAATTAGTGGCGATCGCTACTTTGGCAAGCAAACTGTTTGGCTTGGTACGCGAGCAAGTATTGGCAGCAGCGTTTGGTCTTAATGCCGTGAGTAATGCCTTTAGCTACGCTTATATTGTTCCCAGCTTTTTCCTAGTTATGTTGGGAGGAATCAACGGTCCTTTTCACAGTGCTTTGGTTAGCGTCTTAGCCAAAAAAGAGCGAGCTGAAGCTGCACCAATTGTGGAAACCGTCACCACTATTGTCAGCGTGTTTCTTTTGCTCACTACGGTGGCGATCGTGGTTTTTGCCAGTACGATCATCAATTTGTCTGGAGCGGAATTACCATTGGAGACTAAGGAATTAGCTATACTGCAACTAAGAATTATGGCTCCTTTGGCACTATTAGCAGGATTGATTGGGATTGGTTTTGGTACCTTGAGTGCAGCAGATAGTTACTTGCTACCAAGTATTAGTCCCCTATTGTCTAGCCTGACCCTTACTGTTGGTGTGGGCTATATTTTATGGAAATTTGGCAGCGAGCAGCTCAACACGCCTCAATACTTTCAGCTAGGGGCAGTTGTCTTAGCAGGTGGAACCCTGGGAGGTGCAATCTTGCAGTGGTTGGCTCAGTTAATTCTCCAGTGGCGATTTGGCATGGGAACGCTCCGCTTGCGTTTCAACTGGCAGATTCCAGGGGTCATTGATGTGTTTAGAATTATGGCTCCTGCGGTAATTTCTTCGGGAATGTCTTACGTCAACCTTGCGGTAGATTTGCAGTTTATCTCTAATATTGCAGGTGCTGCTGCGGGAATTCAAAAGGCTAACTTTATTATGCTGACTCCCGTAGGAATTATTTCCAATATAATTTTAGTGCCTTTTCTACCAGTGTTTTCTCGCTTAACTGCTCCTGAAAACTGGCAGGAATTAAAAGTTAGAATCCGCCAAGGGCTATTTCTGGGAGCGTTGAGCCTACTTCCTTTGACCGCAATTTTTATGTCTTTGGCATTGCCCATTGTTAGACTTGCCTTTGAACGGGGACAGTTTAATTCAGAAAACTCTCAGTTTGTCGCTTCTTTGTTGGTGGTTTATGGCTTTGGTATGATTTTTTATATAGCGCGAGACGTTTTGGTGAGAGTGTTTTACGCTTTAGGAGATAGCCAAACACCTTTTAAAATCAGCATTGCCAATATTTTATTGAATGTCTTATTAGATTACCTGCTAGTTAACTCTTTTGGTGCGCCTGGATTATTGATGGCAACTATTGGGGTAAACATTGTATCTATGTCGGTCTTTATTTGGATCTTGCACCGTCGCTTAAACGGTTTACCTTTATGGCAATGGGGCAAAGATCTTGCAGGTTTATCGATCGCTACTGCGGTGGCAGGATTTTCTAGTTATGGTGTCAGTCTCGGTTGGCAAAGAACAATTGGTAGCGGTAATTTATTGTTGCTGTTGTTTGAGTTGGGTATTGCTAGTACGGTAGCAATAATTGTTTTCGGCGCGATCGCAATACAGCTAAAACTACCAGAATTGAATATGTTGACCAGTAGAATTAGACAAAAGTTTGGCAGATGAATCAGAGTGGGGAGTAGGGAGTAGGGAGTAGGAAGTAGGAAGTAGGAAGTAGCAAGTAGGAAGTAGCAAGTAGGAAGTAGCAAGTAATAAAAGCTAAAAACAAGCTTATTGGTAGCAAACATTTAGATATTTCAGATTACCAGTGAATTTGACTCAAGATATAACGCAGGCGATCGTAATCATCTTTTAGAAGAGTGCTAAGAGTTCTACCTACGTTAACCAACCAATCTCGATTTGCCTGGCGCAGACTATAGACATCTCTTACCGAAGCTGCCACTAAAGACTCGACGGGTATGTCTTTAGCCTGTAGCAAAGTTCTCAAAAAGTCTAAATTTTCCGTAAAGTGAATGATTTCTTCGGCATCACAATGATAAACCGCCTGATGAATCTGCGGAGGACGAGGTGGTAAATATTGATATACTTGACCAAACTTTTTACTACTCCCATTGGAATTATTGGGAGTTTCAAAACCAACAATAGCTGCCTTGAACTCGGTTTTGAGCATAGCAAATATTTGAGGCTGTTGTTCGCGCAATTCTGATAAAGACAAGCCCAAAGCTCTAGCACGATGAACCGAATCAATTGGGCTGGTGGTGACGTAGGTAACGACAGCAATAATTTTATTACCAGATTCTTCATCAAAAGATTTAATCCAGCTACCAAAAGGAGGCATGACGGGAAATTTGAGATCTTCTGGTTCGAGACATTGCGCTAGATAGCCAATTGTCGAAGTTTCAATCACCTCTCCAATATGTTTCGGGTTGCGATCGTCTACTGTAAACTGAGGCAGGGGAAGACGCATACTTTAAAAGAATTGAGAATCGAGCAGGAAGTCAAAGTCACTCTATTTTAACTGGGTTTTTTCGGACTAGTAGATGAAGGCTTAAGTAAAGACCCCATTTGGTTGGGTTGAAACTCTTATTATCTCTTAGTTACTTTTCTTACTCACTACTCGTTACTCGCTACTCACTACTCACTACTCACTACTCGCTACTCACTACTCATACCAATTTGCGTGCAGAGACGTAACTTTGATAAGGTAGTTAACTTGAAGATTTAGATGGTCAAAAAATTGTGTCTAGAGTCAGTCGAGTTTTACCGCATCTATCAGTAGAAGAAGTGAAGCAAAA
>JADEXJ010000372.1 GCA_015207195.1 Pleurocapsales cyanobacterium LEGE 10410
CAGGGTAAGCGCAAGAAAATTTAGGCATCAGATGAGTTAGAGTGTAAGGGAATTGAAGCGTTAAGAACTTTCAGCAAATACCTTACATCCATGCTGGCTCGCTTCGCTTTCTGACGAGTGCTACGTTTGAAGCTTGTTTCTTGATTAAGTAGATTGATGCTCCATCGCTTTAGCAAAGCAATATTTTCTGGAGCATTGCCTTGACGAATACGGGAGGCATCTTCTCCAAAAGTCACATCCAATACCCAATGCAGTTGGTTCTCAATTGACCAATGTTGTCGGATTGCTTTGCCGAGTTGTTGAGCATCAGGTGGCAAGGAACTAAGATAAAACATTACTTCTTGAGTGATCTTATTCCAAAGATGACGGGTACGGACAACTTTAACTACAGTTTGTAATCCAGACCACTGAGCTTGTTTGTACAAATCCCCCATTTGCTGGATAGAGACTGCGGTAACTTGTCGTTTTTCACGACGATGGTGTCCCGATTCTACTTGCAGATCGTAACTATGCTCAATACCTTCAAAGTTTTGAGCCTGAGCAGTTTCAAACCATTGTTTTACCTGGGCGTGCAAGGTAGGATGATTGGCTTTCAGTGCCAGCACGTAGTCTGCACCCTGAGCCTGAATCCGATGGGCAATCTCAGTTTGAGTCCCCATCGCATCAATAGTAATGATGGATCCAGAAATGTTCAACAATTCTAGCAGAGCTGGGATAGCGGTAATCTCATTACTTTTAGACTCCACTTTGACTTGCCCTAGAAATAGTCGGTTCTCGCTTGCCCAAGCACTGACTAGATGTAATGCCGATTGCTCTCCATTGCGATCGTAAGACCCCCTAAGAGTTTTTCCATCAATCGGGATTACCTCTGCACCTAAATCTATGACCAAACTGTCCAACCAACTATCAAAGCTCTGTTTCATAGCCGTAGGTGAGATTCTCTCAAATAATCGCCGATAGGTATCAGCACGAGGTATTCCAAAAGGCAGTGCTAAAAAGCTAGATAGCCAAACTTCATGGCTCACGCCATAGGTTTCTATATCCTCCCATCCTTTGGCTCCGCCAATTGTCGCTAAGAGGGCAATCATCACAATGCTCATAAACGGATGAAGAACGCCTTGCTTTCCTCTAGGGTCTGTTAATTCCTCAAAATGCTCGAACAATCCTTTTTGTATTTGCTCATAATCGACAGCAGGCATGATTGACGAGGATTTGCTACTTTTCTGATGGTCGATGGATGCTTCACCAAAACCTTTTACCATTGGGAATCCTGATTATTAAATGGATTCTAACAGCATATTACAGCTTCATTTTTCTTGCGCTTACCCTG
>JADEXJ010000116.1 GCA_015207195.1 Pleurocapsales cyanobacterium LEGE 10410
TAACCTTTGCCATGAAGTCTCGTTTGCGATTGCCAGTGAGTTTCCCCGCAGCATCTTTGAAAGTCAATTTAACAGTTTCTGTCAGTTGCATTCTGAGATTTTAATTTAGAACTTGTTCTATTTTAATTTGCCTGGGATTTTATTTATCCGCAAGTCCCTAAGTGGTTTTTTGTGGTGTGAATTGTGCCTAGTCTAGTTACAGAAAGAATCGAATCTGTCAAAGCGGGAATAGTCAGCGCGACCGCTTTTGCCATTACCGAACTAATAATTATTCTCACTAACTCTTTTGTCTTCGATTCAATGCTTACACCCGAACAGGGCAAACTTGTAGTAATGCTCGACTATCCGTGGCTGAGACTATTGGCTATCGGTGCGATTAGCGGTTTTTTGTTTGGCGTTACCTATCGCTATATTATCCGTGACGATCGCAACTCTCATCTTAAAGATGGTGCGGTGTTAGCATTTGGTCTGGTTAGAGGATTAGCTCTGGTTGAAGGCAACTCAACCAACTTCGGGTTATTATCTACGTTGTTGATAGTAATTTACAGCCTTGTTTGCTTTACGATTGCCCGTTTGGTTCTCGATCTGGCAATCGCTTATAAACTAATAAAGCCCTTTGTAGGAGATGATTAGTCAGTAGCAACCGACAAAATTGACGAATTACGAATTACGAACTACGAACTACGAACTACTAACAGTATTACCCCGATATCCATGTCCCAGCAAATCATAGAAGTCGAACATCTGAGCAAAGTTTATGGTTCAACCGTTGCCATAAAAGATGTTCATTTTTCCCTCGATGCTGGAGAGATCGTCGGCTTTTTGGGACCTAATGGTGCTGGAAAAACCACTACCATGAGGATTTTGGCAGGATATCTGCCAGCTACTACAGGAACGGCAAGAATTGCGGGTTACGATGTTCATCGTGATTCGATGCAGGTACGCCGTCGTATTGGTTATTTGCCTGAAACACCACCGTTATATCCAGAGATGACGGTTAAGGGTTTTTTACATTTTGTCGCCAAAATTAAAGGGGTTAAAGCTAGTAATCGCCGAGATCGAGTTCATCGTGCTATGCAGCGTTGCCAATTAATAGATCGAGAAAATATGGTAATTCGTAAACTTTCTAAGGGTTATCGACAAAGGGTAGGGATTGCCAGTGCGATCGTTCATGAACCCCCCGTAATTATTTTAGATGAACCAACGGTAGGGTTAGATCCGCGCCAAATTATTGAGGTACGTAATTTAATTAGAAGTCTGGCAGGGGAACACACAATTATTCTTTCGACACATATTTTGCCTGAAGCGAGTATGATTTGCGATCGCGTGACGATTATCAATCAGGGTAGGGTAGTCACTACCAATACTCCCGAAGATCTTCAGGCACAGCTAAAAAGCAGTGCTGGCTATGAACTAGAAGTAGCTGGACTCACAAAAAAAGTTCTACCTCTATTACAGAAGGTTTCGGGGGTGGTTCAGGTAAGCGAAAATGATTCTCTCCTGAATTCGGATCGTCATTTAATCAAAATTGCTTGTGCGCCCGATAGCGAACCAGGAAAAGACATTGCAGCCATTGTCATCGAACAAGGTTTAGATTTGTACGAATTGAGACGTACGCGTCCTAGTTTGGAAGATGTCTTTTTAGAATTAACCACCGAAGAACCAGCAATTGAGGGTTAACCAGAGACAATTAAGCGAATAACTTATAGTTAATCATCAACAACAGCATAGACGAATTAGTCTTGTTAGTAATCAATTTAAGCAAACTGTAATGATAATTTCCAATATTATAGCGATCGCCCAGAGAGAACTACAGGGATATTTTGCTTCTCCCCTCGCTTATATCGTGGCAGCAGTATTTTGGTTTATTTCTGGTTTATTTCTGGTCGAGATCTTGATCGGTGAGCAGGGAATTATACAGCAGATCGCCCTGAGTGAAAGAATGGGAATGGATCTTGGTTCAGTTGATGTTGCTGCCGAGTTTCTCAGTTCTTTTTTGGCTATTTTGGCAACCTTATCTTTATTGATTGTTCCAATCTTATCGATGGGACTTTATGCAGAAGAAAACAAGCGAGGAACTTTAGAATTATTGGCAACTTCTCCGATAACTAATTGGGCTGTAGCTTCGGGTAAGTTATTGGCGGTTGTGTTGCTGTTTAGTTTTATGATTTTACCTGCTGTAATTTATGAGGTAATTGTGTTTAGTACTGCCGACCCCCCAATGACAACTGCTATACCTTTTTTTGCTCACTTAGGTTTAATTTTGCTGGTTGCCAGTTTACTTTCTCTAGGAATGTTTATTTCTTCTCTAACAAATAGCACGATTTTAGCAGCCATTTTAAACTTTGGCGTAATCTTATCATTCTGGTTACTAGAGCTTATTGGCAACAACTTAGGTGGTGGGGCAAGAGAAATTATTCAACATATTTCATTAATCGAAAGTTATAACAATTTGCTTCGGGGAACAGTTAGTCTTAGTGACTTTATTTTGTTTTTTAGCTACATATTTTTAGGATTGTTCTTAACTGCTCAATCAATTCATTCATTACGCCTCAATCGTCAATAAACTTATTACTAATTACCAAATTTACTTATGACCAGAATAGTACTATTTTTTCACGGTATTGCTTTAGGAGTTGCAGGAATAGTAGCGATTAGCATTACAGGATGGTCAATAGTACCAATAATACTATTAGTTTCTGGCACAATATTATTTGCTTTGAGCTTATGGTTAGGTCGGGGTAAGCAAATCTGGCAACAACCTTCAACTAAGCAAGGAGTAAATGCTGTAGTCACTACTATCATGGTTTTGTTAGTAGTTGGTTTAATCAACTGGCTGGGGATTCGTTACGATCGACGTTGGGACTTAACCGAGAACCAGCTATATACCCTTTCGGCTCAATCTCAAATCCTGGTTGCCGAATTAGAACAACCTTTAGAAGTATTAGTCTTTGATCGCCAGATTGATTCCGAACTAGAAAATTTACTAGAAAATTATCGTCGCTATAGTCAACAGTTTCAGTTTAGATTGATTAATCCCGAACAAGAAATAGGACTGGCGCAACAGTATGGCATCCAGTCTTTAGGAGAAATATATATACAGTATGGCGATCGCCAACAAAAGTTAGATTCAGGTAATGCCACCGAAACCCAGTTAACCAACGCGATTGAAAAAATTAAGCGCGATCGTCCGACCAACATCTATTTTCTTCAAGGACATGGAGAAGCATCCCTAGAATTTGTTGAAGGTGGTTTGGCACAGATGGTAAGCAATCTTAAAGATCGAGGACATACCGTTCGCGAATTAAACCTAGCCCATAGTGGCAACATACCCGATGATGCCGATCTAATTATTATCGCTGGGGCTACCAGAAAGCTGTTAGCTGCTGAAGTTTCTACCCTACAACAGTATTTAACCACTGGAGGCAATCTGCTGTTGTTACTATCACCCAATACCGATTTGGGAATTACCCCTCTGTTACAAAATTGGGGAATTGAGCTAGATAATCGCCTGATCGTTGATGGCAGTGGTGCAGGTGAGATTATGGGTTTTGGTCCAGCAGTAGCAATTGTGAACGATTATGGCGAACATCCGATTACCGCCAGCTTCCGCAATGGTATTGCCTTGTTTCCTGAATCTAGACCCTTAAAAATATCAGAACAAGCGGGAATTGAGAGTACACCTTTAATAATCAGCAATCGCCAAACCTGGGCAGAAAGCGATCTTAGCAACGAAGAAATTACCTTTGATGCCACTAAAGATTTATCAGGACCATTAAATATGGCGATCGCTTCGGTGCGCGAGCAACCCGATCCTTCTCGGTTGGTAGTTTTTGGTAGCTCTACTTTTGCCACTAACGGCTGGTTTGAACAGCAGTTAAACGGCGATATTTTACTCAATTCTATAAGCTGGCTACTGAGGGAAAATCGAGATGCCCTTACGCTTCGACCTCAAGAACCTGCTAATCGTCGCCTCAACCTTGGTTTCATGCAGGCTACGATTATTAGCTGGCTGGCGTTGCGAATCATGCCGTTGATAGCTTTGATTGCTGGTGCTTGGTTGTGGTGGCGAAGGAGGTAGAGAGTTATCGGTTCAAAGTTAGAATCTGCGTCCTAATCTCCGTTTCTCAATTACTTAACCAATTATTAATCACAGCAAACTTTTTTGTTAATCTTTAGTTTATAGAAGATTAAACTTTTTTTAACTAAAGTTAACTTAAATGAAAAGCTACATTTTTGAACATCAACTAGCTGTCGCTCCGCAACAGCCAAACGATAAGGGTTATCTAACCGAAGACACCTTATTTTGGCAGCATAATGGGATAGCACAGCAGCTTGCCCTCAACGACGTAGTTGGAGTTTCTGTGGTTGATCGACAAGACAATCTTCCTGGTTTATTAGTAAACGCCTATCCTTTAGTTGACAGCCAGTTGCCAACAAAGCAGCAAAGGATATTAAAGGAGTATTATTTTACCTGCCCTAATTTAGAAGTGCGATCGCAATGGCAACGAGCAATTAGCAATGCTTTAGTAGGTAAACCCATAGATGCTGCGATCGAACCCCGTCACGTGCAGATTATTATCAATCCTGTCAGTGGTAAGGGACAGGCAGCTCAAATATTCGAGCGAGTACGTGCTTTGTTTGACAAAAGCAATTTAGAATACACCGTTGCTCAAACCTACAGTGCAGCAGATACCAAAGATTTGGTTTATAACTTGAACTCCGATCTCGATGGACTGGTAATTGTCGGCGGGGATGGCACAATTCATGATGCGATCGCAAGTTTGATGAGTCGCCCAGATTGGCAAACGGCAATCAAAATCCCTTTAGGCGTAATCCCTGGGGGTACTGGGAATGGTTTGTGTAAAACTCTGTTGGAATCATCAAAAGAAGCTTACGATCCGCTCAACGCTGCTTTTTTGATTGCTAAAGGGAAACAGCAATCATTAGATATAGCTGCTATTAGACAAAACGACGCGAAATACTATAGTTTTTTGTCTCTAGCTTGGGGTTTGATCAGCGATATTGATATTAAATCAGAAAAGCTCAAGTTCCTAGGGTCTTTGAGGTTCGATTTATATGCTCTGATGTCTATTGGTTTGTTGCGTACCTACAGAGGCAGATTTTCTTTTATTCCCCATTCAGACTTCGAGCTTTCTCGAAATAGAGCTATTTCGCAACAGGGAAAATGGCGGGTGATTGAAGACGAGTTTGTTTTTCTCTGGGCGATGAATACCGCCTGGGCAGCTCACGACATGAATGTTACACCTTATGCACAGCTAAACGATGGGGCGATGGACGTGTTGGTAATGCGGAAGGGAACATCTCGGCTCGAACTGTTAACAGCCCTACTGCGCTGCGGTAGAGGGCAACACCTCGACTTACCCCATATGGAATATTATAAAGTGCGTTCTTTTCGTCTAGAGCCGTTAACCAAAAAAGGTATTTTAGTAGTAGATGGTGAACCAGTAGACTATTCACCAGTAGAGATGAAGATAATGCCCCATTTAGCTTGCGTGAATGGTTGAGCGATTTATAATTTTCCCATGGCAAAAATTGCCTCTGTAGTCAACTCCAGCTGGGGAAAAACACTAGATTTTAGATAATCGCCTTTGACAAACTTTTCTATTTGATATTCTCCTTCGATTAATTTACAGATAGTAATAGTAGGCTGCTTGGGTTGACCGATATGGCGCACTGCACCTAACGCCCGATAATCTACGAGCCAATATTCTTCAATTCCCATTGCTTCGTACTCTACAAATTTGTGTCCGTAATCGTCACGCCAGTTAGTACTGACTACTTCAATTACCAAAGGAACAGTTTTACCATTTTGGATAACAGATGATTTCTCCCACAGAGGCTCATCCTTAATGTATTCCCGATTAACAATTGCTACATCGGGTAAATATCCAGAACGGGGGGCAAGAGGTTTGAGAAGACAGTTTTTTGGAATTGAATAAGGCAAGTTTTGTTGGCGAATTTCCCAGTTCAACTCAGCAATAAGAAAACCACTAACATCTTCGTGAGAACCAGTTGGCAGCATTTTGACAATTACACCTTCAATCAATTCATAGCGTTGACTATCCTCTGGATACCATGCCAGAAACTCTTCAAAATTTATCGGTTTGGTTTGCGACGCAATCATTTTCAATGTCTCTAGACCGCTTCTTTGATTTTATCTGGAAAAAAATAAGGTGAGACTCGCCCACCTTGAAAAAATATATTTTTAAATTTTTCTGCTAGCGATCGACTGAACCCATAATGATGTCTATGCTACCAAGAATCGGCATAATATCAGCCAGCTTGACTCCCTTAAGCAATTCTGGAAGTATTTGTAGATTGTTAAAGTCAGGAGCGCGAATTTTCCAACGCCAGGGAAAGACATTATCGTTACCAATAATAAAGATTCCTAGTTCACCCTTACCACTTTCAAGTCGAACATAATGTTCTCCTTCAGGGATTTTAAACGTGGGGGCAACTTTTTTGGCGATGTATTGATATTCAAAGTCGTTCCACTTAGACTTACGCCCCTCAGACATCCGTTGAGCTTCTAGGTTTTCGTAAGCACCACCAGGAATACCCTTTAATGCTTGACGGATAATCTTGATCGATTCACGCATCTCACGGACACGAACCAAATAGCGAGCAAAACAATCTCCCGCAGTTTCCCAATGAATATCCCAGTCTAATTCGTCATAACATTCATAGTGGTCTACTTTACGCAAATCCCACTTGACTCCAGAAGCTCTCAACATCGGTCCTGATAAACCCCAGTTAATTGCTTGGTTGCGAGTAATTGTACCAATCCCTTCAACACGACGACGGAAGATCGGATTGTTGGTAATTAGTTTTTCATATTCATCAACTTTAGGATCGAAATAATCGCAAAAATCACTACATTTATCAATCCAACCATAAGGCAAATCTACTGCTACGCCACCGATACGGAAATAGTTGTTATTAATTAATCGCTGTCCAGTAGCAGCTTCCCAAAGGTCGTAAATCAACTCCCGTTCGCGGAAAATATAGAAAAAGGGAGTTTGCGCGCCAACATCCGCCATAAATGGTCCAAGCCACAGCAAATGATTGGCAATACGGTTCAATTCCAGCATAATCACGCGAATATACTGGGCGCGTTTAGGTACTTCAATACCTGCCAGCTGTTCGGGTGCATTTACGGTAATTGCCTCATTGAACATACCCGCAGCATAGTCCCAACGGCTTACGTAAGGGACATACATTACATTGGTACGATTTTCCGCAATCTTTTCCATGCCACGGTGGAGATAACCGATTACTGGTTCGCAATCAATTACATCTTCCCCATCAAGGGTCACAATGAGACGCAAAACGCCGTGCATTGATGGATGATGAGGTCCCATGTTGAGAATCATGGGTTCGGTTCTAGTTTCTATCTGTGCCATAAATTAGGGAGATTTCTTAAGTTGAAGAAATTTATAAATCCTTGACTGCTACTTTATTATCTATCTTATCCAGTTTCTCGATCGCTTACCCAGGTAAATCACCCTGCTTGATTAGATTTTTTGTAAATTGAAGATAAACCTGTGTCGGATTTACCGTGAATTTACAATGAATTCTCAAAAAGTTCGAGGACAAATAAAGATTACGCTCATACTTTAGATTATGATATTTTTTATTGTAGTAATTTAGTATAGTCTGAGACATGATAGTTGCAGAAGATAAAATCAGTTCTCTTCTCAAGCCTTTTCAACGTTTTGGGGTACATCTGGGTTTGGAAAGAATCCTCAAACTCTTAGCAGATTTAGGAAATCCTCAAGATCGAGTCCCGATTATTCACGTAGCAGGTACTAACGGTAAAGGCTCGGTTTGCGCCTACTTATCTTCTATTTTATCTGAAGCTGGCTATCGAGTCGGACGCTATACTTCCCCTCATTTAGTAGACTGGACGGAAAGAATTAACCTCAACGGACAACCGATTTCTAATTCAGATTTGGCTGAATTACTGGAGGAGATTCAACAAGTTATCGATCCTGAGGCGGAAAGCCCTACTCAATTTGAAGTAATCACCGCAGCAGCCTGGCTTTATTTTGCCCGATCGCAGGTAGATCTTGCCGTAGTTGAAGTGGGTTTGGGTGGTCGCTTAGATGCCACTAACGTATCAGACCGCCCCCTAGCCAGCATTATTACTTCTCTGAGTAAAGAACATTGGCAGCGTCTGGGTCCTACCGTAGCTGATATTGCAGGAGAAAAAGCTGGCGTGATTAAACCTCAGCGTCCTGTTGTGGTCGGTCAACTCCCCCCTGAAGCCAAAGAAGTAGTCCTGGCAAAGGCACAAGAATTGGACGCGCCAATTACCTGGATCGAGCCAGCTAGAGAAATTAAAATTTCGGCTCAAAGCGATGCTACCTGGGCAAGATATCAAGACCTTGAATATCCTTTGCCCCTACTAGGAGAAGTACAGCTAAATAATTCGGCAATAGCGATCGCCACCATTAAAATCCTTCAGCAACAAGGTTGGAACATTCCCGAACTAGCAATTCAAACGGGAATGAATAAAACTCGCTGGCTGGGAAGACTACAGTGGATAATCTGGAAAAATCGCCCGTTGTTGATTGATGGCGCACACAATCCAGCAGCAGCGATCGCTCTCAGACAATACGTAGATACCCTCAACCAGCCTGTAACCTGGATCATGGGAATGTTATCTACTAAAGATCATCAAGATATCTTTGAAGTATTATTAAAGCCTCAAGACGAACTACATCTAGTTCCAGTCCCCGATCATAGTAGTGCTGAACCAGAACAGCTAGCAGAGATTGCCATGCAGGTTTGCCCCAGTCTAAACAACTGTGAAACTCATCAAGATGTATTTACTGCCTTGGATACAGTTATGATGGCACAAGAGATCGACCAAGATAGATTAGTTGTTTTGTGTGGTTCTTTGTATCTAATTGGTCACCTATTTCAGCGTTCAAATATTTTGAACTCGAATCTTTTGAATTAGTCAAACTTTTTAGTTGGGTTGTCTAGCTATAGCCTTGATTAGAATTGTCGATCGTTTCTCAATAAAGGTTCTGTAATCGGAGGCGCAGTAACTGGCTTTTTGTCGTCGCGATCGGGTATTGCCACAAAGTCTTCATCTAACGGATCGAGGATATCAGAGGGTGGCGTGCGCTCAAGGTTGTTACTAGAAGACGGTCTACCGTAATTGGGAACCAACTCTTGCTGCTGGGTAGGGCGATCGCCATCAGAATCGACTAGGGAGTTATCTGTACCCGACGAACTGCCAGAATCAATTGTAGTAGGTGGATTGGAATATTTTCCGATAGGTATGCCTGTAGATTCGGAGTCTATTGTTCCTCTTCCTTGGCTGTCTACGGGTGTAGGTGCAACCAAAACGTTCTGTTCTACTTCCAATTCTTCAAAATGACTATTTTTGGCAGCAGGAGGTTCTAAATCTTTGGTTTCTTCAAGATTGCTACTAACAAATGAGTAGATCAGCCCCCCTGCACCGATAGGAACTAATAAAAGTAAGCTAACACCAATAATGAAAGGAAGAGATGAGAAATTATGCTGCATTGGTTCTTGCTCCGATTACATCTTTGAACAAACCAAGGTCGGATACTTCTTATTACCCTAGCTAGTAATGGTAAAATAACCGATTATTTCAGGTAGTTGACATCGATTAAAACTCATAGCTTTGAAGAACCTCAGGAGATAGATTTTTTAATATAGGAATAGCGCGTTCGCCCAAGCTACCCAAGTTTTCAACCAGCACGAGATATTTATCTGCGTCTAAATACTCACGGTATGGCACTGTATCATCCGCAGTACTGGTTGCCCAACCCACACCTCCACCAATAAAAATACTACCCATCGCACCACCAATCGCACCCAAAATACCGCCGATTATATGATTGCCAGGTTCACCAGCCCAATCTAGATTATCCAACCCCGTAATCAGGTTAAAGACATATCCGCCAATAAAACCAAAGGGAACTAGCCAATATGACATAAAAATCGCCTTTTTTCGTGCCTGTTGCTTGGGATCGTATAGTCCGATCTCATCGGCAGTTTTATAACCTTTGCCCGCGATCGCAATATTATTTAAGGGTATACCTGCTTTCTCTAACACTGTGTAGGCTTCTTCTGCTTTGAAGCGATCGGGTAATACAGCAATTAGATAGTTCATTTGTTGTGACTCTTAACTTAACCAAACAGTTGTTTAAGATCCTATCCTAACAAGATATGTAATTTTGATCGTGTAATAAGAAGTATCAATTAAGCAGGTTGTATTGAGTAACAAGTAAGCCAATCAAACAGCGGTCACAATCTGTAACTAACAAACGTCACGTTTTGCGTATGCTATACTCTATTATTTTTCTGTATCTTAAAATACAATTTAAAATAAATTAATAGATATACTTAGAGCTGAAGCTTTATCAGTTGAAATATAAAACTGTATAAAATTGTAAATTACTCGGCTATTAAGTAGCGGAATTATTGATTAAGATCGATAACTTAACAATGATGTCACTCATGTAATTAATAAATCAATGTCAATTTTCAATTTACTGTACTTGTAGAGTAGGAAACTAAAAACGTAATCATGTGTTCGCTGTTATGTTAACCTGCCTCTTTCTTCAATTAAATAATATATAAATCAACGTCAAAAATTAGATATCTAAGACATAACATTTTAAAAACTAATGTTGTATTATTCAAAACAACTAAAAAATGGACGCTGGGGCATCTTTATCAATAATCAGTTAGTAGCTACAATTGGTTGTGCAGAAACTTGCCAAAAAATCATTTGCTTTATGGAATCTCGCCTGTTGAAGCAAAAAACCTCTGTCATAGCTCAAAGGTATACGGTTAATAAGTACTTTGATGACTTAAAACTAAGAGCGTAACTTAAGTAGGTGGGGGTAATTAAATAGAAGATAATTGGTCAGCTTGGGGAGATGGGGAGATGTTTGGGTGTTATAAATTATTGTGCCTACCTACTTAGTAATTTAATAAATGTTTGCTAAACATGAGTTTAATCCGAAGTAGCGTTCGGTGTTTGTCGCTTCTAAATGGGGGATGAGGCGTTTTCGGGTAATCAACTATTTTGATAATAGTCAATCATAGTTTGACGGTAAAACAGAGGCATTCCTGTATCATAATATTGACCTTTTACCAAATAGGCGATCGCTCCAGCCTTGGTTCTTAGTTTATCTAAACAGGTGGTTAGCTGAAACTCTTCTTTAAAGCGTTGATTGCGCTCGATCTCTGAACCGAGCAAATCGAAAATCTCTGACTCTAAAATATACATGCCAAAAACACCTAAAAACTTATCATCGGGCATTCCTGGTACTTGCAAATTCTCCCTGGCATACTCTAGGGTTGGTTTTTCATAAATCTGTTCGATCTCCAGAATAGATTCGCTTTGCCACGTACCGCCAACACATCCTGCTTTGTGAATAATCTCAGCATCCATTACAGAGACACCAATAACGCTCTTAGCCGTATGCCGGTAGATCTCTACCATCTGCGCTGCACAGGAAGTCTCAAGTTCGGAAGTATAAACATGATCGCCCAACAAAAGTAAAAATGGCTCGTTATTAACCCAATCTCGACTACAAAAGACAGCATGACCAAACCCTTCTGGTTCTGCTTGAGTCAAAATTGTAATGCGATCGCCGATGCTTTGTAAATACTGACTATATTCCCGATTTTGAGCCGAGAGTTTCTGCCACAGTTCGGGTTTTGGCGGAGATTTTAACAAGTCCTCAAATAAATTGCGATCGCCAGGTTGCACCACAATTCCTACTTCCTCAATCCCTGCGGAGATCGCTTCTTCCACAATAGCAAGGATAATAGGTTTAACCCGTCCATCTTTACCAACTATGGGGAACAATTCCTTGTTCAAAGCCTTGGTAGCGGGATACATTCGAGTGCCAAAACCCGCAGCAGGAATCACCGCTTTACGTATCTGTTTGCGATTGGTGGACATAGCAATTTAGACTATTGGTCTTTTGGCTTTTGGTTAGTAGTTAGTAGCTAGTAGCTTCTTTCCCCTCAATACAGCTCATACTTCAACAGAGTACAGGGAATTGCACCGTTATACAGTTTAATTCGCTTAGAGGTTCTCAATCCCACCTGTTTAGAAAGCTTCATGCTACCTGTAAGAATGTATGCTGTCCAGCCTTTGAATCTCTGTTTGAAAATATCGCCCAAAAGCTGGTAGAGTTCTCCCAATTCTGCTTCTTTACCCAATCTCACTCCATAAGGAGGATTACAGATCAAAACTCCCCGATCTGCTGGTGCTTCGATGGTAGAAAGTTCTTGACGGGCAAATTTAACGTAATCTTCTAGTCCCGAAGCTTCTGCGTTAGCAAAGGCTTGTCTAATGGCGTTTAAATCGCGATCGCTACCGATAATCGGAACATTAAGCTCGTGCTTCTGGCGATCGCTAGCTTCTTTTAGCAAACTCTGCCACAGTTCACGATCGTAGTCCAACCAGGTTTGAAAGCCAAAGTCACGATAGAGTCCAGGAGCAATATTTAAGCCTTTTAAAGCAGCTTCAATCGGTAACGTACCGCTACCACACATGGGATCGAGAAAAGGTAAGTCTGGTGTCCATTCTGCCAGATCTAGCAAGGCTGCTGCTAAAGTCTCTTTCATGGGTGCTGCACCAATTGCAGGGCGATATCCGCGACGGTGTAAACTAGATCCTGAACTATCCAAACTCAAAATACAGTGTTTTTGGTCAATATGGGCATTAATTAGCAGATCGGGATTTTCCGTATCTATACTAGAACGCTTTCCTCCTCGACATTTTTGCCAGTCAACGATCGCATTTTTTATTTGTAAAGCTGTAAAATGAGTGTGGTTAAGATTTTTATTTTTCCCCGTACAGGTGACAGCAAGAGTCATCTCAGGTTCCAAATATTTAGACCAATCAAGCTGTTGTACGTTACGATAAAGCTCATCACTATTAAAGCTCTTGATCCTAGCGATCTGCATCAAAATACGAAAGGTAGTTCTCGTCCACAGGTTAGCCTTATAAAGTAGTTCCCGATCGCCTCGGAAGTGAACTCCCGTAAATTCTGGGCGAACATCTTTTGCACCAATACCTATTAATTCTTTAGCAGCAACTTCTTCCAAACCGCGAGATACTGTAGCAAAATAATTATTCATATATTATGTTGCGGTTCATAATTGATTTATTGAGGTAGATCTAGAATATCAGTCCTCAGCAAGTATCTAAATACTACGGTTGTTTCGGTCTTACTGATTAACCGCAAAAATTAGCACCGTCGAACACAGTCACGCCCTTGTTCCTTAGCTTGATATAAAGCCTTGTCCGCAGCGCGAATTAAACTATCGGCATCGGTACTATCATCGGGAAAACAACTAATTCCAATAGAAACGCTGATAGATTCCAATTTTTCGCCCTCATGTTCCAAATTCAGTTTCTTAACTCCCGATCTAATTTCTTCGGCACGCATCACTGAATCTTCCAGAGAAGCATCGGACATAACAATCACCATCTCTTCTCCACCATAACGACAGGCAATATCATATTGGCGAGTTTGAGAAATGAGATATGCGCCCACTTCTTTTAGGACTAAATCTCCCGCACTATGACCGTGAACATCATTAAAGCGTTTAAAATGGTCAATATCAAGCATGATAATACTAATAAATTGTCCCTTGCGATGGGCGCGATCGATTTCTTTAGTCAGACATTCTTGTAGGTAACGACGGTTGTACAATCCAGTTAAAGGATCACGCAGGCTTTGATGTCTTAACTCTTCCTGAAGCCTCAAATTGGCAAAGGACATCGCAATATTTTGAGCAACTGTTTCTGCTAATTCCCGAACTAAATCACTAATTGATTCAGCGCGATCAAAACGCAAATACAACATTCCCAAGGTTTTTCCTTTGGCAATCATCGGTAAGCATAGAGTTGGAGTAACGCTGATTTCAGAATTAACGTGAGCGCAGTACAATCCTGGGGTAATGGGATGGGCTTGGTGAACATTTCCCCGACGCAATGCCCAACAGTCATGAGGCTCAAAGCTACCTTCACTATGAGCTAGTCCCCAAACGGCGATCGCATTGAGCAAATTCTTACTATTATTTATTAGATAAACCGCGCCGTGGGTATGGGGAAACAATGGCTGTAATAAATCAGTTAATGCTGTTTGTGCTTCATGGATAGTCAAACAGGCTTGCAGAAATTCATTCATTTTCGCCAGTTTGATTCTTTCTCTATGCCATTTTTCTAAAGTTTCGACCTTTTCAGCTAGTTCTAAGTTCAATCTAGCTGCCTCTGACTGAATTCTTTTGGTCTCTGTAATATCTTGAGTAATACCTAGTATTTGCGTCGGCTGTCCTAGGACATTTCTTTCAAAAACGGTATCTTTACTGTGCAACCAGTGCCAATTTCCGTGGCGATCTTGCATCCGATATTCAAACTCAATAAAATCATCTTGTCCTAAAACCAAACAGTCTTGGTGATGTTGCCTTACTAAATCAACGTCATCGGGATGCAATAGTTTGTCAAATAGCTGCACGTTCATTTCTTCTATTTCCGAAACCGAATAACCTAAAATTTCTCCGACAAAACGATTGGAATAAACGTTACATTTTTTTTCTAGGTCGTAAACATAAAGAATATTAGGAGTGAGATTAGCCACTTTCTCCATCAAAGTGGTGGTTTCTCGCAGATCTTGGTTAGCCGAAACTAAAGCGGTAGTTCTTTCGAGGACTTTTTGCTCTAACTCGGCGAGTAATTTTGCCACTTTTGTTTCAGCAGCTATTTTTGCTGTTGTTTCCTGGTTTAGTTGCTTCTCTAAACTTTCTAGCTTGTTGTTTCTCAAGGATAGTTTGATTTTTTTGTCTTGAAAAATTGTTACTCCACAGAGTGCGCAGCCTAAACCGATAGCTATTATCGCCTTGAGTTGCAGATCGTATTGCTCGATCGAGTTGAATTCAATAAATTTGATCCATTCAGATTTTAAAAGATAATAAGTGCCAGAGAATCCAAAAAATAAGCTTAATAGATTATAAAGTAGTTTAGTATTTAAATACTCTTGATGATGAACGGAATAGCTTAAACTAAAAGCTATTAGATAATAAGCAAAAGCAGTCAAAATAAGATAATAATTTGGCTCGAACAGAAAACTAGTTTGTAAAATATGCAGCTTATTAAAAAGTATCGGCATAATGATTTTTATACAACACCCCTAGTACATCACCAAGACGTGTAGCCTTTGTGAAATTAAATAGCTACTACAATGAAACTAATGCTTTATTCACTAAACGTCGATAGACCAATGGATATAAGCGAATACCGAAATAGTGATATTACTGAAAGTTGAGCGATACTTCATAATTTATTCTTTACAATTAGTTTTATTTACCAATAGTGAATTAGATTTTAGATTTACTAAGATCATGTTTAGATTCGCTATTTTGGGTTAAAGCTTTGCTAATCAGGCTTAGTTCAAACAAATATTCGCTCGTCTTGAGATTATATTACCCAGAAATAAAACTTTTCATTCACTATTTGGTTTTAATGTTGGCTCAAACAAAATTATTTATTTATGGCGCATTTTTTGACTTAATCAACTGTTTTAAATACTGTAAAATTCCTAAACCAAGCAAGATAGATGCAGCACAGACAAGCCAAAAATAGTTGGTAATTTGAGGATGATCTAATGCCCACCCCCCCAAAGGTGGTCCAATAAAATAACCGATCGCCCAACATTGAGAATTAATTGACAAATAGACTCCCCGTAGAGATTCAGGGGCTAAATCTGCTACCAAGCCTGAAGCAATGGGCGTATAGGTCACCATGCCCAAAGACATGACTCCTAAGGTTAATCCTGCCCAAATCAGACTGCGATCGCCTATAGTTCCCGTCACCCAAACTAAAATAAAAGCAATACCCCAAAGAATCAAAGAAAAACTCAAACCCGTAACTCGATTGAAGCGATTGAGCAGCCAGGCTGCGGGAAGCTGACTAACAGCAGCAAAAGCAATGTGCCAGGTAAATAAACCACTAATTGTCTTGTCCGAAAAACCCGTCCCCAAATCTGTGGGAACAAAGTTTTTTAGATACAACGGCATGGTACTCTGCACCTGAGACAGATAAACCGTGAACAAAATATTTACGGCGACGAACACCATCAAGGCGCGGTCTTGAAATGCCAAAGACCAGCGGTTTTCCTGAGAAGATGCTGATTGTGGCTTAAATTGATAAGTTTCGGCGATCGCAAAATAAATCACCGCAAAAAAGATCAAAAAAGAAATTCCATCAATCACAAACAAGCCACGATAGTTACCTGAATTAGCGATCAATACCCCACCCAACACTACCCCCAAACTCAAACCTAAACTATCGGCTAATCGAGTTATGGCAAAAGCCTCGTTGCGCTGTTGCGGGGTGGTCAAGTCGATAATTGCTGCTTCAGTAGCTGGCCAATACATCCCAATTCCAAAACCCATCAGCAAATTACCCAAAATCAAACTAGGAAAATTTGTTGTTAGAGATAAAACTACGTCTGCTAGTACTGATATGGCAGCAGAAGTCAGTAAGGTCTTTCTGCGTCCCCAGCTTGGAGAATCTACCGCCTGTCCGCCCAAAAATCTGCCTATGACCCCTGAAACTGAACCGCTCCCCAAAGCAATTCCCACCAGAGTGGAAGAAAGTCCAACCTGATTAACAAAAAAAATCGGTGCGTAAAACAGAGTAAAACCAGTTCCGATTTCTGACAACAACCTACCTGCTGCTAAAACCCAGACCTTGAAGCTAAAATTTAGTATTCGGGACATTCAATTATTCGCTATGTATAGTCGTTCTAATTAATTTCCGTTGATTTTTCTTGATTGACCAACGGTCAGAGCAGGCTCCGTCGTTGTACGGCGGAGTAATCTCTGACTCTTAAAGTTGCTAATTCTTTAGACAGCAAAGGCTACAATTTGTTTATGCTATTTTTTACAGCAAGAGTCTACTCAACCTTAGTAAATGTCTAATTCTATAGATAGATGTTTTCTCCGTACAGTAGAAGTAATGCTAGGTTATAGAGTATAAATGCCTATTGCAACTATTTGAGCAGAAAATATGATTACTTAAAAATTGCCGAAGACAACATCAGTGATTACCTCAGACAAGTAAATAGGCATGGCATAATATAATCTTAAATCGAAATAAGAGGACTAATATGAGCGATATACAAGAACAGATACAAAAAGAAAGAGAAAGCGCAAGACAAGTTTGTGATACTCAAGGGTCAACCTCTGGAGAATGTGCTGCTGCTTGGGATACAGTAGAGGAACTATCTGCCGAAGCATCACACCAAAAACAAAACGCCCCCAAGAAAAGCTCTCTAGAGCAATATTGTGACGAGAACCCCGATGCTTTGGAATGCCGAGTTTACGAAGACTAGTGATGGCTTCATAAAATGTAGACTTGAAATTACAACTTAAATAGTTACTAATTGTATGGAGGTGAGAATATACTATATTCTCATCTTTATTTTTGATTAGAGTCGTACAAAATACCTATTTCTGCAACAGAACGTTGACTTTGAATGATTGTTAATGCACTCTTAGAAAGAATCTGGAGTTATTGATTAGAACACAGATCATAGTAGACACAACGACAAAATAAATAATGGATATTTGGTTTAGACCTTTAGTATGGATGGACTATCGCTTGGGAGTATTGCTGACGGTAATTCTTCCCTTTGTGTTATTAATTTGGGCTTTGTTCCAGAGACAAGAAGCCATACAAAGATTGCTCATTATCTATTGGCGAGTTGCTAGCTTGTTGATGATTACAGTTTATTTATTAATTCCCGACTGGAAAATTGGTTTCATTAGTGGTGTTGCTGCTCGGATTCTAATTCCAATTTCTCTGTGGTTTTGGGTGGATTTGAACGAGGAAATTCGCGATATACCTCAAAGTGCTTTTAAGCTGGTGTTTACCTCCTGGCGTTGGGCAATGACCGCCTATTGTGTCTTAGGTGCGATCGCCAAATCATTTTTTATCCCCTGTGGAATATCTAGTAGTGCAGTAGAAAGCACTTTTTGTCAAGTTTGGTTAGAAGCCCCTCAAGCATATCGCAATTTTTTTCATAGCAAGCCAGGGAACGAAGGCTTTTTGGGTTTTGTGGGAGCAGTCGGTTTAGTAATATATATTATCTATTTAGCCTATTTTGTATTGATTCGTTTGGGTAAACAAGGACGCTCTGCACTAGAACAATAATTACTTTTATCAGCCAACCAGTAGGGATTGAAATATGTCCGAACCAATTGGTCTACGTTTAGAAAAATATACCCTCAAGCGTAGAAACGAAGTATTGATGATTCATCTAGAAACCGCTTCTGGTGAGGCAGATATCGTCACGATCTACGCGGGATTTTCTAGCTCCTTAATGAAGCCTACAGCTTTCGATCCCGACGTACCGATCATTGCAGCCGATTCTCGAATTAGCTCTATAGATCGCCTTAAGAGTCCTTATGATCCCAGTAACCCTCAATATATTGAATCTGGATTGACCCTGGAGACTATGGAACAGATGTTGAGAGAAATGAATCTTTAACCTTCGGACATTTAATTAGCCAGTCAGCTAGTTGAGATTGAGCGAAAAGAGGTGAGAACAAGGGTTAATCATCTGTTTTACAATTTTGCAAGATGCAGCTTGTGGTGCGTCGATAGTTTGCAAAATTCATTTAAAGAGAAATTGAAGATTGCGGGATTTGCCATGAAGATGTGCTGAAGATTGCAGTAGAAATTGGATTTAATAGTACAATTTTGGCTAATTATTGAGACATTCTAGTCAGATAAAACTACTATAGAAAACCGATTCAATTAAGCTTAGGAGTATATTTGGTGTGAGTAATTTAGCAAGAACCCGCTTAGATACGAGTCAACTGCCCACGACTCCTTTATTTGGGACAGATGGAATTCGTGGCAAGGCAGGAGATATTTTGAATGCCCCCTTTACTCTTCAGTTGGGCTATTGGGCAGGACGGATTTTAACAGAAGCAGCCGACAACAAAGGCGCGATTATTATCGGACAGGACTCGCGTAATTCTAGTGATATGCTGGCAAGCGCGATCGCAGCAGGATTAACTTCGGCGGGGCTAGAAGTCTGGAACCTGGGTTTGTGTCCTACTCCTTGTGTCGCCAGCTTAACCAGCGAAACCGAAGCGATCGGTGGCATCATGATTTCTGCCAGTCATAATCCTCCTGAAGATAATGGGATTAAGTTTTTTGGTAGGAAGGGAACTAAGCTAGTTGATGTCCTGACTCAGAAAATAGAAGCTCATCTGAGAAACGATGATTCCCAGATAGCTGAGGGAACTTGGGGCAGACATTACCATCGCCCAGAATTGGTTGAGCAGTACGTCACATCGTTGAAAACCTCACTATCTCCAAATATCAGTTTCGAGGGAATGCGAATTGTTTTAGATTTGGCTTGGGGAGCATCGGTTAAAGTCGCCCCTGCTATTTTTCAGCAATTGGGGGCAGAAGTAATCAGTCTCCATCAATTAGCTAATGGCGATCGCATTAACGTTAACTGTGGTTCAACTCACTTAGAACTACTCCAGCAGGGAGTTAGAGAATATCAGGCAGATCTTGGGTTTGCTTTTGATGGCGATGCGGATCGGGTAATGGCGGTAGATAGTCTAGGTAGAGTCGTTGACGGCGACTACATTCTCTATCTC
>JADEXJ010000373.1 GCA_015207195.1 Pleurocapsales cyanobacterium LEGE 10410
CATATAAATCACTCTTTCTTCTTTTTTTTCTCCAAACTTCATAATAACTGATATTAGGTTCTGGATTATAATTCCATTCTATATATGGAGAACCAAAATTACTATTTGCATTTGTAATATTAACTCCGGTTGGTGCCGTTGGAGGTACCGGTGATTTAAACCCTGCTATGGTAGCAGCCCGCTCGCCCCAAACGCGTGCATTGTCATTCCAGCTGGAAGTACCCATCGCAACTCCATTATAGTTCTCATCTGGATTTGACCAGTAAGGAATTCGGTTAACGTCGGGGTCAAAAACAGCCATTACGGTCCGCCAACTGGCAGGAGTGTATTTAACCATGACCAAAAGCGTAAGGCGAACTAGCTTGATCATTATCATGTCTCGCGCCTGCTAAATGGCCGATTTCATGAGCAAATGTATAATTACCTATTGAGCAGTCGTCCCTTACAGCTGCAAATGCTAAATTAGAAGTTGCTTCTATTATTGTGGCTTTACCACACAAAAATGGATCAAAATCCACAATTAGTATGACAACATCTGCTCCATATACATCACGCAACCAATGTACATCGTCCATATAACCATCATTAGTTCCTACTAATCTGCTTAGATCAGTAGAAATATCTCCCGACTCTGAATAAGAGACTTGCTGGTAGTGTATCAGATTAAAATTGACATCAATATTACTATTGCTGAATGAATCATTGCTAGATTGGATAGAACCTTCAGCTAAAGCCTCCATATTTGGATTGGAAATAGCAGCTTGTTCTGAAAATATTACCATTACATCTATAGTTGGAGTACCTGAAAAAGAATTTATTGATTTTTCAGAATCATCATCATCTTCTTTCATTTTAGATTTATCTTCATGACTATGATCCTGCCCAAGAGGGCAAATGGCTTCTGAAAAATCTCTTTGTAATAATACGCCATATAATTTGTTAATTGGCTCGATTTGAAAGGTCTGGTTTTCAATATGGATCATCCCATATAGATATCCGTTATTTAGATACAAATAAATTTCACCTACTGATTCCTTGAATTGTCCTTTGAAAGTAAAATTATCTGAGTCTTTAAATCGTAAAGTTTCCTGCGATAAAACGTGCTGTTTTCCTTGAATAGGAATAGAGCTATTGAGATTTTTAATATTAACAGACAATTCAGATAAATTTATCAATGTTTTTACTTTCACATTTTCCTCTTCAAGATTATGTGTAAGCTTCCCCATTTTTCGGACCACTTAAAAGTAGAGAGTTTCGGTTAAGTTACACATTCGATGGGTGTTCTGTACCCCAAAGATTTGTGTGGTCGTTTGTGGTTATAATCG
>JADEXJ010000374.1 GCA_015207195.1 Pleurocapsales cyanobacterium LEGE 10410
CAATGGTTCGGACAATTTTTGGAAGTGGAGAAAAAAGCTATCCATTCGATTAAGGTAAAAGTGTTGAAAGATTACCACAAATGGATAGCGTTAAAACAATTATACAAAGCCTACTAAATTCAGTCAGGGGTTTGACACAACCTCAACAAAAATTTCTCGTGACTTTGTTTTCGACTCTGCTTATCAGTTGCGGTCGAGCAACTTTTACTAATCTCAGTCGATATAGCCATCTGAACGAACGAACTTATCGTCGACAGTATGAACGTTCGTTCAATTTTATGAAATTTAACCAGCAGCTAATTGAGGAGGCAGTGAAACCAGAGTCAGAAGTAATCTTGGCAGTAGATTGTTCTTTTATCCCCAAGAGTGGCAGCAAGACCTATGGTTTAGATTATTTCTACAATGGAAGTACATCGAAAGCAGAGAAGGGATTAGAAATTTCAACTATGGCAGTAGTCGATGTTAACCAAAAAATTGGTTACAGTCTTAGCGTTCAGCAGACCCCCGCTAATAGCTCATTTTCCAACCAAGAAAGTGAACAACCCAAAACCACTAGAATTGATTGCTATCTGACTCAACTACAGGCAACTGTTCCTTATCTACCATCATCTCTTCGCTATGTTGTCAGTGATGGTTTCTACAGCAAAGTTAAATGGGTTAAGGGAGTTACTAGTTTGAAGCTCGAGGCAATAGGGAAGTTACGTCGAGATGCTAATCTTCGTTATCTCTACCAAGACGAATATTCAGGAAGAGGCAGACCTCGTAAGTATCAAGGCAAGGTTGACTTGAATGATTGCCGTAATTTCGAGTTGGTTACTCAAATATCTAGTGATGTAGCTCTTTATACTGCTGTAGTTTGGTCGATCAGTCTCAAATGTCAGATTCGTGTTTGTTATTTGCTGAATCATTCTGGTTCTGACTCTAGCTATGCTGTATTGTTCTGCACCGACCTCAATCTCGACCCTTACTCCATCTATCTTTACTACAAAGCTCGTTTCCAAATCGAATTTATCTTTCGTGACAGCAAACAATTTACTGGACTAGCTGATTGTCAGGCTCGCGACTTAACCAAACTTGACTTCCATTTTAATAGTTCACTTACTGCTCTTAATCTAGCTAAATGGGATGCTGTCAGACAACACAATTGCGACTCCGATTTTGTCTTTTCAATGGCAAGTTATAAACGGCTTGGGTTCAATTATCATCTACTCGAACAATTTATTGACAAGTTAGATTTAGAGCCTACTTTAATTAAATCCCATCCCAATTACTCAAACCTTTGTAATTACGGAGCTATTGTTGCTTAGTTTTGTCCGAACCATTG
>JADEXJ010000375.1 GCA_015207195.1 Pleurocapsales cyanobacterium LEGE 10410
CTATGATTACGGCTGCCCTGTCAGTAATTATCGTGGTGTTTTTTAGTGCTGAAATTTGGGATGTTGCCAGCGCGGTCGAACTCTATCAGCTGGCATTGTTTTCAGGTATAGCTGTCGTGGCTGCTACGGTGGTACTCAACCGAGCTTTTGCCTTTAGCAGCGTACTCGGTCGCGGTCGGGTTCTGGCAGAGTCTACTGTTGTTACTAGTGCAGCAACAATACTGTGTCTGCTGCTAACAATGCTACTCCTGTTTGCTATATTCGTGGGACTTACTTACTTGGGAGCGATCGCAATTTTTCCTCGTAAGCTGATGGAGACATGGCCCACTGTAGACCCAGCGGTGCGCGTACTCGATCATGTAAAGTTGAGCTTGTTTGTAGCTGCGCTTGGCGTGTTAGCTGGCTCTCTCGGCGGTCGTGCCGATAGTAAGGATCTGGTGCGCGGTGTTCTGTTTGTGAACAAGGAGATGTAACTCTTTCTATAAAGTGAATGATACGATTTAGTCAGCGATCGCTCTAGTCAGTACCGAGTAGGCGATCCCAAAAGGTAAAATAAAGTCCGTAGTAATGTAATCAAACTAGAGTAAGTAGAGGATTCAGTTTAATTGTTGATGATTCAGGACATAGAAAGAGTGGAAATTTCACAGCAGGGGTAGGACGTCAATATCTTGGTGAAATAGGAAAAACTGATAATGGCAATGTAATAGTAACAACTCATTTGTATGATGGAAAAAAAAGCCTACCATTAGATATAGAATTATATCAACATGGTAATTCGCTACCTGAAGGAAAAAAAGCGCACCGCCCGCGCCGAGGTTTCCTCGGCGTAAGGACGGAGCAAGAAGACCCAGATTTCAAGAAAAAGCCGACTTTAGCTTTAGAGTTAATTGATAAAAGTTTAGAGAGAGGATACAGACCAGGAATAGTATTAATTGACTCAGGATATGGTAATAATACAAAGTTTTTAAAAGAACTAGAAAAGAAAAACTTAAATTACTTAGGAGGACTGGCTAAAAATCGTAAGGTTAAAGTTAGCGATTCAGAAGAATTTACGGAAGAAATAAGATTAGATACTTTGGCAGAATCATTGCCAAAAGAGGCTTATACTCAAATTTCAATCAACTTAGACAAAGCGAGAACTGTTTGGGTAGCTACTATTGAAGTAGAAATATCTCGTCTTAAAGGAACAAGAAAAATAGCTATCGTTATGAATGCAGCGACCTTTAAAGATGCAGATGATATAGATTACTTCATTACCAATGTTGAACCATCAATCGTAACGCCACAGTGGGTAGTTGATCCTTATTCTCAGAGAAATTGGGT
>JADEXJ010000117.1 GCA_015207195.1 Pleurocapsales cyanobacterium LEGE 10410
GATATTGAACTTTGGCTGCTTGAATCTTCATTTCTAAAACTAACATATCCTTATGCTATCATATGAGCATAAGAAAGTATAGCCAAACCTCGATTTTTTCATCCCACGCCTAAAGGACGCTTCGCTCGTGGGCTTTCATTTTCTGTAAATTTAAAAAAGAAATAATCTGGCTAAATACCAAGCAATCTGGCTCAGATTACTTTAGATTACTTATTTATCGATCGGATAAAAGCAAACTGGATAATTCAGATAATATTTTCTCCACGGTTAGCATTTTTGGTGTATATCTAATATTGCGGATAATAATTAGTATCTACTTATGCTTTCTCTAGAAACTTCTCAAACTACTGCTGAATCTAAGCTGGCTCAGAAAAATCGTATTTTGCTAATTGAAGATGAAGATTTAATTAGAGATATGATCGTCGTTGCTTTAGAAGAAGAAGGTTATGAAGTTAGCACTTCTGACAATGGCAGAACAGCACTGAGTTTGCTGCAAAGCCCTGATTTCAACCGCACTAGTGTAGCTCCCGATCTAATTATTTTAGACTTGATGCTGCCAGAGGTTAACGGGCTGGATATATGTCGTTTATTGCGCCATCAAGGAGACATTACGCCAATTCTGGTGGTTAGTGCCAAAAGCAGTGAAACAGACCGCGTATTGGGTTTAGAAGTAGGAGCAGATGACTATTTAACCAAACCTTTCAGCATGAGAGAACTGATTGCTCGCTGTCGTGCTTTGTTACGTCGTCAAAAATATAGCAGTTCATCTTCAAATTCCGTTCAGAGATACCGCGATATTAGTCTTTTTTCCGAAGAATGCCGAGTCATGGTACGGGGTACGGATGTTAATTTATCCCCCAAAGAGTTTCGCTTACTAGAGCTGTTTATGAGCTATCCCCGTCGCGTATGGTCGAGAGAACAGTTAATCGAGCAGGTATGGGGTCTTGATTTTATGGGAGATACAAAAACCGTAGATGTTCATATCCGTTGGTTACGGGAAAAGCTAGAACAAGAACCAAGTCAGCCAGAATATTTGATTACTGTCCGAGGTTTTGGCTACCGTTTTGGTTAGTAAGTAGGTGGGGGTAATTAAATAGAAGATAATTGGTCAGCTTAGGGAGATAGGGAGATAGGGAGGTAGGGAGTTGGGGAAGAAATAAGATGTTTGGGTGTGATAAATTATTGTGCCTACCTACTTATTACAGTTAGCTTTTACAAAAAGTTACAGATTTTTGTTAAAGTTAGCTCAATATGAATTGGCAACCACCCCATGGCAACTATAGATTTTTTATTGGGATTGGCAGTTGGTCTGGGAGTTTATGTCGGTCAGCAATATCGATTTAAGAGTCAGCTCAAAAAGACTTTGAACTCTTATGCCACTAATTTTAATGGTGAAATTTCTTTACCTTTACATTCGCTGCTCCGTCGCGAGTTAAACAATTTAGATCTTCAACGCCAGAAATTAGAAAAAGATCGCCAAAATTGGCAGGAACTTATCGAGCAAGCACCGATTGGTTATTTACAGGTAAACGCAGAAAATCAGCTTTTGGGCTGCAATCAAACTGCTAAAGACTTGTTAAAAATCGATCCTCGGCGATCGCTCAGAATACGTTTGTTATTAGAGCTAGTACGCTCTTACGACTTAGATATCTTGATTGAGACAACTCGTAAATCTCAGTTGCCTCAAACCAAGGAATGGATTTACTACTATACTCGCTATGTTTCGCCTCAAGACAGCGAATCTCAGATTAATTCCTACGAACCTTCTCAAAGAACAGTAGAGTCGATCGCCCTCAAGGGTTATGGGTTTCCTTTGTCCAATCAACAGGTAGGTATCTTTCTGGAAAATCGCCAGCCTTTATTGGAGTTATCTCAGTCCCGCGAGCGCACGTTTTCTGATTTAACCCACGAACTACGTACCCCTCTTACCTCGATTTCTTTAGTTGCCGAAAATCTCTTGCGACGCTTACAAAATCCCGAACGTCGCTGGGTAGAGCAAATGCTCCAAGAAACTAATCGTCTGATCGAATTGGTGCAGGAATGGTTGGATCTTACACAGTTACAGGCTGCTCCCGACCGCACTTTAAAATATGAAACTATTGAAATATACGACCTGATTCAATCGGTCTGGCAAACCCTAGAACCCATTGCCAAAAGAAAAAATGTCGCTTTATTTTATCATGGCGATCGCCAACTGACTGTTGCTGGCGATCGTTCTCGTTTGATCCAGGTTTTTCTCAATCTTTTGGATAATGCAATCAAGCATAATCCCCCCCAGAAAGACATTAAAGTTCAGGTGTCACTTTATCAGTCTGATACTACAGTAGAACAAATTAAAATCGAGGTAATCGATTCTGGTAGAGGCTTCAACGCTTCAGATCTACCTTATATTTTTGAAAGGCTCTATCGAGGGGACAAGTCGCGGATGAGAAAAAAAGAAGATAATATAGCTTCCTCAGACGGTAGCGGTTTAGGTTTGGCGATCGTCGAGCAAATTGTTCAGGCTCATGGGGGAGCGGTTTCTGCTAACAATCACCCTCAATTTGGTGGTGCTTGGTTAGAAATTTTACTTCCCGTTACAAAACCAGAAAAAACTTAAAGTATTTGGTTATTTTAGATACATTTTACCAGCAAAACTTCAGCTTTTTTGTTAACAATATAGATTGTATTTCAAAATATATTTAGTTAAATATAAATAAGATTAAAAATAGTGACTTTAGCACCAAGAGCCAGTGGCTTAGAAACTCATAACAATAAATTAGAGCGTTCCCTTAGGCGAGTCCAGCAAGAAGTTCTCCGCATGGGTACTTTAGTCGAACAATCATTTCGCTTGAGTCATCAATGTTTGTTTGAACAGCACATAGAAGCGACGCAAAAAATTGCCGTGTTAGAAAAGCAAATCGATCAGTATTACCGTCAGATTGAAGCGGAATGTGCGACATTAATGACCCTGCAAGCACCTGTTGCCCAAGATTCGCGGTTACTCAGCGCGATAATGCAGCTAGTTCGAGACTTAGAACGCATCGGTGACTGTGCGGAAGATCTTACGGAAATGGCTATCAAGCTCATGAAATATCCGACTCCCGAAATCCTGTCTGAGATTGCCTTGATGTCCGAACACGCTCAACTAATGTTGGCTACTAGCCTAGTTGCTCTAGCGGATTTAGACCCTAGTGCGGGGGCTAGAGTTAAGGAATATGATGATATTGTCGATGATGCTTACGATCGCCTTTATCATGCGATCGCTTTTCAAAAAGATGTTCCAGGAGTGGTCGAACCAATATTGCTTCTAGGATTAATTATTCGCCATCTAGAAAGAATGGCAGACCATGCTACCAACATTAGTCAACGGGTTACATATATTGTTACAGGCAAAAGAAACTAGTACCGCTACTTAAGCGCAGCGAGTAGCCCTATCCTACCCTAAAGGGTTAGCTTCGCGTCAAGGATTCCCTATCGGTCAAGGACTCGGCTTCGCCATCGCAGTAGCAAGTTTAGATATAGTCAGGGTTTTGAGTTAAACAAATGGTGCTTCTATTTCCGCCTCTGTCCACTAGACATTGCCAATCTGCAACAGATTACAGATACAATGTTTGTGTTTGTGCCAGCAGTAAAACATTAACCTCTGCTTTACGTTAGTTTAACCGTTTCATTAAGCTGCTCTAATACCATTATTCTAAATCTAAACCAGGGCAAATTTGAATTTGTTTGGTCTTAAGCTAATTAGAGTTTCTTCTTTAGAAGATTGAGAAGATAGCGACTGTGTATAGCCCTGTACAAATTTAAATTTTATCTATTTGCAGGACGCTATTTTTATAGTGCTAATTCAGCCTCTTTTTGTTAAATTAAAAGTATAGTCGTTTTAATTAATTTCCTAGTGATTGACTGGTTGGTCGTTAGTCCTAAAGGATATATGTTTGCGGTATCCCTTAGGTACTGCTTCGCATTTATCCTCGAATGGGGATATCGTTAGTAGGGCTAAAAACGATTTTAGTTTAGTCGATTATACCTTTGGTTTCTTTCAAGCTCCGAGGACTAAATTTGCTTAGTTTGACTTACAGGCAACTAAGCAAATCTATATAAGAGATTGAGATAACTCAATGTTTTGAGTCTTAGGTGTGCGGTTAACAAAATGTCACGACTTTTGATTAATCTGTCTGATGGTTGATTATACTAGTCTAGACAATTGACTAATATATCTACCATTAAAGGTAGAGTTTAGCTGTAATAAATACTACAGTTAGTAGTTAATTTATATTTAGGTGTGTGAGGATAAATAATGAATAGACTATTTTGGCAAACTGTCAAAGTTACTCCGCTGGTATTTGCAGCTTCCTTATTAGCAGCCAACAATGCTAATGCTCAAAGCGTTTCTGCTGAGAAAGAAGGAGTCAACCAAACTTTAGAACAAATCAATAATTATCAACGTTTAGGAGACGATTTACCTCAGGTAACCAACGTCAATCAGTTAAGAGACGTATCACCTACAGACTGGGCTTATGAAGCGTTACGCAGCCTTGTAGACCGCTATGGCTGTATCGCTGGATTTCCCAATCAAACCTACCGTGGTAGTCAACCCCTGACTCGTTACGAATTTGCTGCTGGTTTAAATTCCTGCTTAAACCAAATCGAACGTCTAATTGCTAGCCAAGGATCTTTGAGTCAGCAAGACATTGATACTATTAACCGTCTAGCTCAAGAGTTTGAAGCAGAACTAGCCACTATTGGCGGTAGAGTTGACGAACTAGAAAGCCGTACTGCGGTCTTAGAAGACAACCAGTTCTCCACAACTACAGTACTTAATGGTGAAGCCATATTTTCAATCTCCGATGCCTTTGGTGGTGGTGTCGATCTAGAGTCAATTACTGCTGACGCTTTAGACATTGATGATTCAGATGTTACTGATGCACAGATTATTACAAATTTTGGCATTGGTGATCTTGATGGTGATGGCGATGTCGATGGAGACGATATCGACGAATTTGAAGATGAGACAGAATTAGATGACGAAACTGTTTTCGGCAGTCGCGTTCGTTTAAACTTCGACACTAGCTTCTTTGGCGATGACCGTTTGAGAACCAGATTAGAAGGCGGTAACATTACTGACTATGGTGATGTAACTACCGATTCCGCACGTTTGGGTTTTGACACCAACAATGACTTTAATATTGATGTAACCGATCTTTGGTATCGCTTTTCTGCTACCGATAGAGTTACCGCTTATGTAGGTGCTTTTGGTCTTGACCTTGACGATATCTTTAATGTTACCAACCCCTCTCTAGAAAGTAGTGGTACTGGTGCTTTGTCTCGCTTCAGCCGTCGTAACCCTGTTGTGTTCCGTGGTAACGAGGGTGCTGGTGCTGGCGCGCAGGTAGAAGTTATTCCAGACAGATTAGGTATCAACTTCGGTTACTTAACTGACAATGGCGAAGGCGATACTGGTGCTTCAAGTCCTGATGAAGGCGAAGGTCTGTTTAATGGTTCATTCAGCGCAGGTGGACAAGTTGTATTCAATCCACTCGAAAGATTAGAGGTTTCTGCAACTTATGTTCGTAACTACCAAACTGCCGATGAGATTAACCAATCTGGCAGCACTGTAGGAGGACTTTTAGATGGAGGTTTTGCTACTAGTCCCTTTGGGAATGGTGCCTTTGCAGTTGATGTGGAAGGTGTTACATCAAACAAAATTGGCGCTGGTGTAAGCTTCGACCTCAACGATAGAATTCAAATCGCTGGTTTTGGTGGCTATGCTGATGTTGAAGGTCTGGTTGCTGGAGATGACAATAATCCCGACGGTGAAATCTGGACTTGGGGTGCTAACGTGTCTTTCTTCGACCTAGGTAAAGAAGGTTCACAGCTATCTATTGCTGGTGGTATGTTACCTAAATTTATCACTGACAGAGGAGCAGAAGAAGTAGCTGCTGGAGCTTTCGATGATCTAGACACATCCTACTTAGTAGAAGCTCTTTACAAGTTTCCTCTTAACGACAACATCTTGATTACTCCTGGTGCTTATGCAGTATTCAACCCCAATCATGTTGATGGGAATGATACTGTATATGTTGGCGTAGTTCGTACTACCTTCCAGTTCTAAACTGGGCAGTAATTAGCGAATTGAACTCATAAATATTCGATTTAGGTAGGGTTGGTATTCAGCCCTACTTTTTTGTTGACAAACTTCTTTAGCTTTAGATAATAAGTACCTCCACCTAAATAAAGTTTGTAGTCGATCCTTTAGGACAAACATAATTTATTCGATGTTTAATAAAGTGGAGCTACTTAACTGTTAGTTAACTAACAGTTAACCTTTTCTTTACTTGGATGTAAGAGAAACAGGATAAATTAATGTAGCTATGGAAACAAAAAGCGCATTTTTTGCTTATTTTCTCTGAGTAAATTAAGTAAAACTATCTTCAAGCAGTCTATCAACGAAATAATATATATGGTTTATAGAGTTTCTCTTAAAAAAACTTGGTTAGCTCCTTTGTTAGCTCTGACTTTAGGTCTTACTGCCTGCGGTGGTAACCAGACTGGTTCAAACGCAGAGGGCGATTCTGGTTTATCTGCGTCCTTAACAGGTGCAGGAGCTAGTTTTCCTGCCCCCCTATATCAAAGATGGTTTTCGGAATACAATAAGGAAAATTCCAATATTCAGGTATCCTATCAATCTGTTGGTAGCGGGGCAGGAGTCGAGCAGTTTACCCAAGGTACTGTTGATTTCGGTGCGAGCGACGTGGCAATGACCGATGAAGAAATGGCACAGGTCGAGCGTGGTGTAACCCTATTACCTATGACCGCAGGTAGTATTGTACTAGCTTATAATTTGTCTGGGATTGACGAACTCAGACTATCACGCCAGGCTTATACAGATATTTTGCTCGGTAAGATTACTCGGTGGAACGATCCTACACTCGCCGAGTTAAACCCCGATGTCGAGCTACCAAATAGCGATATTACCGTAGTTCATCGTTCTGATGGTAGTGGTACTACAGGAGTCTTTACCAAACACCTTAGCGATATTAGTCCTGAATGGGAACAACAGGTTGGCAGCGGTAAAACTGTAGAATGGCCAGCAGGAGTCGGCGCAAAAGGTAATGAGGGTGTAACGGCACAGATTTTGCAAACTGAAGGTTCTTTGGGCTATGTGGAGTATGGCTACGCCAAACAGCAAAATATTCCTGTCGCTACTTTAGAAAATCAATCAGGAAATTTTGTTGCTCCTACTGAAGAATCAGCTTCTAATGCTTTGGGTGCAACAACTCTACCAGAAAACTTACGAGCGTTCGTTACTGACCCCGAAGGAGAAGATTCTTATCCGATTGTTACCTATACCTGGCTTTTGGCGTATGAAAATTATGAAGATCCAGAAAAGCTACAGGCACTTAAAGATGTGATTAATTGGTCTTTGACTGAAGGACAAGAGTATGCCCCAGAGTTAGGCTATATTCCTTTGCCTGACAACGTAGTAGAGAAAGTTCAAGCAAAATTAGAGACCATTCAAGCAAATTAAACTAATGCGATCGCGCTGAGCAATTTGAGATAGTCAGTTGAATGTCTAATCATTTCAACTTTGAATCAATCAAATTATAGCTAGATTCCCTGTCAATCATGGCGGGGAATTGCTGTATTGAGCTTCTAATTCTACTTATAAGTCTTATTATGGAAATAGTTAATAGTCTATATAGCTACTAACTAGCTATCAACTTTAAGCTTTCGATCGCGATCGCGCCAGACAAAAACTTTTAAGATCTGATTATTGCGCTATATATTAGTCTGCACGGAAGCAAAGAAGTAAAAAAGCTAATTTAAATATAGTTTTAAACACCTTATGTCAGAAAAACAACAGCTGTTATTAGTAGACGATGAACCTGGTATTAGAGAATCAGTACAGGCATATTTGGAAGATAACGAAGCCTGGGCAGTAGCCGTGGCTAGTAATGCCGAAGAAGCTTGGCAAACGATTGAATCTCAAGCTCCCGATCTGATAATCTCCGATATTATGATGCCCCAGGTAAATGGTTATGAATTTTTAGCCAAGTTGAGGGAAGATCCGCGCTATAGATCTATTCCCGTAGTTTTTCTGACGGCCAGAGGCATGACCAGCGATCGCATTCAGGGTTATGAGGCAGGTTGCGATGCCTACCTCTCTAAACCTTTTGATCCCGAAGAATTGGAGGCGATCGTTAAAAATTTATTATCTAAAAATAGAACTCAGGCTGGCAGTGGCGACAGCAGTGGCGAACTAGAAAAGATTGCTAAAGAATTAGTCGAGATCAAAGCAAAGTTAGATAACAAGCTGGGGGGTAATGGTGGAATTGCGGTAACCCCCCCACCAATTAAAATAGATCTAACCCCTAGAGAGCAAAGCGTTCTAGATTTAGTCGCCAAGGGCTTGATGAACAAGGAAATTGCCCGTGAATTGAATACCAGCGTCAGAAACGTCGAAAAATATGTCAGTCGTCTTTTTGGCAAAACAGGCACTAATAGCCGTACTGAATTGGTGCGCTTTGCCCTGCAACATGGCTTGACGCAGTAGCCATGAAAAACGATCCCATGTCAACATACTGCATCGATCTTTTGAGCAGAAATTTGGTGCGATCGGTCAACGTTATCTCGGATGCAAGCTCCGAGAGCTGCGTTAACTTTGTAATAATTGGATAAAATTTCCTTAAGTTTTATAAAAATATAGCCTTAACAAATCTTTGGTTCAACATGGTAACTAATTTTTTTTATACATCAATGACTAGTTATGTAGGTGCATTTTTACCGCCAATTGCTTTGGATAGTTTATTCTCCACTCAAGGCATTATGGTGATGCTGTTAACCGCCTATGCGGGAGCAATGTGGATGTTTCTTACCAGCGCGCCCAAAGTCTATACCATCATGGTATCGGATTTAGGAAATGCCCAAAGGTTTTACGAAGGATTGCTCGATCTGCCTGCTGCTGATGTTCCGCTGCACTATTACTACAATTACGAACAGGCGATGGGTGCTGGAGGACTCGATCCATTATATATGTCGGCAACTCCTAGCAGTACGGGAATGAGTGGTTCGGAAGGACTATGGTATCAACTAAAAAAGAATACCCAGCTTCATATCATTGCAGGGGCTAGCGGTGGTTACAAAGAACGCCAGCGTCATGTTTGCTTCGATCGCGATTGTCTAGAAGCCCTATTGATGCGGATTCAGGCTAGACGTTTGAAATATAAAATACGTCGCGATCGCCCTTTGAATTTTTTAGTTAAAGATATTGACAACCGCACGATTGAAATAGCAGAGGTTTCTAACTAGGCAATTGACTACAAATCAGATCGGTTAGTTGTTAGTTGTTATTGGAGCGCAGGAGTTAGCGCGACGTTGTTAGTTGCAAAAGAATGAAGGGCAGTTATTATCTTGCCCCTCATCAATCTAGCAACAGATACTAACAGATACTGAAGTTTAAACGCCTCTTCAGGCTATAGAGGCTGAGAATCGTAGTTTTTATTACTTCTTACTTCCTACTTCCTACTTCCTACTTCCTACTTCCTACTTACGAGCAGTTATCTAATTTTGTTTTAACCGATCGACGTACTGCGATAAAAGTTACACGCCGACTACCTGGGCGCGTTTGTATGCTTCATCGAGAACTTCCGATAGGGTCGGATGAGTGTGGATATTAAAGGAGAGGTTTTGGACGGATTCCCGCTTGGCGATCGCATTAGCAGCTTCTTGGATTAAATCTGAAGCATGAATACCAATAATGTGTACTCCCAATAATTCACCAGTATCCTGACGATAGATAATCTTGGCGACACCTTCAGTTTCCCCTTCCGCTAGGGCTTTGGAATTACCCTTGTAAAAAGATTTCACCGTAGATATCTTAAACCCTTCTTTTCCGCCCAGTTCTTTGGCTTGAGCTTCGGTCAACCCAACATAGCTAATCTCTGGATGGGTAAATGCAGCAGCAGGAATAGAGCGATAATCCACTTCCTTATCTTCACCACAAATATTTTCAATAGCAATTACTCCCTGTCCCGAAGCAGCATGAGCCAGCATCATTTTGCCCGTAGCATCGCCTACTGCCCAAAGATGGGGTACGGGTTTGCCATCCCGCAATACCTGCATTTTGTCGTTAACGGGTATAAAGCCCCGTTTGTCTAATTCAATTGCTAGAGTTCCCAAACCGAGGTTTTTAGTGGCGGGAATCCGTCCAGTAGCTACCAAACAGGCATCTACCTCCAATGTTTCTACTACCTCTTTAGTTTTAGCGTCGGTTAGCTCGATGGTTACGGGGGTGCCAGGAGTAACTTTGGTAGCAAACACACCCTTATAAGTCTCAATATCCCGCCTGTCCAGTAAAACTTTTTTGGCAATTTTGGCAATGTCGGGGTCAAAACCAGGCATTAAAGTATCCAAAGCTTCAATCATCGTGACTTCGCAACCCAAAGCGGTATAGACATCGGAAAACTCTAAACCAATGTAGCCACTGCCGATAATGGCGATCCAGTCGGGAAGAGACTCCAACTTAACTGCATTGTCGCTAGTAAAGACAGTTTTACCATCTATTTCAATGCCTCTAGGGACAAAGGGAGTCGAACCAGGACAGAGCATAATTTCTTTGGCGGTGTAGGTTTGTTCGCCTTCATTGCTTTTAACTTTAACCTTTTGTGTCCCTGCTAGCTCACCCCAGCCACGAATAATATCTACCTTAAGACGCTTGAGGCTGTTGGTTAGATCGCCTTGAATTTTATTTACTAAATTAGTTGCATGGTCGGCGATCGCCTGACGGTCGAACTGGATTTCCCCTAGTTTGATACCCATGTCCTGTAAATGATGGGTATCGCCAAATTCTCGAACTCTACCCGAAGCAGCCAGCAGAGCCTTAGAAGGAATACAGCCACGATTGACGCAAGTTCCTCCCATATCTTCGGCTTCGATAATTGCTGTTTTCAAGCCATTTTTAACCGCGTGGAGAGCTGCACCGTGTCCGCCAACCCCCGCACCAATAATGATTAAATCGTAATCAAACTCGCTCATTGCTGTATTTTATTTATATTTTTGCCGTAGTCTTTTATTTTAAAGTTTAATCGCGATCGGGCTAGGGGGATCGACTGATTTTCTTTAGGTAAATAGTATTTAAGAGTAAGAATAGTCCACAGATGAACACAGATGAACGCAGATGAGAGATCTGCTTGCTGACTTAGCTACGGGTTGAGAATAGAGGTGGATATAGATAGCGATCGCTTTGCCTTCTAGATTTATTAGATTGTTTTATTTGTTTTGAGTTTTACTTGCCCGACGGATTTGACTTGTGACTTCATTAATTCTTCGACGGTGGAACAGTAATTTTGTAACCCAAAGCTGGCAGGGGTAACGGGGTTGGTGTAGGTAAAGTGACGATAATCGAGGGAGAAGCGACTCCAAGAATCCATCTGAATCCGAAAGATTTTGATAAAAATATTGGTCAGCCAGATATAGAGAGGTATCCGCAAATAGACTTTTTTGTTGAAATAGCTGGATATTTCGGCGATCGCTCGATCTACGGAAATTGCAGGATTACCCAACACCATACAGGTTATTTCCTGGGGCTTTTGCTGTGGGGAAAAATCGGGATGTTCTACTAGATAGTTAATTACTCTGGCAATATCTTGAGCATGGATAAAATGAAAACTACCATCGAGGCTAAACCAACGAATTAAACCAATCCATTTGGTTACGTCGGTGATTCCCGCACTTAGATGGGAATGGGGTTTGTTCTTGTCGCCTCCAAAAACTAGGGTAGGAAAGACGGCAATAATTTTGTTGGCGATTGCCTGTTGAGAAAGTTGCGCGAAGCACTGATACTTGGTGCGGATATAGTCGTGACCAAACTGGCTTGCAGGTAACAGTAATTGGTTGTTACGGTCTAAGATACTGGCGGTGGAAAAATAAATAACTCGCTCGCAAACCTGAGGATCGAGAAGGTTAATTAGCTCCAAGGTTTTAACTACGTTGATCTGATAAGTCTCCTCTGCTCCCCCCCAAGCCGTTGCTGCCAAAATCGCTACATCGATCGTTTTGAGCAAATCGCTATATTCTTCAATCCGCGACATATCTCCCTGGAGGATATAAATTCCCGAACGAACCTGATAATCAAACTGGAGTTTATGAAGATTTCTTACTAGCAGGTATAGTTCATAGTTGGTGTGTTGTATCAGCATTTCTGTCATGTAGTGACCAATACAACCACTTGCACCAGTAATAAAAATCCGTTTCATATACTAAATTCCGATTGAGACTAACCCACAGCGTTGTTTAATTCATAATCAAGGTACTTTACTTCTGTTTTTTTGCCAAGAAATTGAAGAGATGATGGGCGATCATCAAGAGAAAACTTAATGTTGTTAGTGGTTAGTGGACTCAATCGAACCAATGTTCTGGAAGTTAGTTAATTTTAATTTTGTTTATTCACTCGTGAAGATACGCCACATTACAAATAAAGTTATGCCTAGATAACCACATACCGCCAGCCAATCTAGTTCGTTACTACTAATCATTTTCTTTTTCTAGTTCCATACTTACAATTCAATTATTATCCTCTAACTCCGAACTCGACGCGAAGCGCGACGCGAAGGACGCGGAGCGAAGCGGAGCTAATCCTTTAGGGCGAACTCCGAACTCGACGCGAAGCTAATCCTTTAGGGCGAACTCCGAACTTCCTAAAGTTCATATCGCTTTTGCAAACTCAATAATTGGGCGATCGCTTCTTCGGCATTATCAGCTAGTTCGGCAAAAGTAAGAAATCTCTGTAGTTCTTTCCGCAATAGGTTTTTTTCTATTTCCCAGGTTTCCCGATCTAAGCTAGGAGGAATAACAATGGTGTCAAATAAGGTTGCTCGATTTTTGTCTGGATGAGGACGCAAAATTCGACCGCGACGCTGAATAAATTGGCGGGGGTTGCTGCTGCTGGCGAGGATGATGGCGGTTTTGATCGCAGGGATGTCTATCCCCTCATCTAAACAACGTATGGCAACTAAACCCTGGAGTTCACCTGATTCAAACTGACGACGTAAACGTTCTCGTTCGGCTAAAGGAGTATCGGTAGTATAGGTATTGACGCGATAGCCTAGTTTATTACCCAGTAGGTGAGTTACCGCATCAATCTGTCGGGTATCATCTGCTAGAGATCCATCGCCACAATAAAATAGAGTATAGCTGGTGTGCAAACGGGATGCCATTATTTCTTGGAGACAGTCTAACTTATTGGCTGCGGTAGCAATGAGGCGCGATCGCCTGGTTAACAAAGATGTTAAATTATCGTTATCTTGAAAGCTAGGATTTTTATTTAAACTCCAGCCAATACGCTGGGTTAGTTTAGCGTAGCTTAGGGCTTCTGAGGCGGTTAACTTGACGAAAACTGGATAGTATAAATAGTGAGCCAATGCACCCTGTTTGATTGCGTCTGCTAAAGTAAATTCTGGTTGAATTATCGACCCGAAATAGTCGAACAAAGCTTCTGTTCCTAATTCATCGTATTGTCTTTCGGGGGTAGCAGAGAGTGCCAACCGCAAGCCAATGTTACGGGGCAAACTAGATTCTATACGAGACGAACCTAAGTTATGTGCCTCATCACCGACGATCAGGGTTTTGGCAGGAAAATATTTTAGCTGAGACTGAAATCCTTCACCAATTAAAGTAGAATTAGTGGCAATAATAGTTAAAAAAGATTGCGGATTGCTACTCAAATTATATAGCTGGTTGGAGAGTTCTCCCTGCCAATTATCTACCCGCGTCATCGCTACGACTGGTTTGAGATTGAACTTCTGACATTCTCTCGACCACTGATTTACCAAATGACGGTAGGGACAGACTATTAACAACACTTGTAGTCCAATTTGCTGATACAGTTCTGTAGCGATCGCCAAAGCAATGATAGTTTGACCGCTACCCGTTGCCATCTTGAGCGTTCCCCGTCCTTTGTTTTCCAGCCAATTAGCTACTGCCAGATGCTGATACTTTCTTAGGCTCAAATCATCAGGAAAAGTAGGAATCCCTAGATTGTAATATTGATAGCTCTTACTACTCTCTTTAAATCGATTGTATCGATGCCTATAGCGATATGAAGCAGCTAGCTTCTGCCAATCTACCTTACTCAACAAACTCATACTTAACTAGACTTCTTATGGTTAAGCCAATTCTAATTATTGATGGTAAGTTAGTGCCGATCATCAATTTGCTGTTGTTGAGAAGCCTGTTGGTAATTTGAATTGATTAATTAAGTACGGTTTAATCACTGTCCCAATCTGGTTCTCCAACCAGATCGATCACGCGATCGCGTAGTAAATAATCGTGTAACTCAAGTTCACTCTCAATTATGTCCCACTGTCTAGCAGGTAAATATTCAAACAAAATTCTTAGGGGCTGATTTAAGGCGACAACGCCAATTTGAACTAGATTAATAGCTTCTTCCCTAATAGCGTTAAAGGAATAGCGTTGAGTCGATGTTGTGGAAATCATAAGCGACACTTCAATCGGTAATGAGATCATTTTGATATTAGCTTTGTCAATCAATATGAACTAGGAATAGGCATATTCATTGTTTCCTGTAACTTAATATATGAATGAGTAAATGGTTAAATAAGTTACTGAATAAATTCTTTCTAGTTGATATTATTAAGTGTTTTTACTGATATCAAATTTATAATATTCTCTTTTGCGCTGTTTGCCAATGACTGAATGTCAGGGTTTGTTGAGATATAACCTCTATTCAACCTGCAATAAATTGCTCGATACTAGGTACATTAACCCAGCTTTTTTGCTGATGAGAACGATGAGTAAGATCCATCAGTAACTGGGAATAAGCCCCTTCTTTGAGGGAAGGAGTAAGAGACTGACCAGAATCAATCGAGGCGATCAAGCGATCTACAACGCGAATAAACGGGGCTAATCTTCCGTCAGTGAACACCCGATCAAAGTCATATTCTTTAGGAATCGAAACCTTTTTTAAAGATTTCCCTGGGGGTGCTGCCAACAATTCAAACCCGTGGACGTAATCTTTGAGATTGCTGCTGCCTAAAACCAGAGTACCTTTTTCTCCATAGATCTCTAGCCAATGCCCCCTACCAGCATAGGTGACAGAACTAATTGATAGCTGTACGGGAGTACCATCTGCTAGTTCCAGCATAATCAGACAAGTATCGTCTGCATCTACGGACTTCATTTTGCCCCCTTCATGAGGATCGGGGCGTTCGAGGATGGCACAGTTGAGATAGCCACAGAGTCGAGATACCGAGCCAAACAGCCAGCTAATATTGTCAAAGGCGTGAGAACCTACCGCCCCCAAGGCACCACCGCCAGAGTCTTGGCGAGAGTACCAGTTCCATTCCCGTTCGGGGTTAGCGCGACTAGTTACTAGCCAGTCGATTTTAATTAATCTTTTCTTACCGACATAATCATCTTTCAGGTGTTCGGCGAGTAATTGCCAGGCGGGAACGTAGCGAAATTCAAAATCGGCGATCGCCACTACCCGTTGTTGTCGTGCCAGATGATAGAGTTCTTTAACCTGATGGGCGTTCATTGCCATGGGCTTTTCCAACAGCAGATGCTTCTTAGCCTCCAATACCTTTTTTGCCATTTCGTAGTGTAAAAACGGCGGGGTAGAGATACTTACCGCATCTACTTCCAATAGAGACAGAATTTTATTCAAGTCATTATAGGCATAGTAAATTTGATTCTTGTCAGCAATCTCTTTAGCCTTACTCAGATCACGATTGTATACGGCTACTACTTCGGTGCGAGGATGATGTTGAAAACCTGGAATGTGGATCTTTTGCCCAAATCCCGTCCCGACTACGGCTACGCCAACCCGATTAGTAGATGTCATAATTATCTGCGATCGCTTATCGTTTATCAAAAGCTAAGAGCCAACAGCTAATAACTAAAAACAATATTACTATCAAATCAATACTTCAAATTGACCAATCATCAACCATCAATTAAAAACCAGAAAGTAGTTGGTTAACCAATAAATCATCTGTGTTTATCTTCTTGGTGCAGTCCTAAAGGATACACCTTCGGATATCGCTCTAAGAAGGAAACCTTCAAGACCGCGCTGCACCGCTGCGTTCATCTGTGGACTCTTTTAAACCAACTGCAAATACAAGCGATCGCCAATAGCCCAAACTTAATAGCTAAAACTATAATAGGTTCAAAAACTGAGTAAGGGATGTTAGCTTTGGGTTCATTAAACTCTCTCCGAAAACTAGTTTATCAATGGCTGAAGTTTGTTTTTGCCGTACTGCTATTGATTTCTATGGCAGCTTGCAATCCCAGTACATTGCTAGCAAATCCCGATGCTCCACCACAATTGGTTGATGTAATATTAAGCGATCCCAAAACTTTTAATTTTGTACTAGCTACAGATGAGACTAGTAGTTTGGTAGGTGGAATGTTGCTAGATGGTTTGACTACTCAAAACCCCAATACAGGAGAGATCGAACCAGCTTTAGCCGAATCATGGGAAATTTCTGAGGATAACCTGGAAATAGTTTACACTCTAAGACCAAATCTTAAATGGTCTGACGGTACGCCTTTGACCGCAGAGGATGTAGTATTTACCTACAACCAGCTTTACCTAAATCCAGAGATTCCTACAGGAATGAGAGATATTCTGAGAATTGGTCAAAGTGGAGCTTTGCCTGAAGTAACAAAGATCGACGAGCGAGTCAAGTTTACTATTCCCGAACCTTTTGCACCCTTTCTAGGAGTAACTGGAGCAGCCATTTATCCCGCACATGTTTTGAGAGAAACTGTCGAACAAAAAGATCGAGACGGCAAGCTAAAGTTTCTTTCAACCTGGACGGTAGACACCCCACCAGAAAAAATCGTGTCAAACGGTGCTTATAAGCTGGCAAACTATACTACCGCTCAAAGAGTTATTTTTACAGAGAATCCTTATTACTGGAAAAAAAGGGTTGTAGACGAAGATCTTCCCTATATCAAAAGGATCGTCTGGGAAATCGTCGAGTCTACCGATACTTTCTTGTCCCAGTTTCGTTCTGGCAGTCTTAATGCTGTTGAGGTATATCCTGAATATTTCTCTTTACTTAAGAAAGAAGAAAACAAGGGTAATTTTGAAATTTACAATGGCGGTCCTGACTATAGCACCAGCTATCTGACATTTAACCTCAACATGGGCAAACGAAACGGCAAACCGATTGTCGATCCCGTAAAATCTCGCTGGTTTAATAATGTCAAATTTAGGCAGGCTGTAGCTTATGCCCTCAATCGCGAGAGAATGGTCAAAAATATTTATCGTGGTTTGGGTCAGCCACAACAGTCTTTTGTTGCAGTGCAGTCACCCTTTTATAATCCCAACTTGACAGGCTATAGCTACAATCCAGAAAAAGCCAAACAATTACTAAAAGAGGCAGGTTTTAAATACAACCAAAAAAGTCAATTATTTGATGCACAAGGAAATCGAGTCAAATTTAGACTGAATACCAACACTGGTAATAAAATTCGCGAGGCGATCGGCAATCAGGTAGAAGAAGACCTAGAAGCGATCGGGATGGACGTTAATTTTAGAACGATTAATTTTAACGTGCTGGTAGGTAGACTGCGCGGTTCTCTAGACTGGGAAGCGATAATTCTAGGATTTACTGGAGGCAACGAACCTAATAGTGGTGCAAATGTTTGGCTTCCCGATGGTAACTCTCACATTTTTAACATTGCCTCACCCGCAGAAGGAAAACCCCTAGAAGGTAGAACTGTGACCGACTGGGAACAAGAAATCGGTCGCTTATTCATCGAAGGTGCGAGAGAATTAGACGAAGAAAAACGTAAGGCTATTTACGCCGAAGCGCAACAGATAGTTTCCGAAAAAGTACCTTTTATCTATTTAGTTAACCCTTACTTTATGGAAGCAATACGCAACAATATTGAAGGAGTCGAATTTTCTGCTCTCGGTGGCGGATTTTGGAATCTAGAGGAGTTGAAGATTACTGAATAATCGGGAAGTGAGCAGGCGATCGCGAATCTAAAAAAGCATTCAGGTATGGCTTGGTTTATGGCTTATCCTTTCGATACCAAGTACAACCCCTCATTGCTCTATAGTGTCACATTGGCTTGATTTGAAGTACATCCAAGACTAAGGTTTCCTAATTACGAGCAATTCTACTGAAAAAGTATTTCAAACCTTAGGCAATTAGGTACAATACCCCTTTAGTTATATTTTGGGAATGGAACTATGGGACGTGCAAATAAAGTTGTTTTAGCTTATTCGGGTGGGGTAGACACCACGGTATGTATTCCGTATCTGAAGAATGAGTGGGGGGTTAAAGAAGTAATTACTTTGGCTGCGGATTTGGGACAGGGAGACGAACTAGAGCCAATTCAGAAAAAAGCCTTAAAATGTGGTGCTGCGGAATCATTGGTGGAAGATGCAACCGAAAGCTTTGTCAGAAATTATGCTTTCCCAGCTATTCAAGCCAATACCCTCTATGAAAATCGCTACCCCCTATCAACTGCTTTAGCACGCCCTTTAATTGCTAAATTGTTAGTTGACGCTGCGGAAAAATATGGTGCTGATGCGGTGGCTCATGGCTGCACGGGGAAAGGTAACGACCAGGTACGGTTTGATGTGGGCATTATGGCACTAAATCCCAAACTGAAAGTATTAGCTCCCGCTAGGGAATGGGGGATGAGTCGAGAAGAAGCAATTTCTTATGGCGAAAAGTTTGGTCTAGAATTCCCCGTCAAAAAGTCTTCCCCCTACAGTATCGATCGCAATCTACTCGGACGCAGCATCGAAGCAGGAATTCTCGAAGATCCGATGGCAGAGCCTCCTGAAGAGATTTATTTAATGACTAAGGCGATCGCCGATACTCCTAATGAGCCAGAATATCTTACTATCGGTTTTGAACGAGGTTTACCCGTAACTATTAACGGCGAAAAGTTAGACCCCGTTACTCTGATTGCTCGGTTAAACAAAACTGTTGGCAACCACGGTATCGGACGCATCGATATGTTAGAAAACCGCGTCGTCGGGATTAAATCGCGAGAAATTTACGAAGCACCCGCCTTACTAGTTTTAATTCACGCTCACCGCGACTTAGAAAGCCTTACCCTGACGGGAGATGTCACTCAATATAAACGGGGGATCGAACAGTCTTATGGGGAATTAATCTATCGTGGCTTGTGGTACAGTCCGCTCAAAGAAGCTTTAGATGGCTTTATTCAACAGACTCAAGAACGAGTCACGGGGGAAGTCAGAATCAAACTGTTTAAAGGCAATGCAACTATTGTCGGTCGTCAGTCCGATAATTCTATCTATGCTCCCGATCTAGCTACCTACGGTGCAGAGGATGAGTTCGACCACAAAGCAGCGGAAGGATTTATTTATATCTGGGGTCTGCCTACTAGGGTTTGGTCACAAAAAACTAGAGGTATGTAGTTAGAATATCGTAATTACTAGGTAAGGCGGGCAAATGTAATAGCCCCAAGTTTGGGGGTTGGAGGGCTAAAATCAATTTACTGTGGCAATGCCAAGAAGGTAACTGACGTTACGCAAAAGCTATCATATTGAAATGGATATCAAGCTTTTGGAATTATATAGCGACTACATCATAAGTTCATTTGGGCAGATAACAGCCACGGGATTATCAAGGGCATTGTCAGGAAGTA
>JADEXJ010000011.1 GCA_015207195.1 Pleurocapsales cyanobacterium LEGE 10410
ATGAGGATATTAGTCGTCTCTCACCCACTCGCTACAGACATATAAATCCCTACGGAAAATATCAGTTTGATATTGAGACGGAATCAAAGAGAACAAAATTGCGACCTCTGCGTAAACCATCAAAAACTCAAGTTAAATAATCCTAATTATACGTCCAGCGTTGTTTTCTGTTCCGTTACTATCGGATCGCCTATTTGCAGTTCGTGCGATACGGCGAATGCAAAAGAAAGCTAGGAGAGCTTCTTTGATAGCTTTATTTAGCTGTAGTTTTATCTCTACCGTTTCTATTTTACCTGCGGTAAGCGCCGATCGCATTGCTTTTTCTTATGGGGCTTTGGGGGAGTTTTACATTTCGATTGCTGACCTAGAAATATTTGCCACAGAAGGTAAAGTTACTCGTAGCTTTGCCTATTATGCAGATCGCTTAAGTAAACAAGATTTGGCAAAATTAAGAGATTTACTCAATCAAAGCTTTGATATTAACCAAATCACGGTTAGTACTTTTCTTAATCTACCAATTGGTAAGCAACTGATTAAAGAAATAGGTTTAATTATTGATTCTCCTTCAAGAATAAGTCAGCCAGCTTTGAGAGGCTCTTTGATTTTGGCTGCTAGCGAACCTGAAGGACTAACGATTCTCAATGTTCTTCGCCTTTATAGTACCAAGACGCTCAAATTGAACACTAAACGAATTATGGAAGCGGTTGACGAGGGTACAAAACTTTTAGCAGATACAGAGCGAGTTTTTCAGGCATTAGAACGCGAAGCAGCAATCGGTGCAAAGATCGACGATACTATTGATGTCAATACGCTAGCCAATCTTAAAAAATCAGGGTCAAAAAAATGGCATCGAGAAACTTTAGTAATTAAAGCAGGCGATCGCCAAACTGAAGGAGTAGTTTATTTACCCAAAGCTACTAAACAACCAGTCCCTTTAGTTGTAATTGCACCTGGATTAAATAACAATTGGCAAAATTTTGCTTATTTGGCAGAACATCTTGCTTCTTACGGTTTTGGCGTGGCTGCGGTTAACTTTCCTGGTACTAATGCCCACCGAATTAATGCTATATCACAAGGACTGGATACGCCACCTCCAGATAATCAATGGGTAGAACAACCTAAAGTCATTACTCAATTGCTAGATGAGATTGAGCGCAAATCCCAAAGCGATCGCTCATGGCAGGGAAAACTCGATTTGCAAAGAGTTGGAGTTATCGGTCAATCTCTAGGTGGTTACACAGCAATTGCCAGTGCAGGAGCAAAGGTAGACTGGCAGCATCTTCAGCAAGAATGTCGCCAATTTGAAAATTCCGATCGCCTTAATCTTAATCCAGCACTATATTGGCAATGTCAGGGGGCGAAAGATACTCCTCCCGATACAGATTTACAAGATCAAAGAATAGTTGCTGCGATCGCCGTCAATCCTGTAACCAATCCCATCTTCAGCCAGCAGGGAATGAATAAACTCAAATCACCCCTAATGATAGTCACGGGTGACGCAGATTTAGTTGCTCCTGCTTTAGATGAGCAATTAGAGCCTTTTACCTGGTTGCCAAATACGAATAAGTATTTGGTCATGGTCAAAAATAGTACCCACTTTTCCTTTATTGGCGAGGAAACTGAGGAAATAGAATTATCTTCCGAAACAGTCGATTCTAATCTTGTTTTAGCTCGCTCCTATCTCAAAGTTCTTAGCGTAGCTTTTTTTAAAACTTATCTAGTGGAGTTAGGCTTAAATAAGGTATCTATTAAGCAGTTAAAGCTTTGCCTTTGTAAGTCCATTTGAAAGGTTTTGCCATTTTGTCGTTGTAGTAAGCGATGAAATCGAAAATTTTAGCCGCTAAATCTCCTTGACTGTCGAAACTGCTTCGCTTGAGAAGTTTTCGCGCTACTATACTAAACCAAATCTCTATTTGATTGAGCCATGAACAATGTTTAGGTGTGTAATTAAAGACAATTTTATGTTCACTATTGCTCAGAAAGTTGGCTCTAGTTTCCATCGATTGTAGTATTCCAGATTGACCTTTTCTGCCCAAGGTAAAGGCAGAGATGCCCTCTATAGATGCAATCCAGCGTACTAAAGATTCGGATTGATGGATATTTAGACAGTCCATGACTAAATGCCACTTGACTATGTTCGGATTAGCTTTATACATCTGTTTCAAATGCTCGACAAAATCTAGCTCGGTTCTAGTTTTACCAATACTTTCGTGTATGATTTTGCCACTACTAACATCGAAACTTGCAATTAAAGTTTGAGTTCCATGTCGAATATATTCAAATTCTCTTTTAAGCGACTCACCTGGTTTCATTGGTTTGTCAGGAAATTGACGCTCTAAAGCCTGAATTCCCGTCATCTCATCAATACTGATTACTCTCTCTTGCTTGATTCTTATTTCGATTGCTTGTTGATAGAGTCTACAGATATTTTTGACTTTTTCGTCAAATCTTTCATCGGGGGGGGATTCAGCCAATATTCTGAACAATGTGGTTTTAAACTCGCCTCTGATAGCAATCGACCTACATGCCTGGGAGAAATATTGGCAACTATTTCTTGTTCGATCATTTCTTCAGCTAATTCTCTTGATGTCCAGTGACTAGTTGGTCTGCCATATTTTTCGGGTGACTCACAAGCAATCGCAAATAACTGTAATACCTGTTCTGTCGTAAATTGAGTTGGCTTTCCAGATCTTTGTGCATCTGCTAATCTTTCAACCACTGGCACATCTTTCTGTTTTAACTCTAGCCATCTATCTCGCCATAGTCGAGCCATTTTTCTGCTGATGTCTAATTCTCTTGCGATCGCTCGATGATTTTCTCCTTTCGATGCCAGAATGATTATTTTGGCTCTTTTTGCAACTTGTTGGCTTGTACTGTGACGAGCTAGAATTTTTTCTATTTCTTCCTGTTCTCCAGGCTCCAACTCTAATAATTTGGGAGCTAGTCTTGGCATCTGCTTTTTTTGTTTTGCTACACTTCACTAATGGTAACTCTATTTATGCCTAACTCCACTAGCCAAACAACAAGAATTTAAACCTTATCTAACCGAATCCTATGTCAATAGCCTGAGTAAACAGCCATCACCCATAGATTTGCTTCGCTCTCTAGATGTTGGTCAATTAGAACAGCTAAACGGCGTTGCTGATTGAGCAATGTCATACAAAGGTTTACTACTCTTAGCTTTTAGCTTTTTTAGAAAAGAATCTACCTTGATAGAGACAAGAAAATGCTAAATAGCATTGCAATTCATTAGCACCCCTATTAATTATTACCTCTTCATCACAGATTAATTAGTGCGTAACATCAGTCAAATATTTCTCCCTCATAAGTTCCTCAAAGTATTTTTTTAATCTCAAAACAACAGCATAGTTAAGCAATCTTCAATTCAAAGCTAACTAAATTTCGTTAGGAAATACAAGTCAATGAGCAACAAACAAATTCCTCAAGAACGATGGGTAGAGTTTTTCGATCAGTTTACTAATGGCAATAGAAAGAGACTAATTAAGCTAGAAATAGTCGATCGCGAAAGTGGCGATTTAGTCGCAATTAAAAATGCTCCTTTATGGTCGCTAGTCTACGATCCTGTTGATAAAGGTAACGATTTGACGATTGAAACAGGACGAGATGAAGTGAACTACGCCCACACTGTTCTCGCTCCAAAGATAGTCTGGGAAAGACAAGATAGTAATGGCAAAGTGACCGCTTTAGAGATTATAGACGAGGGCAACACTCAAACCATATTGCATCTCAAGTAATAAGAATTAGTTGGAGTTATTATGTCTTTTTCTTTGAATCAGGGAACTCTCGTCACAATCGTATCTGAAACCGTATTACAGGATCGTTTAATTAAGCTACTAATAACATTAGGTGTCTCTGGCTACACGATTGTTCCAGTACAAGGTACTGGTAGTCATGGTAGACGCACGGGAGATATGGCGGGCTACAACACCAATATTGAGATCAAAACTATTGTGACATCTGAAGTATCAGACAAGTTACTTGAAGAACTGAAACATTTTCCCGAAACTTATGCCTTGATTGCTTTTCGGCAGAACGTAGAAGGATTGTTTGCATAACAAATATCACGCAAATAATTAAAACTGTAGTCAAAAATACTTAATGCGGTTTCTGGTTTTCTAGCATCCAGACTATTTCTTTAGGTAGAACTTCAATCCAGACAAAGGGCGTTGCCGATTTAAAGTATGAAACTGATAAGTAATCTGTTCGTAGCTTTTAGCTTTTAGCTCTTAGCTTTTAGCTTTTTTGGATGTGTATCAAATTAAATTTTTAATAATTCATCCCTCGATTCAGCAATGCCCAGATAAAGAGTTAATAATTTTAAAGCCATGTATGGAAACTATTTGAAACAGCATCAGCCTCATCTAAAAACCAATATTTTCGGCAGCGAGCGATCGCAAGTACAAATAGAAGACGATCGCACGGGAATTAGTATCGAAACCCTGAAACGAGCTATAACCGATAACTTATACTACATCCAAGGCAAAAACAAGTCTTTAGCTACGCCCCACGATTATTATATGGCATTGGCATATACGGTACGCGATCGCCTGATTCACCGTTGGCTAAAAACCATAGAAACTTATCTCCAACAAGATGCCAGATTTGTCTTCTACTTATCGGCAGAGTTTCTCATGGGTCGGCAACTGGGTCACAACCTAGTTAATGTCGGTCTTTGGTCGCAGGCATACCAGGCACTCACTGAATCGGGACTCGATCTTTACGAATTAATGGAACAGGAAGCCGAACCTGGTTTGGGTAATGGTGGTCTGGGGAGGCTGGCAGCCTGTTTTTTAGATTCCCTGGCAACCTTAGAAATTCCCACCGTGGGCTATGGTATCCGCTACGAGTTTGGCATTTTTGACCAGCAAATTCAAGCTGGCTGGCAGGTCGAACGTCCCGACAGATGGTTGCATTTGGGCAACCCTTGGGAAATTCCCCGCCCTGAGTATATGGTAGAGGTCAAGCTGGGGGGACACACCGAAGCTTACACTGACCTACAGGGTTGCTATCGAGTGCGCTGGGTTAGCGATCGCACTGTCTTAGGCACGCCGTATGATACCCTCGTACCAGGATACAACACCAACACGGTCAATACGCTACGCTTGTGGAGTGCTAAAGCCAGCCAAGACTTTGACTTTCAGGTGTTTGATACAGGGGATTACACCCGCGCCGTAGCTCAAAAGACATTTTCTGAGAATATATCGAAGGTTCTCTATCCTAACGATAATACGCCTCAAGGAAAGGAATTACGATTAGAGCAGCAATATTTCTTTGTTTCTTGTTCTCTACAAGATATTATTCGCATTTATTTATGGAATCACGATAACCTCGATCGCTTTTATGAGAAAGCAGCAATTCAACTCAATGATACCCACCCGTCTATTGGTATTGCCGAGTTAATGCGCCTATTGGTAGACGAACATCAGATGGACTGGGAACGGGCTTGGCAGATTACCCAGAATACTTTTGCCTATACCAATCACACTCTATTATCTGAAGCCCTAGAACGTTGGTCGGTTAGTCTGTTTGCTCGTCTTTTGCCCAGGCATTTAGAGATTATTTATGAAATCAATCGTCGCTTTTTGGATCGGGTATGGTTGGAATACTCTGGCGATAAGGACAAAATTGCTCGTTTATCTTTAATTGAAGAGGGAGCGGAAAAACAAGTCCGCATGGCACACTTAGCCTGTGTTGGCTCTCATGCTGTTAATGGCGTATCGGCACTGCATACCGAGCTATTAAAAAGCGATGTTTTAAAAGATTTTTACGAATTATCGCCAGAGAAGTTCAGTAATAAAACTAATGGTATTACACCCCGTCGTTGGCTGTTATTAAGCAACCCCAAGTTAACCCTATTGACTACTCAAACCATTGGTAAAGAATGGATTAAGAATCTTGAAGAGTTGAGACAGTTAGAAACCTTGGTAAACGATTGCCATTTTTGCGATCGCTGGAATCAAATTAAACAGGAAAACAAACAGGATTTAAAAGCCTATATTCAGCATCATCAGGGCATTGAAATAGATGCTAATTCCCTGTTCGATATCCAAGTCAAACGCATCCACGAGTATAAGCGTCAACTGCTCAACGTATTGTACATCATCACTTTGTATAACCGCATTAAAAATAATCCCGATCTGGAAATTCAGCCACGCACCTTTATCTTTGGTGGCAAAGCAGCACCAGGCTATTGGATGGCTAAATTGATTATTAAGCTGATTAACTCGGTGGCGGAGGTAGTCAACCGCGATCCTCATGTGGGAAATCTTTTGAAAGTTGTTTTTCTGCCTAACTTTTCCGTAACTCTAGGTGAAAAAGTGTATCCTGCTGCCGATCTTTCCGAACAGATTTCCACCGCAGGAAAAGAAGCCTCTGGTACGGGAAACATGAAGTTTGCCCTCAACGGTGCTTTAACTATTGGTACTCTCGACGGGGCTAATATCGAGATTCGCGAAGCCGTAGGTGCAGAAAATTTCTTTTTGTTTGGCTTGACTGCTGAAGAGGTAGTAAAACTCAAGACTCAGGGATATAACCCACGAGACTACTATAATACCAACGCCGAACTACGAGAGGCGATCGATCGCATTGCTTTGGGTTACTTTTCCCTCGATGAGCCGAGCCGATTTCAACCAATCGTAGACTCCTTGCTCAACCGAGATGAATACCTACTGCTAGCAGATTATCAATCCTATCTCGACTGCCAAGAACAAGTTAGTCAAGCTTACCAGGATCGAGATAACTGGACTCGAATGTCGATCCTGAATGTAGCGCGGATGGGCAGATTCTCTTCAGACAGAGCGATTCGCGAATATGCTGCCGATATTTGGCAAGTGAAGCCAGTCAAAATTGAACTTGAAGACACTGAGAAACTGTTGGTCAAACGTAGAGGAGTAGTGGAGTAGTGGGGATAGTGGAGATAGTGGAGTAGTGGAGTAATTACCCCAAATACCTCACCCTAAAGGGTTCGGCATTCGCTCTTTGTAGGAAACCAACAAGCCCTAAAGGATACACCTTCGGATAACCGCGATGCCTCACCACCCTAAACACCCCATAATTTAATTTTTTTTACAAACAATCACTAAACTAAGGGAGAAAATAAAATGAGAACTCAAGAATCTAGAAATATATCAAATTCGGGATGGACGCTTTCAACAGGGATTATCATGCTCGTACTGGGAATGATTGCCGTCATTAGTCCCTGGTTCTTAGCTTCGATCGCTGTCGTACTTATGTTTGCGTGGCTTTTGATTATTGCTGGTATTGCCCAGGCGGTTCATGCCTTCAAGTCGAGTAGTGCAGGAGGCATTTTACTCAAGCTGCTGCTTAGTATTATCTCTCTACTTGCTGGAATAGTTTTGCTGATTTATCCCCTGGCAGGCATGGTTAGTTTGACCCTGGTGTTAGGAATCTTTATTTTCCTTGATGGCGTTTTGCGAGTAATTCAGGCTTTCCAGCTACGCCCTATGCCTAAATGGGGTTGGATTTTATTCAACGGTATCTTGAGCATTATTTTGGGCATTCTCATCTGGTCGCAGTGGCCCTTCGATGCACTCTGGATACTCGGCTTATTTATGGGCATTAGTCTGATTTTAAACGGTGTTGAGGTAATTACCTTTGCCACATCAGCGCGAGAACACCTAAGCGAACCAACTCATGAATCCTGATGTCTTGTCTGGTCAGAGTTTTCCCCTCGGTGCTACCGTCTACCCTGATGGGGTCAACTTTAGTATCTTTTCTAAAAATGCCGAAGTCATGGAATTGCTTTTATTTGATGCACCTGTTTCAAAACCGACTCGCGTAATTCAATTAAACTCTCAAGCGCACAGAACTTACTACTACTGGCACGTTTTTGTCCCAGATATCAAAGCAGGACAGATATATGCCTATCGAGCTTATGGTCCTTTTGCCCCAGAACGAGGCTATCGTTTTGACGGGACGAAAGTATTGCTAGACCCCTACACCCGTGCGGTAATCGATGATAATTATAGTCGTGAAGCTGCGATCGCTCCTGGGGATAATTGCGATCGCGCCCTCAAAGGAGTTGTGGTCAATCCGAGTGATTATAACTGGGAAGGGGATAAGCCCCCAAGTATTCCCTATGCTGCTACGGTTATTTACGAACTGCACGTTCGCGGTTTTACCCGTCATCCCAATTCTGGCGTGACTCCCGTTAAACGAGGTACTTATGCGGGATTGATTGAAAAAATTCCCTATCTCAAAGACTTGGGCATAACTGCCGTAGAATTAATGCCCGTACAGCAGTTTGACGAACAGGGTGCACCGTCAAATTTAACTAACTATTGGGGTTATAGTCCCGTAGCCTTTTTTGCACCTCATAACCGCTATAGTTCGCAACCAGATCCTTTGGCAGTAGTTAATGAATTCCGCGATCTCGTCAAGGCACTACATCATGCTGGGATTGAAGTGATTCTCGATGTCGTTTTTAATCATACAGATGAGAGCGATCGCAATGGTCCGACTCTTTCTTTCCGAGGCTTGGAAAATCCCGCTTACTATATATTAGAAGCCAACAAAGTTAACTACGCTAACTATAGTGGTTGTGGCAATACTTTTAACGGCAATCACTCTATCGTGCGCCAGCTAATTCTCGACTGCTTGCGATACTGGGTGAGTCAGATGCACGTTGATGGCTTTCGTTTCGATTTAGCTTCAGTACTATCCCGTGATGAGTCGGGTCAACCTTTAGAAAATCCGCCAATACTGTGGTCAATTGAATCCGATCCCGTCTTAGCAGGAACTAAAATCATAGCCGAAGCTTGGGATGCGGGGGGACTCTATCAGGTTGGCACGTTTATTGGCGATCGCTTTTGTCAGTGGAATGGTCCTTTTCGTGATGACGTGCGCCGTTTTGTTAAGGGTGATTCTGGTACGGTCGAGGCTTTAGCTGCGCGGATTATGGGCAGTCCTGATATTTATCCCCAAAGCGATCGCGATCCCAACCGCAGCATCAATTTTGTCACCTGCCACGATGGCTTTACCCTCAATGATTTGGTTTCTTATAACAGCAAACATAACGAGGCTAACGGTGAAGATAATCACGATGGTGCTAATGATAACTATAGCTGGAACTGCGGTGAAGAAGGAAAAACAGATAATTTAGCCATAGAAGCACTCCGCCAACGGCAGATTAAAAACTTTTTAACTATCTTGTTTCTAGCTCAAGGTACACCCATGTTACTGATGGGAGATGAAGTAAGGCGATCGCAACAGGGTAATAATAATGCTTACTGTCAAGATAACGAGTTGAGTTGGTTTGACTGGGGCAATTTAAACAAATATGCAGATTTACGGCATTTTACCAAGTGTCTGATTGACTTTACTCAAGCAAAAGCCATTTTTCGCCAGGAGAAAATCTTAGCCACCACAACGACAACCAAAGCACCGCAAATTATCTGGCATGGTATTCATTTGGGACAACCAGACTGGGGAGATGATTCCCACAGCCTGGCTTTCTCTCTGCATCATCCTGAGTGTAACGAGCATCTGCACGTTATGCTTAATGCCTATTGGCGATCGCTTACTTTCGATTTACCACCCCCGCGACAACCAGGGGATTGTTGGCATCGAATTGTAGATACGGCATTGCCAACATCTGAGAGTTTTTGCTTCCCTAAAGCTGCTTCGCCTATTAAAGAAGGTAAATACGAAGTAGCAGCACGTGCCTCTGTGGTGCTGATGGCAGGAAGGTAATAGGTAAAAAAGTGGTGGAGATAGACAAAGGCACGTAAAGCGAAGCTTTACCAGTCGTCTTACGACGATCTGCGCGTATGCGCTGTGCCGCATGTAGTAATGGAGTAGTGGAGTAGTAGAGTAATTTCCTCAAACACCTCACCACCTCACCATCTCAAACACCTCAAACACCCCATAATTTAATTTTCCTTTTACAATCAATCTCTTATTACTTATTACTTATTACCTATTACTTATCTTTATCCCCGCATGGGGACGAGCCATTTAATTAACTTGTTTTAACCAGTTAACATACTGCAATATCTAAAAGCTCCTCATAAATTCCTCAATTTTAATTTCTAGCTTAAGAATAGAACATCAATATTATTCAACTCAAGATCTATTTTCAAGCGCAGTCTAATATATCCAATCTCGTTTGAGGAAACTTCAAAATCTCGATCGCCCGCATTCCTTCGAGCTAAAAGCTGATAGCTGAAAACTAGCTAATCCTTAGCTTGGTCTACCAGGAGCAAAAACTGCTAAAAATGAATACAAAATACTTCCAAAATAAAAAATTATCGGAAAATTCTCGATCGGGAGTTTTCACCCATAACTCTTTAGACCGAGAATGGGAACGTCTGTCTGTGTCAGAGGTAGTTGCTACTTTTAACAGTAATTTAACCACAGGACTAACCCAACCCGAAGTAGCCGAGCGTCAAGAACGTTTTGGCGCGAATCAATTAACTCCCCCAAAAAAAACTAGTGCTTGGATGCGATTTTTACAACAGTTTAATCAACCTCTGTTGTACATCTTGATTGGGGCAGGAATAGTCACTTTGTTCTTACGAGAGTGGGTAGATTCAGGGGTAATCTTTGGCGTAGTTTTAATTAATGCGATCGTTGGCTACATTCAAGAAGCTAAGGCTGAAAAAGCAATGGAAGCCTTAGCCAAGTCGATGGTAACTAAGACCAGGGTAATTCGCGATCGTCAACCACGGCGACTAGCTTCTGGTTCACTCGTACCTGGAGATCTTGTTTGTTTGGAAGCTGGAGATAAAGTTCCAGCAGATTTGCGCTTGCTCCAGTGCAAACACTTGCAAATCAACGAGTCTGCCCTCACGGGAGAATCTGTCCCAGTAAATAAAGACAGTAAACCCCTAAAAAAAGCGACCTCCCTAGCCGATCGCCTTAATATGGCTTATGCGGGTACGATTGTCACCGCAGGGCAAGGAAAAGGAATCGTAGTGGCGATCGCCGAGGCTACCGAAACGGGTAAAATTTCTACCCTGATGGAGCAACAAACTAATTTAACCTCTCCCATCGTGCGGAAATTAGAGAAGTTTAGCTGGCAACTGCTGTATGTTTTCCTCGGATTAGCCACACTAATTATTGTCGTGGGATTAGGACAAGGAAAATCTTGGATAGAAATGTTTGAGGCTGCCGTTGCTATGGCAGTTAGTGGAATTCCCGAACAACTTCCTCCGTTAGTAACGATTATTCTTGCCGTTGGAGTTTCTCGCATGGCTAGCCGTCATGCCATTATTCGTAGACTACCAGCCGTAGAAACTTTGGGGAGTGCCACAGTTATTTGCTCTGATAAAACAGGGACGCTCACCGAAAACCAAATGACCGTTGAAGAGATTTATGCAGGGGGACAGCACTATCGGGTTACGGGAAAGGGGTATAGCATTGAGGGTGAAATTTTACAGGATAACCAGTCAATTGTGATTGAACCCGATCGAGAACTGCTGGAGTGTTTGCGGTGCGGATTACTGTGTAATGACTCACATCTCCAAGTACGAGACGGGCGAGCGACAATTGTGGGAGATCCCACTGAAGGAGCAATGATTGTCGTGGCTCACAAAGCCCGAATGCACCATGCTACTTTAGAACAGAAATTACCGCGAATAGATGCGATCCCCTTTGCCTCAGAACATCAGTATATGGCAACTCTTCATCGAAACCCCAAAGGAGACAAAATCATCTACGTCAAAGGCTCTACTGAAGCGATTCTGAGTCGCTGCGATCTAGGTAAGGATAACGGAAGAACGGCAGTTGAGGCGCGAGTCATTGAATCTATAGCCGAACAGATGGCTGAACGAGGATTGCGGGTGCTAGCCTTGGCTAAAAAAACCGTTGACTCTCAACTTAACCATTTAGAGCGAAAACAGATCGATCGCGGTTTAACTTTTTTAGGCTTACAAGGAATGATCGACCCGCCTCGGCAAGAAGCTATTCGGGCAGTAGCAGCCTGTCAGACGGCGGGAATTGGGGTCAAAATGATCACTGGCGACCATGCGGTAACAGCTAGTGCGATCGCCCGTATGCTAAACCTAAGCCCAGGAAAAATACAGGCACTCACAGGCAAAGCTTTAGAACAAATAAGCGATCGAGAATTACAAAATACTGTAGAAGACACTATGGTATTTGCAAGAGTCGCACCGCAGCAAAAACTGCGCTTAATTTCCGCACTGCAAGCCAAAGGCGAAATTGTCGCCATGACGGGAGATGGGGTGAATGATGCTCCAGCCCTCAAACAAGCCGATATTGGCATTGCGATGGGCAAAAGTGGTACGGAAGTAGCCAAAGAGGCTGCTGATATTATCCTCACTGACGACAATTTTGCTTCGATTGAAGCTGCGGTGGAAGAAGGGCGAACGGTTTATCTCAATCTGCGAAAGGCGATCGCTTTTGTTCTCCCAGTCAATGGCGGAGAGGCACTAACGATTTTAGCTGCGGTACTCTTAGGAACTGTACTGCCAATTTTACCCCTGCAAATCCTCTGGGTAAATATGGTCAGTTCTTCTTCTTTGTCGATTCCCTTAGCTTTTGAACCGCAGCCGAAAAACTTGATGCGATCGCCACCCCGTCAGCCCAATGAACCCCTGCTTACAAGTAGTATCCTCTGGCGGATTGTGGTAATTTCCTTGTTTAATTGGACAGCTACCTTTGGCATATTTGAATGGATAGCAGTGAGTACGGGAGAAGAAGCCCTCGCTCGTACTATGGCAGTGCAAACCCTAGTAGCAGCAGAAATTTTTTATTTGCTCTGTATCAGCCGTTTTATTCCCTCTCTCTGGGCTAGAGTACGCGATCGAAGAAAAGCGATACAGCGCGGTCTTGGGGGTTTCCCCCATGAGCGACTGTATCAAGAAGCGATCGCTTATGCCCCTGGAATCGGGATTATCTGCATTGTAGTTTTACAAATACTCTTCAGTCAGTTACCCGTGATGAACGCTTTATTTGAAACTGTTCCCCTCAGCTTAACCCAGTGGCTGATGTGTCTGGGTGCAGGCTTACCCGTGGTGATTTTTGCCCTGCTTTTAAAACGCTTCAAGCCCCTGAGCTAAATTTATCTGTTTGGTTATTGATAAACTAGCTTTGCCAACTTATGCGATGAATGTTTCCTCTTTAGTCCAAATTCTCGTTATTCTCTTGCTGATTGCTACTGGCGTAGGTCTTTTGTCGCGACGGTTGGGAATTCCTTATGTCACGGGGTTAGTTTTAGCAGGTTTACCGATTACAGAGATATTATCCCATCGCATTGGTTTAGAACCTTCGTTGGTTTTGAATCTTTTTCTGCCAATTCTAATTTTTGAAGCTGCTATTAATACAGATATTAGTCGCTTACGAAGCACGTTTAAACCAATTGCACTTCTGGCTGTACCTGGAACGGTGTTTTCTTTCGCTGTTATCGCTGTTTTGCTGAGATATGGATTGGGAATGAACTGGATTTCCTCGCTGTTTATCGGAACGTGTCTGGCAAATACCGATACGGTATCGATAATAGCTGTTTTTAAGCAGATACCTGTTCCTTCAAGGCTTTCTACCATTGTTGAAGGAGAAACTTTGTTTAACGATGCTGCTGCCTTAGTTTTGTTTAACCTAGTTTTGACGGTATATAAAACAGGTTCGCTCACGTTTTCTGAGGGATTACGGGAACTGTTATTTATTGCTCTGGGTGGCAGTATCGTTGGGTTAGTCTTAGGCTACTTGAGCCTACCTATATTTAATCGTTTAGACGATCCTCTTAGTAGTCTGTTATTAACGGTTGCAGTGTCATTAGGAATCTTTCAGGTAGGGCAATTTCTCGGTGTATCGGGGGCTGTAGCTGTAGTCATGGCTGGATTAATTTTCGGGAATCTAGGGCTTTCTCAGACTATTTCGGCTTCCGATCGGCTTGTACTGCTAAGTTTCTGGGAATACGCTAGCTTTGGTGTCAATACATTCATTTTTCTGCTTATTGGCATAGAAATTATGCCTATGGAGCTTTGGAACATTTTGCCAGCAATTCTGTTTGTCGTTTTAGCTTATCAACTGGGACGTGTTCTTTCAGTTTATCTGCTGTTATTGGGGCTACCCTGGTTCGATCGCCCAATCCCCTTACGCTGGCAGCACGTTCTGTTTTTAGGTAACATCAAAGGCTCGCTTTCAATGGCATTGGCTCTCAGTCTTCCTCTGGCTTTACCAGGACGAGAACAAATTATTACTTTGGTTTTTGGTGCGGTATTTTTTTCTTTGGTAGGACAGGGACTAAGTTTACCTTGGCTAGTTAAACGGCTGAAATTATCTAACCTTTCTCGATCCCGTCAAAAGATTCAAGAATGGCAAGCTCAGTTGATGGCAGCAAAAGCAGCCCAGGATGAATTAGACAGTCTCCTCAAGTCAGGAGTGTTACCCAAGGCGGTCTATGAAGAAATGCGCTCGGCTTATCAGGTACGAGTAGCAGGGGCAGAAAAGGCATTACGTAACATTTATAATACTCGTTCGGCTTGGAGCGATCGTGATAACGATTTGACCAAACTCGATGCCATTTGTCGTCGCTTACTGTTAGCAGAGAAAATCGCACTCAACGAGGCGATGCAGAAACGAATCCTCTCAGAAACAATTGTGCGATCGCATTTGCAAACTATTGACGAACAGTTGTTACGGTTAAAAGATGATTAGCGATCGAGGGACAATTGGCTATACTGACCGCTAGTTACTTCGACTTTTAATAACTTTACCAGGACTAACAAAAGAAATTCCTTGTTGATAACCACTACCAATCATAACTGCCTCAATTATGGGTTCGCTCACGGTTGTTTGGGCGACCCACTCGACAATAAAATTCGCTCCCGAACCGCCACTATTATCAGTGGTATTGACAAAAAAATCTGTAGAACCTAAAGCAGCAATCTCAATGGGACTCTCTAGATAATTTCTAACCAACTTACCATTCTCGTCATAATATTTTACCGAGGTAATAACGATCGCCTGGTTGAGATCGGTGTTGCGAAGACTGAGAGTAGCAGCTAAATCGAAAATCTTTTTTTCATCCTGATGATAAATGTGGGAGTAGATGGGGACATAAATAGTTTGTCCCATTGCTACCTGGAAATTTTCGTCCAAAGCGATGGTTTTTTGAGATCGCTCTAGGCGATCGCCATTAACTCGTAACTGCGATGGATTCTCTCCTGGAGTGCAGGATGCAAGTAAAATAGCAGCAACTGCCAGACTAAAAAGTCTATATAACTTTGTCTTAATCATTTTCAGCCTTTAATAAAATCAATGACTTGACGTACCAATCCGATTTTAGTGACAATCAGTACGGTTGAACCAAATGCCAAAATCGTATTGCCATTGGGAATTATCAAATCCTCGTGAGGATGAGTTTGATAGCCAATAATCAAAGAACCCGCAGGAAATCTTGAGTCTTGGGCAATTTCTGCAACACTATGACTCGCCACATAAGATTTTTTAGAAATGGTAAGCTTTAGCACTTCTATTCCTTGCTCGAAATGCATCATTGATTCTACCTGCGGATACTCGATAGCATTGACCATTTCGGAAACTGCTAGATCGATAGTACTAATAATATGAGTAGCTCCTGTAAAAGATAAGGGTTCGGCAAAATCGCGATGGCGCATTCGAGAAATAATTTGAGGAACACCGTAATTTTTAGCTAGCGCAACCAATGCCAAATTCAAAGCATCATTTCGCAAGACGGCAGCCACCGCATCGGCTTTACGAATTCCCGCTTCTAATAACACTTCTGTTTTCACAGCACTACCTTCAAAAGTCATTACTCCAACTTGTTCGCGGGCATAGTAACAAGCTTTAGGATCGAGATCGACCACGGCAACAGTATGCCTGAGTTCTACTAGTTTCTGGGCTAAACTTAGCCCGATTAATCCTGCTCCTCCAATGAGTACGTACATAGCTGTTTAAAATGCTTATTAATTTTTTCCTTTTAGGTGAAGCCCGATCTATGCTCGCCAAAATCGACAGCTTCAATACCGCGACTGCATCGCTTTTTGTCATTTTCAAATTTGCGATCGACTGTAAATTGTCTGGCAAGCGGATCTTTAGCATCGAGAGCGTGCAAATAAACTTTGGCATCCGCTAATTTGTGAGAAGTATAAGAGGTCAATTCTTCATCGCCCTGAGATAATTGAAGATCGGGATTAGCAGTTTTTAGCACGATTAAAACCGAACAGGGAGCATGGTGAGTTACATAATTACTGACACTGCCCAACAACATTTCTTTGATTCCTGTCCGACCTCTACTACCTACTAAAATCAAATCTGCCGACCAGGTTTGAGCCACGTCGCAAATATCACGTTCGGGACTACCCCAAAAAATGGACAACTCAGCATTGACTCCCACTCTTGTTGCTTCTCGAACGAGAGAGCGTAAAAATTCTAGTCTCTGCTGCAAGAATCTTTGCCACTCTTTTTCATAGGCTTTACGAACTGCTTCACCCATTAAATCTTCAATCGGTAAAATATGCAGCAGCATTAATCTAGCTCCAGTTGTTTTAGCCAAAGATACAGCAGTTTCAAAAACATCGCTGCTTTCGGTTGAAAGATCTATTGCTACCAAGATTTTATTAAACATCTTCTCAATTACCTCACTCAAATATATGTATAAACGAGTGATTTGAGGAACTTATGAGGAAATTTTTCCGATAAAAGATCTGCAACTTTTAGAACAATAAGGAGAATAAAATTTGCTTTGGCGAATTTGCCAATTTAATCCCTTTAGAGATTGTTTGTAAAAAGAAAATTAAATTATGAGGTATTTGGAGTAGAGGGGTGTTTGGGGTAGTTTGGCTTCCCTATCTCCTCTACTTCTCTACCTCCGTCACTCCACTACTTTTGTTCGTTTTCAAGATTTGTTTTACAAACAGTTTCTTACCAGGTACTCAGCTTATATAACCGTACAAAGTTATGTTAGGACACTTATTACCTATTACCTATTACTTGCGAGCCATTTAATTAACTTGTCCTAACCAGTTAACATACTGCGATATCTAAAAGCTCCTCATAAATTCCTCAAGATTAACTTCTAACTTAAGAACAGAAAATCAATACTATTCAACTCAATCGAGATATTTACCATGAGCCAGCCAACAAACAACACGATGACTTATCCCGAACAAACCAAACATATTAAAAAGTATACCAGTCAGATTCGTACTGCTTTACCTGAAGTAATGAAAGCTTTCTATGCCCTCGGTCAAAATGCTTCGGCTTCTGGTGCGATCAATGCTAAAACCAAAGAACTAATTGCTTTAGCTATTGGGGTAGCTACCCACTGCGATAACTGTATCGCTTTTCATACTCAAGCAGCATTAAAGGCGGGGGCAACCAGAGAAGAAATCATGGAAACTCTCGGTGTAACTATTTACATGGGAGGCGGTCCTTCCTTAATGTATGCTGCTCATGTAGTTGAAGCCATCGAAGAGTTTGGTGGTTAAGCATTTAAATACCGTTCGATATTTTTGAATTATTTTTATCACCTGAATCGATTGGTAATATTTCTGGCTGAATTGAGCTTTGCCGATCGAGCTTTATTTCCATCCTACTTTGATTCAATACATATATACTGTTATTACGATAGCTAACACCGCAATACTTTAGCTCATAATTCGGCTGGGATATTTGGTTTTGTGGGTTGGAAGGTAAACCTCGATCTTCTCGCGACCAGATTTGGGAAGATAGGGAGGTAGGGAGGTAGAGAGGTAGAAAGGTAGGGAAGTCCCCAAATACCCCAAATACCCCAAATACCCCATATGCGAAGCGGTATCCTTTAGGACTACCCCAAATTACCCCAAAACCTGCGTCTTCACAGATCGATAAATGCGTAACGTCAGTTAGTAATAGTCACGTAGGCAGAGTTAGAAAAGATTTGCTGGAGATATCTTTGAAGGGGAAATCTTATTGTTGTTTTGCCTTCTTCTTTAACTTTCATCAGAAAAATCTCCTTAATAATTGTTACTTTAAGACTAGGCAAATAAATTGAAGAACTCACGAGCAAAAGCTAGCTATAGTTGTAATTAGCTAGCTTTTGCTAGCCAAACAGAGGTCTTCTAACTACCAATACCAAGTAAAAATTGCTAGAATTCCATTCTTCTTCAATACAAGAATTATCAGTTATTTCTTTGAGGCTAGTTAATGCTGTAGTCGTTGGTGCAGTTATCGGCTGGGAAAGAGAAGTTAAGGATAAACTTGCTGGATTGAGAACTCATATGTTGGTAGCTTTGGGAGCAGCTATTTTTGTTCTCGTGCCAATCTTCACTGGGGATATCTCCAAAAGTCCTGATGCACTTTCTCGAACGATTCAAGGTATTGCTACTGGGGTTAGTTTTTTAGGGGCGGGAGAAATTTTGCATATATCTCAGTCCCAGACAAAATATAGGATTCGAGGACTAACATCAGCAGCAGCTATCTGGATTTCTGCTGCTTCGGGTTTGGCTGCTGGATGTGGATTATGGCATTTAAGCCTAATCGGGGCTTTGCTAAATCTGATAATTCTGAGAATCTTAAAAATATTCGAGCGTTATTCTCGTCGAGAATAATTTATTTAATTACTTTCCCATAACGATCTAGTTGAAGCACAAAAAAATTCTTTGATGACTTGGATGAAGATTACGGTAAAAAGTTGTGGAACTTATGAAGTGAAACAATTAACTTAAAAGCAGAGCAAATAAACCACATAAGGCAATACCATCGAATACTCCTGCACCGCCAATACTGAGAACTCCAACAGTCATTTTTTCAATTTGAGCTAAATGCAGTAAATCTGCACCAATCAAAGTCCCCAACACTCCGCTAGCAAAAGCAACAGGAGGTACGGGAATTCCTTTAGTCAGCAAAACCGCACTTAAAACTGCTGTCAGAGGGGAAACTAAAGGATTCATGTGAATGCCAATTCCTGGGACTATGTGGGCTGAATAATAACTAACTAAAGTAACGATCGCCGTACTCAAAATAATTGCCAAGATATTCGACCGCCCAAACTGATATAGTGCCAGCAGCACGGGAATTAAACCACCACCAACGTTGAGTGCCACGACTGTATAAGAGGGAACTTTTTGGAGAGGAATACCCCAATATCTTGCTAACCAAATATCTTGAAAACTTAAAGGGATTTCCACTTGAGACTCAATCCGATAAAGAGGAATGTTAATCGTGCTACCAATAATTATCAAGGCAAATAATAGTATTGCGATTCCCCGAGAAAATCCTAGCTTGGCTGCTGCTACCTGCACCACATCAATCGCCAGGGCAAACCAAAGAAAAGGTAATAGCAATAGTAAAATTAAGAAGAGAATTAAAGTAACTGGAAGATAAATCATAGGTAGTAGGTAATAAGTAATAGGGATTTTAAGCTTTTTAAGTAAGTTTAAATTTGTCCTTCATAAGTCTGAGAACTGCTATATTTTGGTTTGAGTAGCGATCGCTGATAGTAGCGTCAAATTTTGTTAATGGAATAAACTTGGTGCAGCATCTCTTAGCAAGGCAAAGACACCATCGGCAATTAGCTGTACGGCGATCGCCAAAATAAAGAAGCCTAGCACTCGATTTAATGCACCGATCCCGTTAGTTCCTAAAGTTTTAAAAATTAGTTCACCTACAGACAGACAAATATAAAGCGTTATTCCCAGCAAAGCGATGCCTAGCAGGCATCCTAGATAATGAATCCAGTCAGAAGCTTGTACTCCTAAACCAATGACCACGCCAATCGCACCTGGACCACTCACCATCGGTACAGCCATTGGTGTAAAGGAAATATCCTCTTTATCTACTGCCTCCCGTCCTTCAATTTTGGTCAATCTCTGGCGTACAGCAACCATTTCCCAGGCTGTCTGGGCAACCAACAACCCGCCAGCAATTCTCAGCACTCCCAACGAGATGCCAAAAAATTCGAGAATTAATCTCCCTGCTATCAAAAAAACTACTAATACCAAAACCACATTAATTGAGGTCTTTCGCGCTTGGAGCTTTTGAAATCGAGGAGTATCATTAGCTGTCAAACTGTAAAAGATTGGAATCGCACCAATGGGATTTGCGATCGCAAATAAAGAAAAGAAAGTTCCTGCTATGGAAGAAAACAACTGATGCAGCATAATCAACTAACCTGCTTACGAAATCGGTTAGCACTCACTGTTATCAGAACTACGGCAAAAATCAATAGGGCGATCGCATTGGGCAAAATCACCTCCAAACCGACTCCTCTCAAGAGAATGGCACGGACAATGGTAATGTAGTGACGCAAAGGATTGAGCAGAGACAAGTAAGCGAAGAAGGTCGGCATACTTTCCAGGGGAGCAAAAGCACCAGAAAGCATCATTATAGGCAAGGTAATGAAAAAAGAAGTGAGGATAACCTGTTGTTTACTTTTAGAAATTGTAGTCAGCAAGATACCAATGGCTTGACAGGTAAACAGATAAATAGCGGAGATTGCCATAAATAGCCAAAAGCTACCCTGAAAAGGCACGTTGAAGATAAAGCGAGCAACACCCAAGGCTATCAAAACATCACCTAAAAGTAGTACAAATAAAGGAGCGACTTTCGCCAGCAGTATTTCTTCTGCCGATGCTGGAGTCATAAGTAATTGTTCGAGAGTACCTGCATCTTTTTCCCGCACCGACTCTGTTGCCGAGGTAATTACGCTCATAAGTGTTAATGTAGTTCCCATAATTCCAGGAACAAAAAACCAACTACTAATTAGTCCAGGATTATAAAGGAAAGTAGTTCGAGTATCCGCTAGGGACGAAACAGCTTGAGTGTTGAGTTCAAGGTTGAAGCGATTAACAATTTGAGCGATGTAACCACTGGCAACTCCTGAAGTATAAGCATCAACTCCGTCTAGTAGTACCTGAACTTTAGTTGATGTACCTCGATCTAAATTACGATTAAATTCTTGAGGAATGGTAATTCCCACCGCTATTTTTCCCGTTTCTACCTGCTGTCCGAGGACTTTTTGGTTAGGGCTGTAATTTACCACTTCAAAAACTCGATTTTCGGTTAAAGCGGAAACCAGTTCTCGACTTTCAACACTTCGAGCATAATCAACAACGCCCAGCTTAATATGTTCGACTTCAGGGCTAAGACTAGCACCAAAGATGGTTAACTGAACAATGGGCGGAAATAGCAACAGAAAAATCAACTGTTTATTGCGTCTGATTTGGGCGATCTCTTTAACAATTAATGCCCACAGACGACTCTGAAAAAAACCAAACTTCAAGGGTTTGAGGATATAATTTAATAATTTCATAGTTTGCTAATCAGGTAACTGCATTCGACGTATACCCCACCAGGCGATCGCTAAGTCAATTACTCCCAGAATAATTAAAGCGGGAAATACATACCAAACTCCCGCCCAGCCAGTGCCTCGTACAAAGGCATCGCGGGTTAAATCGATGTAGTAGCGAGCGGGAACAATAAAGGATAACCAATCTAGGGGGAAAGGAATATTGCTGAGAGGATACATAAAACCAGTTAGGAGCATGGAAGCTAAAGCTTTGATCGTGCCGACTGCCTGAACTGCCGAACTCTGGGCGGTAGTTATAACTCCGATTAACAGCCCAAAGAACACGCTGTCCAAGAGAAAAATCGGCGTACCTAATAGCAGTGGTAGGGGATTGCCCGCAAATCCCAGTTGCCAGATTAGTGAGCCAATCCCCATCAGAAAGATCGCTTCTGCGATGGCAATGAGGGTATAAGCTAAGGATTTACCCAGCAAAAATTCTATCGCACTGATGTTGGAAGCATAAATTTGGACAATAGTACTTTCTTCTTTATCCCGCACCATCGCGATCGCCATCAATAAAGAAGGATAGAGAGTTAGAGTAATGGCATAGACTCCAGGGACGATAAACAGTGATTCTTGATTGCCTGGATTAAACCAGAGACGCACTTCGGTATCTACCCAGTTGGGAAACGACTGTAAGCCAGCACTGACTAAAAAATAACGAGTAGTAAATTTAATACTGTTTTGAATTACCCTAGCGTTAGCCACATCCGAACCATCAATCAACGCCTGGATTTGAATCGGGTTGCCAGCCTGGAGACGACGTTCAAATTCAGGAGGAATTATCACCGTGGCTTTTGCCTCGCCTCGATCTAGTACGCTGCTAGGATTTTTGCCAGACAGAGCAACAGGCTTAAATTTGTTAGTGGCATATAACCGTTCTATATAAGCCCGACTGAGAGGACTATTATCAAAATCTCGCACCGCTAGGGGTATATTTTGAGATTCCAAACGTATGGCAAAGCCAAAGATCAGCAGGGTTGCTAGAGGTAAAACAAAGGCGAGTGCTACCGTCAGGCGATCGCGTCGAAATTGATTTAGTTCTTTGACACATTGATTCCAAATCTTTTTCATGATTCGCCCCGTTGCGATCGCTGGACAATGCTAATAAAAGAATCTTCTAAAGAAAAAGGAATAGCTTGAAATGAACCAACCTCCAACCGTTCATTTTGCAATTGAGATCGCACTTGGGGCATTTCTAGATCGGGATTGTCTAAAATCAGGTGTAGGCGATCGCCAAATAGAGATACCCGCCAGGAATCTAACTGCTGTTTAAGTAAATTGGCAGCAGTCTGGGGTTGTTTGGCTGTTACTTCAAATAATTGACCTGGTTGGTCGGTTTTAATTTGACTGGGAGTTCCTTCGGCAACTACTTCTCCTGCCACCATAAAGCACATCTGATGGCAGTGTTCCGCTTCCTCTAAATAGTGAGTTGTCACTAGTACGGCTGTTCCGTGGTGAGCTAAGTCTTCAATCAACCGCCAGAATTGACGACGAGCCAGAGGATCGACCCCAGAAGTGGGTTCATCTAAAAAGAGGATTTCTGGTTCGTGCATCACCGCAGCCCCAAATGCCACCCGTTGTTTCCAACCTCCTGGTAGTTGTCCCGTAATCATTTTTTCTTTACCCGTTAGACCACAAATTTCTAACACCCAATCAATTTTGGTTTGGCGATGTCGGCGGGGAATGCCATATACCCCACAGTAGAATTTTAGATTTTCAATAATCGATATATCATCATAAAGGCTAAATTTCTGGCTCATGTAGCCCAGACGTTGACGGAGTTGGCTACTGCGTAAGTTACTGGTTTGACCTGCTAGGGTGATATCTCCGCCACTTGCTTCTAATAAACCGCACAGCATTTTAATTGTGGTAGTTTTACCCGCCCCATTTGCTCCTAATAAGCCATAAATCTCGCCGTAACCGATATCTAAGGTTACATTTTTGACAGCCTGGAAACTACCAAAGGTTTTGCTGAGATTGTTAGTACCAATAGCTACCTGTCCTTTTTGATGGGTGCGTGGCGGATTGAGACGGGGTAAGGGAATAAAGGGAGGATCGAACCCCTGTTGACGGAGACGGTTGACAAAGACATTTTCTAAAGTAGGCTCGGCACGTCGAATACTGTTTATCTGTAATTGACTATCTGCGATCGCATTTCTAACCTGACTTTCCCCCATCTCAGGATTTTGAACTAATACATCAAGGCGATCGCCAAAAGTTTGTACGTCAGCAAAATCTGTAGGATTTTCGCTCAAGGTTTGTTCGGCTGCTTCTAAGTTGTTAACGCGAACCTCCAAACGATGTAAACCCAGACTATTTCTCAGTTCGGCTGGCGTGCCAGTCTGTTGAATTTGTCCTTCGTGCATCAATGCTACTCGATGACAGCGTTCGGCTTCATCCATATAGGGTGTAGCCACTACCATGGTCATTCCTGCTTCGGAAAGAGAAGCCAAAACATCCCAAAATTCTCGACGGGACACGGGATCGACTCCCGTTGTCGGCTCATCTAATAGCAACACCTGGGGTTGAGAAATCAAAGCACAGCAAAGAGCTAGTTTCTGCTTCATGCCACCAGAAAGTTTACCTGCCAAACGGTCGGAGAACTTTTCCAGATTCATTAACCGCAGATATTTACTGCTTCTTTGAGCCAAATCTTTAGCAGAAATCTCTCGCAATCCCGCACTATAGCGAATGTTTTCCGCCAAGCTCAAATCTAAATAAAGAGAAAACTTCTGCGTTAGATAGCCAATTGCCAAACGAGCATCGCGGGGAATTTTGCCTACTACCTCTACTTTGCCTGCGGTGGCTGACATCACTCCTGCTAGAATTTGAAAGGTGGTGGTTTTGCCCGCTCCATCGGGTCCAATTAAGCCAAAGATTTCTCCTGGCTGCACGGTAAAATCGATACCCCGTATTGCTGCTAATTTGCCGTAATTCTTGTGCAGTCCTGTAACTTCAATGTCGGGAAAATTGGTGACGGGCGATTTCTCTGTAGTCAACGAAGCTCGATCTAATTGACTAGAATTCATTCTGCCTCCTGCTCAAAAACTATTGACCCATCGGCGGGCATTCCTGGTTTGGCAAAACCGTTAGGATTGTCAATATCGAGCTTAACGCCAAAGACTTGCTGCACTCGGTCTTCCTTGAAATAGATATTTTCTGGAGTAAAAGAGGCTTCGCTGTCAATCTCCGTTACCTCGGCACTTAGAGGTTTGTTGGGAGCAGAATCGAGATAAATTTGCGCCGATTGACCGACTCGAACTTTACCAATCTGACCTTCAGGAATATAGCCTCGGAGGTAAACATCATTAAGATTGGTTAGAGAAAGCAGAGTTTCCCCTGCGCTAACTACCTCTCCTGGCTCGACGCTGCGGGCGGTAACGACTCCAGAGATGGGGCTGATAACCTGAAGGTAGTTCATCCGAGCCTGAATTTCTTTCTGCTGTGCCTTCACATTAGCCACATCATCTTGGGCAGCCTTTAATTGGGACTGGGTTTGAATTAGCTGCTTGTTTAATGAATCTAGTTCCGCACTGCGAATATCGGGATTGAGACGGGTGGTTTTAGCTTGAGTTAAAGTTCCTTGGGCTGCACTCACTTCTTTCTCGGCAGCATTGACCGCAGCTTCTTCAACTTCTACACTAGCTTGAGCCGTTTCCCAAGTGGTTTGAGCTTGGTCGAAGGCATCCTGGGATACTGCACCACCAGTTAACAAATTTTGATAGCGATCGCGCTCTACTTTGGCTAAGTTTAATTCCGAACGAGCTTCTTTCACCGAAGCCTGAGCTTCTAATAGATCGGCTTCTGCTACAGCTAGATTAGCTTCTGCCTCACTAACCTGACCTGCCGTATCTTCACTAGATTGTTGTAAACTTAGCTGTGCCTGGCGGATTTGGCTGTTAATTACGTCTATTTGTAAGCGAGCCTGCTGCTCTTCTTCTTGGGCTGCTGCTAGCTGCGCTTTGATGGCTTCTAGTTGCGCCTGTACTTCCTCGTCGTCGAGGCGAACAATTGTTTGACCGCGATCGACTTCATTCCCTTCCCTAACAGCAACCGATTCCACCCGACCAGATACCTTTGTTCCTATATTAGTTTCATAGCCTTCAATGCGACCGCTCAACTGTAAAGCTGTTTCCACTTTGGGCTGGGATAGAAAGTAAGCAACGGATAATCCCGCCCCTGCTAGTAAGATTCCCAAAGGTAATAGAATACGTATTTTTTTACTTTTTTTACCCTGCTGGCGATCGGATGTCTGTTTATTGTCAGGTGATGAGTTAGATTCAGGTTCTTTCTTAAACCGAGAAATTAAGTTAGCCATGATGTCGAGTCCATGTTTTCTAAAAGTTAATGCTTACGCAGCAGACGAGGTTAATTTCTCTTGCTCGCTTTCTGACAATTGAGGGTCGAGATTATCGGTTTGATGTACGATTAAAACCGAGCAGGGAGCATGATGAGTTACATAGTTGCTAACGCTGCCCAAAAACATTTCTTTAAGACCAGTTCGTCCTCTGCTACCTACCACAATCAAGTCTGCCGATTGAGTTTGCGCCAAGTCACATATAGTCCGTCCAGGATTGCCCAAGGTTTGAGTAAAATCGGTGCTGATTCCCGCTTTAGTTGCTTCTTCAGCAGTTCCTCTGAGCATTTCTAATCCTTCCTGTTCAAATTGCTGCCACCGCTCTTGATAAGCTTCGATTAGAGTGGGTTCATAGGGATCGTATTCCAAACCAGAATAGATGGTCGGAGTGGGAAAATCCCGTTCTTCAGAGGATAAAACGTGTAGCAGCTTCAAGCTAGCACCACTTGTTTTTGCCAGAGACATAGCAGCTTCAAAAACTTTCTTACCTGCTGTGGAACGATCTATTGCTACCAAGATTTTATTAAACATATTAATTTCCTCTATACTTAGTCGTGTTTCGATCGAGCCTCGTAAAATAATTTTGGCGGTCGCCCGAATTACCTTACTTAATATATATAGGAGAATAATTTGAAGAACTTATGAGGAAAAAATTAATGACGGCAAGCATCTACACAAATTATTTTTATTTAGCTTGGTAGACTTAAACTTAAGCAAGACTTGAAGTTACTCTGGAATTGGGATGAGACTTTTATTAGTAGACGATGACGAAGTGTTAGTAGATGCCCTAGCAAACCATCTCATCAAGCAACGATATGCGGTAGATATCGCCTCAGATGGTGAGGAAGCGTGGGAATATATTGCGCTTTTTAACTACGACCTAATCGTCTTAGATGTCATGCTGCCCAAACTTGACGGCATTAGTTTATGTGAAAAACTTCGCGATCGCGACCATAGTATGCCCGTTCTAATGTTAACCGCACGCGATCGCAGTACGGATATTGTCAAAGGATTGAATGCGGGGGCTGATGATTATTTGGTTAAACCATTTAATTTTGATGTGCTTACTGCCAGGATTCACGCTCTTTTACGGCGAGAAGGTCAGAATCTACCATCGATATTAAAACGAGGCAGTCTGAGTCTCAATCCCAACAATTTAGAAGTAATCTATGACGATAAACTGCTTAATTTAACGGCAAAAGAGTATGCTTTAGTAGAGCTTTTTCTCCGCAGTCCCAATCGAGTTTTTACTTTAGGGGGAATTATTGAAAACCTATGGACTTTTGAAGAACCGCCGACTGAGGGCGCAGTCAGAACCCATATTAAAACTCTACGTAAAAAGCTCAAAAGTGCGGGGGCAGCTAAAGATTTAATTGAGACGGTTTACGGAATAGGTTATCGTCTCAAGCCACTGCCTAATGAAGAACAAACTGAGATATCTGCATCTAATTCCGAAGTACAACCCGATACGACTGCCGACCTTGCTAACCTTTGGTCGCAATATAAAGAAGCAATGTCCGATCGCTTAGTTCTTTTAGAGAATACAGCGATCGCTTTAACAGCAAACAACTTCAACCCAGAATTAAAACAGTCGGCTAAGTTGGCAGCACACAAATTGGCTGGTTCTTTGGGAAGTTTGGGGTTTGATGATGGCTCGAAGCTAGCGCGAGAACTAGAAGTTTTACTCGATCTAGAAACTTTTCCGCAGCCAGAACAAATTGAGTCTTTTAACCAATTAGTTAGCACCTTGAGAGCGCGACTGGAGCTTCATCAGCCCGTTCCTAGTTCTGCTATTGAGGCTCGTCCTTTATTGTTAATTGTAGATAACGATCGCGATTTTACTCACACCTTAACCACAGCAGCAAGTAATTTCCGAACGGAGATCGCCACTACTGCATCTCAGGCACAAGAGATAATTGGACGCGATCGCCCTGCGATTGTCTTACTCAAAATATTTCATATCAAAACTAACTCTACCTTAGATAACTATCAAATAGATAGTTTAGATTTACTAGCAGAACTCGATCGGCAAATGCCCTCATTACCCGTTGTGGCGATCGTTCCTAAAACAGCTTTGTTTAATACTGATGATGATTTTCATCAGCGTCTTAAAGTTTTGCGTAGTACAGAACATACTTTACTAGTGCAGCCCGTAACTCCAACTCAAGCAATGGATGCCGTAACTCAACGCCTTCAAGGATTAGGGACAGAAAAAAAAATAATGATTGTCGATGACGATTCCTCGATCTTACAGACAATGCAAATAAGTCTCGAACCTTGGGGATTTGAGATTACCACTTTAGATAATCCCCATCAATTTTGGCAAGTTCTCCAGGCTACCTCTCCCGATTTATTGGTGTTGGATATAGAAATGCCCGATGTCAATGGAATGGAATTATGTCGTGCTTTACGCAATGACCTAAATTGGAGTCATTTACCCGTTCTATTTCTCACCGCTCATCAAGACTTGGAAACGCAGGATCGGGCATTTGCCATAGGTGCAGATGATTATGTTAGTAAACCGATTAGGGGAACAGAATTAGCTACCCGTATACTCAATCGCCTGTCACGAATCCGCACAGTTCAAAGTAAATTTCCTTCAAATCTTGATTAAAATTGTTTATTCTTTGGCTTGAATAAAATCGAAATTAGTAATTTTGACCTCATTGTCATTAAAGCGGGCAGTAATTTCTAACTCGCCACCCATAGCTTCAATCACTTCCCGTAAATGAGAAATATACATATCACTGCGTTTTTCTAAACGAGAAATGGCAGGTTGTTTAACATTAAGTTTTAATGCCAGTTCGCCTTGAGTAAGAGCAAAAGCTTCTCGTAACTCATTAAGAGCCATTTCTGACTTAAGTTGTTGAGTTTGTTCGGCAATTTTAGCTTTTCTAGAGTGTGAAAAATTAGCTGTCAAATTGGAAAATGGTTGATGTCCACTCATATAAGACCTTCTTCTGTAAGTTCTGAGAGATAAATGTCGTAAAGCCGATCGGCAATTGGAATCATTCTTTGATAGAAGCGTTTATCGCCAGTTTTATCACCACCAATTAACAAAATTGCATCACGCTTAGGATCGAAGCAATAGAAGACTCTAATCGGGTTTCCTTGACTTTGTATTCTCAGCTCGCGCATTCGAGAATGCTTTGAACCGTTAATTTTAGAAGAATAAGGAAATCCTAATTTAGTACCTTTTTCTTCTAAAAGACCCACAACAGATGCAAGATCGTCTTGTTGTAATTCATCTAAGTTGGAATACCAATGTCCAAACTCATTGGTGTATTCAATGTTCGTTGGCATATCTAAATTATATTACATGGATGTAATATTTGCCGATTGTAATCAATCATAAAGAAACCGCTAGAAGCTTGAAAGCTAGGCATAGATTTAATAGAAGGTAGCCAAAATATTTCAGCTTTTAATCAGAGACGGTAATATCTTCTGTTTGATATATTTTAGAGGAACGGAATTACTTACCCGCATACTCCATCGACTGTCATAAATTCGCGCAGTTAAAAGTAAATTTACTAGTTAGCAGCTTCTCGTAACTCTTGGGGACGTACAGATAACTTCTGAGTTTCTTCTCCCCGTCGCACAGTGATGCTTAAAGGTTCACCAATCTGACTTTCTTCTACTGTCTTCTGTAATTCCTCGGCAGTTTCAATTTTATTTCCTGCAATTGCCACGATCGCGTCACCTTGACGCAAATTTCCTTTTGCCGCAGGACTATCAGCAACGACCCCTACTACCAGTACGCCCTTAATTTCGGGAATAACCATCTTAGAATTAAGGTTTTTATTAAGCTGTTGGGCTACTTCGGGAGTTAAGGTCAACATCTGAATGCCAATATAAGGATGAGGAATGATTTCGCCATTGGCTAATCGGTCTTTAATTGTCTTAGCTTTATCAATGGGAATAGCAAAGCCAATTCCTTCAGCGTCAACACTGATAGCGGTATTGATCCCAATTACTTCCCCCAGATCGTTTAACAAAGGACCACCAGAATTACCAGGATTAATCGCAGTATCGGTTTGAATAAAGTCAAGACGTTTATCGGCAATGCCAACCTGTGCGCTAGAGCGATGAAGAGTGCTAATGATTCCCAAGGTAACGGTGTTATCAAGTCCCAAAGGATTACCTACGGCGATTGCCCATTGCCCTACTTGTGCTTGACTGGAATTGCCCAGGGGAGCGACAGGCAAATCACTTCCTGCAATTTTGACTACTGCCAAGTCAGAAAGTTCGTCAACTCCCCGTACCTCCCCGTTGAAAATACGTCCATCTGGCAGCGTTACGGTTACTTTATCCGCACCACTAACTACATGGGCATTAGTGAGAATAATTCCCCGATCGTCGATAATAAAGCCCGACCCCTGACTCTGCTGAAGGGACTCTTCGGGTAGTTGAGGGAGAACATCTTCACCAAAAAAATTACGGTAGAAAGGATCTTCAAAGAAAGGATTCTGAAAATTAGTTGCAACTGTACGCTCGGTATCGATTCGTACCACTGCCTCCTCGACACGATTAACGGCAGCAGCTACAAAGTTACGGTTTGGATTATTAGATAAAGCTGAAGCTTGAGAAGGAATAACTTCAACTGCTGTTGAATCCTCTGTTTCTGTAGCTGAGGGCAATAATTTGGGAAATACCCGCAGCGAACCTAAAGTTAAAGCGACGCTAGCTGCTACAACAGTGGCATAAATTCCTGCTTGATACAGGGGCTTGGAATTAGATTGAATGGTCACGATTTTTTCCTCTTAAAAACTGATTCGGAAAAATATTTCGTCGAACTAAGATTTAACAAGTAGAGCTTGTACCTAATGCTCTTCTTTGTATATATAGGCAGATAATTTGAGGAACTTATGAAGAAAGTTTTTAAAAGAGTTTATGTCTAATATCAAGTTCGGTTAGACAGTTTTAATAAACTTCTTACTTGCATCCTTTTTAACTTCCTTCTGCCTTCTGCCTTACTCCACCGATGACGTAACTATTCAACAGGACATGATATAACACTCGGACAAATTTAAAATAACAATAAATTTTCCTCAAAAATTCTTCAATATTTTATTTAGTCAGAATCTTTCGACTAGAATCTCTCCCGCTTATTTTCGTTCTCTAGTAAAGCATCAATTTCATCTGGATCGGGTTGGGCAGCGATCGCACCCAATTTAGTCGTAGTCAAACTACCTACAGCACAGGCGTATTTGACAATATTTTCTGCTGCTTGAGGATTCGACAGTTGCTCGATGCCACAGCGACATAGCTGATGAATAAAGCCAGCTAGAAGAGCATCTCCTGCACCAGTAGTATCCTTGACAATCGTTTTCATCGGTTCGACTACTCCTTTATTCTTTCTCAAACAGTAACTAACTTGTGCATCACCGTCACTAACTAAAACACCTTCAATTGAAGCAAGGCGATCGGATATCTCTCCAGCATTAGCAGTATCAAATAACCACTGAGCTTCTTCTTTTGCCAGCTTGAGAAAATCGACGTATTGCCAAAGTTGCTCAATCAAAGGTAAAGCCTCATCTTGGTTGAGCCAAAACATGGGTCGCCAGTTAACATCTAAAACAATCTTTAGATCGTGTTCTTCAGCTAACTCTAAGGCACGAAATACGGCAGCTTGAGCTTGAGGATAAGCTAACTCCAGAGTACCTAAAACCAAATATTCCGCTTCTAAAAACAATTTAGTTGGTAACAAATCTTGGGCTAAATAAGCATCAGCAAATCGATCTGCTCGTCGCTCGCCAAATCCAGCAAAAGTGCGATCGCCTTCTACAGAGCGAGTAACGTATACTTGTCTGGTAGGTGCTTGTTCGTCATATTGAACCCCTGAAATATCTACGCCAATTGATTCTAAAAGTCGAACCAATTGTTCTCCCTGCGGGTCTTTGCCCACACGACCAATAAACGCTGAAGGAGTTCCCAGCTTTGCCAAAGCACAGGCTACATTGGCTGGTGCGCCACCTGGATAATCAGTCCAAGATGCAACTTCTGATACAGTTTTGCCAGCTTGGTCGGCAAGGCGATCGAACAATATTTCCCCAAGACAAATAACTTTTATCGGGCGATTTGCTGTTGTCATAATAAATCTTAGTTTCTTTTGACTGGTATTTAGTAGTCATGTAGAAGTAACGATCTGAAATAATCGTTAGGTCAATTTCGCGCCAGCGAAGTTGTTTGTGATCTAACGTGTTATAAACTCTTTTCTAGTCGAATTACGGCGACCAACTCAGGGATGTCTTCTGCTCTGAGAGCGTCCAGAGTTTGCCTGCCTCTTCCTGATTCAAGACGAACTCCTCTAGCGGACACTCGCCGATAGGACCGACCATCTCAAATCTTGTCGGACCATAATATTTTTGGGATTGCAGCCCCTCTTCCGTCGCACACATAACTTCAGGCCAAGAACCCTTCTCGGCAGATTGTGCCATAGGAGAGAGCAGTTTCCAGAGAAGCTTTGTGGTGAGGTTGGCGTTGCCCTCTATCAAACTCGTTCGTGACGCGCCAGGATGGCAGACCTGCACCCGAACGCTCTTATTCGCAACCTCGATACGGCGCTGTAACTCGTAAGCGAATATCATCTGCGCCAGCTTGCTCTGAGCATAGGAGTTCCAGGGGGTGTAGTTCTTATGGAAGTTGAGGTCTTCAAACTTAATTCTCTTCAGCCCCATTTTATACCCGTTACTACCAACGACCACGATGCGTCCCGCTGACGCTTCGATCCGCTCAAAGAGCAATCCACACAGGAGGAAATGACCGAAGTGGTTGACACCAAGCTGGCTTTCAAAGCCGTCCACGGTGATTTTCTGTTTGGCAACCTGCGCGATGGCGGCGTTACAGATGAGCGCGTCGATGTGAGGAATCTTCTCCATTACCGCTTTTGCCGCTTCCCGCACGGAATCCAGCACTGCTAGGTCCATACGCACAAAAGTCACGTCGGCGTTACTGCCAAATTCCTGTTTTAAGGTTGCGATGGCAGCGGTTGACTTATCAGCGTTGCGGTTCATCATCACCACTTTTGCGCCCTTGGACAGGAACACCCGTGTTGCCTCAAAGCCTGCACCAGCGTTAGCGCCAGTGATGACATATGTTTTGCCTGCAAGGGAGCCGAGTTGCTCTGGTGTCCAGCCCTTCGAGCCAAAATTTTTTTTGGTAGTCATTGTTTAAACTCCTTATTTTGCGTACCTAGTTAGAGTGCTGCCCAAATTAACTAAAAATTAAAGGTGGTACGCAAGACACCTACATACTGCGTATCATTATCGCTGTTATTCTCTGGATTAAAAATTGCCCAAACACCTGGCGTAACTGAGATATTATCGTTGACTTTTAGGCGATAAAATGCTTCGAGGTGGTAGGCATTATCATCTTCTTCTAGAACATCGCTAGATGAGACGTGGGGAGGTACGCCAAAAACAATTCCTGGCAAGTTGCCTTCTCCTCCGACATCGGGAAAAGAAACTCCAATCGCGCCATACCAAGCATTAGCACTATCGCCACTATTAACAGCGAAGGAATTTGTCCCACCAAGACCATCAGAGAGAGAACTAGTATCAGAGTTTTCTGCGTTTGCCCAAATGTAGCCCCCCCAACCGTGAATTTGGAAATTATCGGAAAAAAGATAAAATCCTTGCAGATCGACAATGTCGTTAGAAGTAGCTATATTATCGCCGAAAGGGGAGTTTACCAGGACGCTGCCCGTTCCACCTATTAAACTCACTCTATCTCTAGGAGCATAGCCGTGAGAATAGCCAATACCAACAGCTCCTTCTTCCCCGATATATGTCAAGTGTGCCAGAGCATTATAACCACCATTAAATAGACCATTTCCTGACAAGGAATTATCGGGATTGTCTGCTAAATAACCGACTGTTAGGGTTAACTTGTCTGTGAAATCCCAGTCGACACCCGCACCACCGCCACCGCGACGGAAGAAAGGACTATAAGATCCAAATAAAGAGGGGACTCCATTACCATCATCAGCAATTAGGGCAGGGGTAATAGTAGTGGTAATATCGGTGTAACCCATGCCTACTGGACCCACGGCAACGGAAATAGAGTCACTCACTGGAGTGAAATAACGAACCTGAGCAATAAAGGCATCGTTATTGGTGTCACTGTCGAAATTTAAGCGCGTCATTCCCGTACCAGTAGCCACGGCAATTTGACTATTGCCATCCTCATCGAAAAAATTACCAAATTCCAAACGAACTCTTAGTAAATCTTCTCCCGTAAAGCTGCTCTCAAAGTTAAGCCGACCACGATTAGCAAAGAAGACTTCAGATTCGTCGTCATCACCACCCACCGTATTACCAAAGCTATCGCTAACGGCAGTAATAATCTCCGCAACAAGTTTGGTAGTAGTAGAAAACTGATTATCTTCTAAGGTTGCGGTGCGTCCCTCTAATTCATCGACTCGTCCCTCTAAGGTAGCTAGTTCTGTACTGAAGTCTGCTGACAATCTTTGCACCATTCCCAAGTCATCTGGGTCGATCTGATTGATATTGTCGGCAACCAGTTGACTGATTTGATTTAGACAGGAGTTTAAACTTGCAGCAAACTCATAACGAGTCAAAGGGCGATCGCCCCGAAAGGTATTATCGGGATAACCCGTGAGACAACCATAGCGTTGTACTAACGATTGTAATGCTTCGTAAGCCCAGTCATTCGGGTTTACGTCTGATAGCTGTCTTACTGAGGGAACTTGTCCTAAAGAATTATCTTCTGGTACTGCTAAGGCTACTGAAGGAAGTAATAGTACTAGAAAAGAGCTGGAGATAAGACTTTTTAAGATTAAATTGTTTGAATAGCGTGACTGTTGTTTTTGATAAATAATCATGATTTAATTCTCCAAAAATAGACTTATTTTGTTATTTATTAAAAAGCCTTTAGCCTTCAGCCTTTAGCCTTTAGCTAATTATTTGCAATAGAAACTAGAGGCAAATTAATTAGAAATTTGCTCAAACAAACTTGTTATGAAATTGAATGCGGTTTTAACAAAAGCTCTAAGCTTAAAGCTTTAAACTCTAAGCTAGAGAGTTTAAGTTTTCTCTCCTACCTTTAAGAGATGAAGAGTAAGGAATTAATAAGCTAATAGCTGCACAAGCCTGCGGCTTGCTAGTCGTCGCTAGACGACGATCTGCGCATACGCGCTGCGCTAACGGCTAATAGCCAACCGCAAAGCGGTTTATGAACCTAGTAACTCTAAAAAGAAGCCAAGTAATAAGAAAATGAGACTGGCAATCTTCAATGAGCGATCGAGAGAAGGATGTTCGAGAAAATATGCCAGGGGTTTAACGAAAACATAATTAACTGCAAGTCCTAACGAAGCTATTGCCACGACTATCAAAACGGTAAATAAAGGAGCGATCGATATTAATATGCAGCCAAAGATCGATATCGCTTCAACTAAAAAGAACCAATTAAAAATATGTAACTCTGCTACGACCACAGTAAAGACTGTTAACAGAAAACAAATAAAGTAATTAAGAAGATTCAATTGAAAAAACTTGGGTTTTGATTCTCGATCGCCAGAATCTCTCGTATAGTCTTTCAATACCGTTTGACGAAAGATTCTGGCGTACCAAGCAAAGCAGCGTTTGAGAAACAGAATTAGGGTCTTGGGCGAATTGGTGCTTTGCAGAGATGTACCAAATTTGCGGATTTTTTCAGGTCCAATAATATCGGCAACTATAGTACTTGCTCCTAAAAACTGCATTACTTTACCGATTCTCTCCCACCAAAAGATACTTATGCCCCATAGCACTGCATCGGCAGATAAGTTATCGGACAACCAAAGTTTCCAGGTTTCGCTAAAAGTAATTTCCATTTGTTAACCGCTTCGCGGTAGCCATTAGCTTTTAGCTTTTAGCTATTAGCATTGGTCAGCTTCAATGTTCAATGTTCACCCTCAGCAATAACCTCAACGGAGGGAACCTCCGCAACGGTTTTGCTTCGCAATGGTCAATGTTATTTATCCTCCAATATTAGTGATTTTTGGGTCTTTTCTAAGAATTGCAATAAAGCTACGTTTGTCCCCAAGCGGTCGATTTCGCCTTGGTATTTAGTTACGGTTTCGACAAAATGTGGGGATTGAGCTAAATCGCCAAACACTTCTTCTAGATCGAGCAAGGGTTGGGGGTCTGAGCCAGCTATACGAGCGCGTTCGACGAGAAGATCTGCCCTAGAATCTTCGATAGATAAAGACTTACCTTGTTCGTCAACACCTTGGAGATAGCGAAACCATAGAGCGATGGTAAAGCTTAGATAATCTATCGAACCATCCTGTTTTAGTTTGTCTCGTAGGCTGCCAAAGATAAACTTAGGTAGTTTGTCTGAGCTATTGAGGCAGAGACGGGATAGGCGATCGCTAACTTTAGGATTGGCAAATCGTTCGATTAAGGTTTGTTTGTATTCCTCGATATCGACACCTGGCAAGGGTGAGAGAGTGGGTGTTACTTCATCCATCAAGCCTTTAATAGCCCGTCGAATCGGTTCGTATTTCATTGCCTCAGAGGTATAGGTATAACCCAGCAACGAACCTAAGAAACCCAGTAACGAATGACCTGCATTGAGCAGTCGCAGCTTCGCCAGTTCGTAGGGATGAACATCATCGGTCATTTGCACCCCGACAGCTTCCCAATCTGGTCGCCCCGCACAGAATTTATCCTCAATCACCCATTGATTAAAGGGTTCGGCTACTACGGGCCAAGCATCTTCGATGCCAAATTTATCCTCTACCATCTGGATTTCGTCAGGGGTAGTGGCAGGAGTAATGCGATCGACCATACTGTTGGGAAATGCCACGTTACGCTCGATCCACGCTCCCAAATCTGGGCTTTGCAGCTTGGCAAAGGCAATTAACATTTTACCGAGAACCCTGCCGTTACCCTGGACATTATCGCAAGATAAGACAGTGAAAGGTGGTAAATTATTATCTCGTCGTTGTTTCAATGCAGCCGTGAGAAAACCATACACGCCTTTGGGGCGATCGGGATGCTGCAAGTCGTGTTGGATAGTAGGATGTTGGGCATCGAACTCCCCAGTACCTTCAATTACGAAGTAACCGCCTTCGGTGATGGTTAGGGTGACAATGCGACACTCCTCACCTGCCAGGACATCAATCACAGCCTGGGGGTTTTCTGGTGCCATGAGATATCGAGTAATCGAGCCGATAATTCTAGCAGTATCTTGCTCTGGAGAACGTTCGATTAGAGTGTACAGACAGTCTTGGTCGTGTAGAATATCTCGCTTTTTTGTATCGTTGGACAAACCAACACCGCAGATACCCCAACTGCTGCCCCGATTGTTATTACCTCGCTGTTCGTGTTCGATATAGTCGTCTAGATAGAGAGCTTGGTGTGCCCGATGGAAACCACCTACACCGATATGAACGATGCCATTAGTTACTCGATCGCGATCGTACTGAGGAACGGAAGCCCGATCGGACAGTTGCGCGAGATTAGTTTTGTTCGGAGGAATAGCGGTCTTTGTTAATTGTTGATTCGATTGAGTTAGGGAAGGATTGGAGGGGGCGAATTTGCTGTTCATGAGTTTGTCCTGCTGTGTGATTATAATTTTTGGCTTTGGGAATTGCTAAGTCATTGGAATCAAATACGTGACATAGGTTGCCGTCGATGTAAATAGGTACGCGATCGCCTACTCTGGCTCTACTATTGCCTTCGGCTTGAACGATTAAGGTATCGCCACCTGGAGCGCGGACATAGAGAGAGGTAGCATCACCAAGATGCTCGACTACGAGAACATCACATATTAGGGTGGGATTGTTTGCATCGATGCGTAGATGTTCGGGGCGAATACCTAAAGTAGCGCGATCGCCAGCCATTAGAGTCTTGGGCTGTACTGGCACGGTTACGGTATCATCACCAGGGAGTCTTAGAGTAGTGCCTGAATCCTGAACGCTAGTAGTCATTACCGAAAGAAAATTCATCTTCGGAGAACCAATAAATCCAGCGACAAAGCGATTGCAGGGATTGTGGTACAGTTCCATCGGTGCGCCGATTTGTTCGACAACCCCACCATTTAAAACCACAATTTTAGTAGCCAGGGTCATAGCTTCAATCTGATCGTGGGTAACATAGATCATCGTGGACTCCAAGCTATTGTGCAGACTACCAAGCTCTAGTCGCATTTGTCCTCGCAAAGCTGCATCCAAGTTAGATAATGGCTCGTCAAATAAGAACACCTTGGGGTTTCTTACTAATGCACGACCGATGGCTACCCGTTGTCTCTGTCCTCCAGAGAGCGCACCAGGTTTACGCTGCAATAGCGGTTCTAACTGTAAAACCCCTGCGACTTCTTTTGCCCTAGCAAGTCGTTTGGCTTTGGGCATACCCGCTAGTCGCAAACTAAAGGACATATTTTCCGCTACCGTCATGTGCGGATAAAGGGCATAAGTTTGAAACACCATCGCCAGTCCCCTTTGGTCTGGGGAAACATCGTTCATACGTTCGCCGTCGATTAATAGCTCTCCAGAGGTAATTTCTTCCAGTCCTGCAATCATTCTAAGCAGGGTAGATTTACCGCAGCCCGAAGGTCCAACGAAGACCACAAATTCACGATCTTCGATATCAAGGTCTATGCCTTTAATAATCTCGGTGTCAGTATAGGTTTTGCGGATGTTTCTTAAAGTTACAGTTGACATAATTTTTTCGCTCTATTTTTTTCTTTAAATGAACTATGAATGGTTTTAGCTTTTAGCTCTTAGCTTTTAGCTCTTAGCCTTTGATTGACTACTTATGTACAAGTTAGAAAACTCATGATTATTGGTTTGTAAAAGGTGAAAACTTATATGCTTGAGCTTTTGGTATGTCATGCTTTATTAAGTAACTAGTGTTACGTACCAATTAATCTGTAGAAATTAGCAAAAGGTTAGGAATTTGCTTGTTTTATTTGCATATTTACTACAAACGAAGTAGAAAAATCTCTTGTAATTAAGCTAATAGCTAATAGCTGATAGCTAATAGCTAACCGCAAAGCGGTTCACTTAACGGCTCCAAATGTAAGACCTCGAACCAGTTGCTTCTGAGAGATCCAACCAAAGATGAGAATTGGCGCGATCGCCATTGTGGAAGCTGCCGATAGTTTTGCCCAAAATAGTCCTTGGGGACTGGAAAAAGAGGCAATAAATGCGGTCAACGGGGCTGCATCAAAGGTGGTCAGGTTAAGACTCCAGAAGGCTTCGTTCCAAGAAAGGATAATCGAAAGGAGGGCGGTAGAGGCAATTCCAGGTAAAGCCAGAGGAAGCAATACATAAGCCACTTCTTGATAGGTCGATGCGCCATCCATGCGATCGGCTTCGAGAATCTCTTTTGGCACTTCTTTGAAAAAGCTATAAATCATCCAGACTACAATCGGCAGGTTGATCAGGGTATAGATAATAATCAAACCGATACGGGTATCTAACAATCCTGTTTCGCGACCGAGAATGTAAATCGGTACTAATACGCCTACTGAGGGCAGCATTTTAGTTGAAAGCATCCACAGCAAAGTGCTTTTGGTGCGTTTGCTCGGAAAGAAAGACATGGCGTAAGCTGCGGGAACTGCTAGCAATAGTGCCAAGATGGTCGCGCCGACGGAGATAATCACACTGTTCCAAGCAAAGTTAAAATAAGCAGCCCTTTCTTGAACGGCAACATAGTTTTCTAGAGTCGGCTTAAAGAATAGTTGAGGTGGTGTAGCTACTGCCATCGCTTCCGTTTTGAAACTGGTGATAAACATCCAGAAGATCGGGAAGAATAAAATACAGGCAACTAACCAACCTAGTAAGCCGATGAGCCATTGATTTGATTTTTTATTATTAGTTTTCATATTAAGTATCCAAATTACTCGCAACGCTACGGACTAAGAAAATCGCGACGATGTTAGCTAGCACTACGGCGATTAACCCGCCAGCAGAAGCTCCACCCACGTCGAACTCCAGCAATGCTTTGAGATAGATGTAGTAGGCTAAGTTAGTGGTAGCAAGTCCTGGTCCACCACCAGTGGTAACGAAAATTTCTCCAAAGATAGCTAGAAAGAAGATCGTTTCGATCATTGCCACTACGGCGATCGCCCTACTCAGGTGAGGCAATACTACATACCGAAACAAAGCGAAGGGTTTTGCTCCATCCATGCGCGCAGCTTCTATTTGAGAGGTATCGAGAGACTGAATTGCCGTTAATAAAATTAACAAGGCAAAGGGCAGCCATTCCCAAGAAACAATAATGATGATCGACACTAAAGGAAAATCGGTAAACCAGTCGATCGCACCTAACCCCAGCCCACGAGTGATTTGAGCAAACAGCCCGTTAACTGGGTGCATCAACATATTTTTCCAAATCAAGGCACTCACCGTTGGCATGACAAAGAATGGTGAAATTGCCAATACGCGGGCAATACCCTGACCAGGAAAATCTTGGTTAAACAGTACCGCTAATAGTGTGCCTAAACCAATCGTGATTAGCAGCACAGAAGCGACTAAGACGAGGGTAGTACCAATAGAGATCCATAATGCTGGATCGGTGAGAATAAAGATAAAGTTTCCTAAGCCAATAAACTCGCGGTTATCGGGAATCAATAAGTTATATCGCTGGAAGGCAAACCAGATTGCCATTGCCAACGGCACTACCATCCAGAGAATCAGCACGATTACCGATGGTGCAACTAATGCCAGAGTGGGTATCTTTCCTGACGATCGCTCTTTAGGCTTAGATGGTGGTTGTGGTCTAGTTACTACTGAAGTCATTGCTCTACCTCGTTTTTAGCTTGTTCGCTCGCCTCGTCCTCGATATAGCCCGTGTGACGCATAAATCGTTCGGCAACATTTTGCGATTTTTCGATCGCTTTATCGACCGAAACTTTATCCGCCAATGCTTCTGCCATCTGCTGTCCTACCTGAGTTCCAATCGCCTGAAATTCGGGAATATCTACATATTGAATTCCCTTATAAGGGGTAGGCAAAGGGGACGGACGTTCGACATCGGCAGACTCAATCGAATTCAGTACCGTCTTAGCAAAGGGAGCAACTTCTTGATAGTTAGGATTTTCGTAAGTCGAGGTGCGAGTACCTGGTGGCACACCAACCCAACCCGATTCATCCGCCACCATCTGAATATATTCTTTAGAGGTTGCCCAGGTAATAAATCGCTGTGCCTCTTCGGGCGATCGCGATGTTTCAGGAATGGCTAATGACCAAGCCCATAACCAGTTAGAACCATTAGGATAAGACTCGACTGGTGCGGGTGCAAAACCAACTTTGTCGGCAACTTGCGAACCTTCAGGATTAGATAACAGTCCTGCTGCAACTGTGGCATCAATCCACATCCCGCATTTACCCGTTGAGAATAGTGCCAGGTTCTCATTAAAGCCATTAGAACTAGCTCCAGGAGGTCCGTATTCGTTCAATATATTTACATAAAAAGTGACGGCACTTTCCCATTCTGGGGTATCGAGTTGAGGCTGCCAGTCCATGTCGAACCAGCGTCCCCCGTTAGTATTTACCAGGGTGGTCAAAAACGCCATGTTTTCACCCCAACCAGGCTTACCCCGTAGGCACATACCGTAAACACCGTTAGCAGGATCGTGTACTTTACTTGCCCACTCTTCTACTTCTCCGTAAGTAGGATTCGCTGCCATCGTGATACCTGCTTTTTCAAACAGATCTTGACGGTAGTACAGCATCGAACTTTCCGCATAGAACGGTAACGCATAAAGCGAACCCTCGTGGGAAAGACCCTCGCGAACGGGATCGATCAAATCGTCCACGTCATATTCAGCAGGTAGATTATCGAGGGGCTTTAACCAACCTCGTTTTGCCCAGATGGGTGTCTCATAAGAACCAATCGTTAAAACATCAAATTGACCACCCTGACTGGCAACGTCGGTAGTAGTGCGTTGGCGTAATATATTTTCTTCTAAAACTACCCAGCGCAGCTCGATATCGGGATTCTCGGCTTCAAACTTGCGCGATAAATCCTGCATAACCACCATGTCACCGTTATTAACAGTTGCAATGGTCAATCGCGTTTTCTCATCTGCCACCGATTCTCCGCCACAGGCTTGCAGTAACGGTATCAGCATGACGCTAAATAGGAACGTCGTTATTTTGTTCATATTTGTTAATGTCTCCTATAAGGTTTTGCAACCTAATTAACGATCGAGAATAAAAGAAGAATATGAGCAACTTATGAGGAAAAAACAGATGTACTGCTTTTTTCCTTTCATTTTGAATAAATTATTTTAATTATTGGGCATTTGCTCAAAGCTTGTTTAAATGCTCTATAGTATTGAATCATACTTTTTTTTCCAATAATTATGAGATAAGCTTTACGATTTGAAACAATTGCTTATTTGAAGGCGAATCTATGTGGCGCGATCGCCATTTATTTTTTAGGGTAAAACTATCCTAATTACGTGCGGTGCGGGAGAAATTGGCAGGACAAAGATTCGCCGTTTTGCCGAAAACGGTGCTGGTGTTTTCTTATTAGATTTAACATGGAAGAAACATATCAATAAATTTTGATGCTAGTTACTACAAAAGACTCTACTCAAATCTGGGCTGGTTTCCGCGCACTCTCCGACCCTCTAAGGATTCAAATCATCGAACTCTTGCGTTCTCAGGAGTTATGCGTCTGCGAACTATGCGAACAACTGGAAGTGAGTCAATCTAAGCTATCTTTCCATCTCAAAAACCTAAAAGAAGCAAATCTCGTTTATTCTCGGCAACAAGGACGTTGGATGTACTATAGGCTTAATTTGACTCAATTCGTAACTTTAGAGCAGTATTTAGCTGAATACCGACGTTTTAGTGAGATAATACCAGCCAAAGCTTGTAACTAGAATATTTTATTAATACTTCTCAAACCAATCAACTTTTTTTGATGTATCAATTTTTTTTGATGTATGATGAAATTACTCCAATTAAAACTTTAGGAGTAATAAAAAATGAATGTTCGAGACAAAACACTAATCAATCCTTTTCAGGTTCTAGCATTAGGTTTGGGAACTGCATTGTTAGTAATTTCTAACCCTCTAGCTGCTCAAGAGACTCCAGCGATCGCAATAGATGGTTCGAGTACGGTTTATCCTATTACCCAGAAAATAGTTGAAGACTATCGAGCTAGTGCAAAAAAACCCGTAAATATTGAGATTGAATTTTCTGGTACGAGCGGTGGTTTTGACAAATTCTGTAGCGGTGAAACTGAAATTAACAATGCTTCTCGTCCAATTCAGGTTGATGAGATGGAAGCCTGCCGAGAAGCAGGGGTGGCATATATAGAATTACCCGTAGCCTTTGATGCGCTGACTGTGGTTGTCAATCCAGCTAACGATTGGGTCGATACCCTTACCACTGAAGAATTAGCTAAGATTTGGTCGCCCGAAGCGGAAGGTAAAATTACCAATTGGAATCAGGTAAGACCGAGTTTCCCCGACAAGCCACTAAATCTCTATGCTCCTGGCGAAGATTCGGGAACTTTTGATTATTTTACTGAAGCCATTGTCACTGAAGCCATTGTCGGAGAAGCAGGGGCTAGTCGTAGCGACGTTACAAAGAGCGAAGATGATGACGTGCTAGTGCAAGAAGTGAGCCAAGACCCCAATGCCCTTGGTTACTTCGGGTTAGCTTACTACGACCAACGTGCAGATGAGATGAAAGCGATCGCTGTTGATAGTGGTGAAGGAGCAGTTTTACCTTCAGTAGAAACCGTAGAGCAAGCTCAATATCAACCTTTGGCACGTCCTCTGTTTGTCTACGTTAACGCTGCTGCTGCCAGGGAGAATGAAGCGTTGGTGAGATTTACAGAATTCTATTTAGAAAATGCTCCAGAGGTTGTTAGCGAGGTGGGTTATGTTCCTTTACCCGAAGAAGCCTATCAAATCAACGAAGTAACTTTTTATAGGGGTGAAGTAGGAACTGTTTTTGACGGTCAGTCTCAGTTTAATGTCACCATACCCGAACTGTTACGCAAACAGGCTCGATATTAATTGTTAAGAATTTTATGAATACCGAAAATCAACCAGTTAATGCCAAAGCCGTCCAAGCTGGCGGTCAATTAAATCTATTTGAGAAATACCTGACCCTTTGGGTAGCCCTCTGTATTGCTGGGGGAATTGCTTTGGGTAAGCTATTTCCCAACGTCGCTCAATCATTAGATTCGATGAGCGTTTATAACGTTTCAATTCCCATTGCTATCTGCTTGTTTTTCATGATGTACCCCATCATGGTTAAGATTGACTTTTCTCAGGCAAAAAAGGCGGCAAAATCCCCCAAACCAGTCTTATTAACCTTGGTAATTAACTGGCTAATCAAGCCTTTTACGATGGTGGCATTTTCCCAGTTTTTTCTGGGTTGGGCATTTCAGTCTTTCCTAACTGAAACAGAGTTAATCAGAGGGGTAGAAGTTACTCTGGCTAATTCTTATATTGCGGGAACAATCTTACTGGGCATTGCTCCCTGTACGGCAATGGTATTGATGTGGGGTTATCTCTCTTACAGCAATCAGGGTCATACTTTGGTCATGGTGGCGGTAAATTCCCTAGCAATGCTGTTTCTCTATGCACCTTTGGGAAAATGGTTGCTGTCGGCTAACAATCTCACCGTACCTTGGGAAACCATAGTATTGTCGGTTTTAATCTATGTAGGGTTGCCACTCTTGGCGGGAGTCCTCAGCCGTTACTGGATTATGCACAACAAAGGCAGACGTTGGTTTGAAGAGAAATTCTTACATTATCTTTCTCCTGTGGCAATTCTCGCTTTGCTGTTAACCTTGGTTCTCTTGTTTGCCTTCAAAGGAGAATTAATCGTCAACAATCCCCTGCACATCTTATTAATTGCCGTTCCTCTATTTTTACAAACTAACTTAATCTTCTTAATTACCTATGTTGCAGCCTTAAAACTGGGACTAGATTACGAAGATGCAGCCCCCGCAGCCCTAATTGGGGCGAGTAATCATTTTGAAGTAGCGATCGCCACAGCAGTAGTTTTATTTGGTCTTAATTCTGGTGCTGCACTAGCGACAGTGGTTGGAGTACTAATAGAAGTGCCAGTCATGCTGATGTTGGTGGAGTTTTGTAAGCGCACTGCCAGTTGGTTTCCCCGCCATCCCGAAAAAGCGACTTTACTCGACCCTCGTTGTGTAAGTCCCTATCGATAAGCCAGCCGAATTTTAACTTATTTTGGCGATCGCGCTTGTTTAATCGAAGTTCTTAATGGAGAAGACATAAATGTCAGACCAAATGACCTATCCTGACTACGTTTGGTGGCTTATACCAAATAAACTAGCAGGGATGTCCAGACCCCCTTTAGAAGATTTAACTCGACTCGATCGAGCAGGTATGCGGGGTATTGTTTCGGTCATGGATGAACCTTCAGGTATTGAAGAGTATCGTGAGACTGGATTTGAAGCTCTTTGGCTGCCAACCACGGGAGGAAAACCACCGACTGTAGAACAGGTAAAGCAGTTTGTTCGATTCGCCAATCCATTAATCGCGCAAGAACAGCCTGTAGTAGTCCACTGTACCAGTGGTAATCGTAGAACGGGAACATTACTTGCTGCTTACTTAATTGCTGAAGGAGAATTACCAGAACGAGCGATCGCACTTGTTAAAGAAGCACGTCCTACAGCCGAGTTAAGAGATGCTCAACAAGAATTTTTATTTCGTTTGCCAGATTTATTGAAATAATTTTCGTTTTTGAACCTCCCTAAGTATACAAAAAGGTACTACGTATCAAAAATGTGCGTACTTGTTCACTTTGAATATATATTCTATGCTCCTTATTAACAGCCAATAGCAGTTGTTAGAGAACTCAAAACAATTGTTAAATCTGGTTCGGATGAAAAACTCGAACGAATCAAGAAAATGAAAAACATACGAACGTTTCTATCACTCGCACTGGCAATTTTTGTAATCGTCTGGGGTAGCACGCAGGTCGTATCCCAAAGCACCGCACCAAAACCCGAAGTAGTCTTGATGTCCGAAGTCGAGTGGAGTCCGCTTAATCCCGCTCGTGGCGACCAAAGCCCCAGGGCGGGAACTCTTTGGGGAGATCGCACCGATTCTGGAGCATCAGGCTTTCTTGTAGAATTTATGGACGGTTTCTCTTCCCCACCTCACATTCATAATGTTACCTACCGAGGAGTAGTCATTAGCGGTACTATTCACAACGATGACCCCAATGCCGAGAAGATGTGGATGCCAGCGGGTTCTTTCTGGACGCAGCCAGCAGGAGAAGCGCACATTACCGCTGCCGAGGGTAGTACCAACTTGGCATACATAGAAATCGACGAAGGACCGTATCTCGTTAATCCTACAGAAGAGGCGTTTGACAGTGGCGAAAAGCCAATAAATGTATACGAATCAAACATTATTTGGTTAAACGCATCGAATATTACTCGGATCGATCGCCCCCAAATGTCCGCAGATGTCGATGGAGCAAAGGTAGCTTTTCTTTGGGGCAACCCGCAGTCTGGTGAGCTAAATGGAACTCTTATTAAGCTGCCTTCTGAATTTACTGGCGAGATACGCAACCAAGGCTCGACCTTTCGCGCTGTAGTAATTAAAGGGCGATCGCTGTACCAAGTGCCAAGCGAAACAGAGGAGAAAACCTTAGAACCAGGCAGTTATTTCGGCTTGGAGGCAGAAACGGTACATCAGGTTTCGTGCCAAGCAGAGGAGGAGTGCATCATCTACGTGCGGACAGAGGGTAAGTACGATGTGATTCCATCTTAGCTCGCTTCTCGATCGCCCGAAAAAACCGAATAGTTTGACTCAAGACTAAATAATTCTTGTACGCTCAAGTCGAACAAGGGGAGATTTGTATTGACAATCTTTTTCTCAGTTATTTGGCTCTCTCTAACGCTCCCAGGGTGGAATCGGCTGAAACTGTTCGATTAAAAATTCAATCATTACGCGAACTCTTGGTGCAACGATTTGGCGACTTGGATAAAGGAGCCAGATAGACGCTTCTGTGACGAGTGGAAATTCTGGCAGCACTTCAATAAGAAGCCCAGACTTTAGACTTTCGCAAGCATTCCAAACGGACTTCATGCCAATACCCATTCCCTGCTCAAGCATTTTTCGCATTGCCTCGCCATCGTTAACGGTGTTCGAGAACGAAATGTTAATGATTTGTCCGTCTTCAAATTTCCATCTTGTTTCTCCAAGTGTGACACATCGATGCGCTGCGAGGTCGTCTGGTGTAGTAGGAATACCATGTTGTTCGAGATATGCCGGAGAAGCCACAAGCAGCCGTCTGTCAGCAGCTAGTTTACGTACAATTAATCTACTATCTGCCAAGCTTGCATTTCGGATAATTAGGTCATAAGCGCCTTCGATGACATCAAGGACTTCATCAGATAGTCGCAAGTCAAGCTTAACTTGTGGATAGCGAGATTGGAATTTGTCCAGGAGAGGAATGATATACATCCGTCCGAAGGAACCAGGCATTGCCATTCGGAGTACCCCCTGTACCGATTCCTCTTGCCCTCTCACTGCATTTAGCCCAGTCTCCAGAGTCTCTAAGGTTTGTTGAGCGAAGGGCAAAAACAGCTCTCCATCAGTCGTCAGTGACACTGCTCTGGTTGTTCTGTTGAATAAGCGAAATCCTACGATTTCTTCGAGTTTAACTAAGCGGGCGCTCGCACTTGCAGGGGAAAGTGACAGGTCATGTGCTGCTGCCGTGACACCACCCAGTTCGGCAATTCTGATGAATAAGCGGAGCGATAAAATATCCATTTATCAAAAATATCCGAATTATCATTTCGTTTCAAGCCCATTTATCTTTTCAATCCGAATGATTAATATACAATTATCGCTTCCACAAATTGAAAGGAGACAGCATCATGAAAGCAATGCTTATAAAATCGTACGGTGAAGACGCGAAGTTTGAATCTGCGGAAATCGCCAAACCTCAAGTCAAGGCGGGTCATGTCCTTGTAAAGATCGCAGCGTCGAGCGTAAACACGGTCGATACGATGATTCGGAAGATGGGCAAGGAATTACCACTTTCGCCCGATACACCAGCGATTCTGGGTATGGACTTCGCTGGGACGGTCGAGGCTGTTGGCGAGGGTGTCTCAACTTATTCAATTGGCGACGAAGTTTACGGCTGTGCGGGTGGATTAGCAGACTTACCAGGCACGTTGGCTGACTACATAGTGGCGGATGCCAACCTGATTGCCCACAAACCAAAAACCTTGTCGATGCTTGAAGCTGCTGCCTTGCCGTTGGTTGCTATTACTGCTTACGAAGGTCTAACTCGTGCGGGCATCAAGCAAGGACAGAAAGTTCTCGTACATGGAGGCTCTGGTGGCGTTGGTCATGTTGCTTTGCAACTAGCAAAACACTTTGGTGCCGATGTCTATTCTACGGGAGGTGGTGACAAACAGTTAGCCCTAATTGAACAACTGGGTGCAACTGGCATCAACTACAAAACAGAATCGGTTGAAGAGTATGTTTCCAAACACACGGGTGGGACTGGTTTTGATTTGGTTTTCGATTCTGTTGGTGGTGCAAATATGCTTAATTCATTTGAAGCAGCAGCACTTAATGGTCAAGTTGCATCAACCGTTTCGATGTGTGAGCTGGATTTGACGTTAGCTCACTTCAAAAGGTTGTCATTGCATGTCGTGTTTATGCTGATTCCGATGCTGCACAACTTCAAACGAGAACAACACGGGTCAATTCTTCGGAGCATAGCTCAGATTGTCGAGTCAGGCGGATTAAAGCCCGTACTTGACGAAGAGCATTATTCGCTCGAACAAGCTGGACAGGCACATGCTCGTTTGGAAAGCGGACAAGGAATGGGCAAGGTCGTTATTGAGAACTAATAGCCAAAACTGCCGACACAACATAACTTAATTCACGCCAATTCGTTTAAACGAATAGGAAATACAAAATGAACTACGACAATTTCATTACTTTCAACGTTGAGACTGAAAATGCGATCGCTTGGGTAACTTTTGATTATCCTCCAGTTAATGTTCAAGGTCTGCCCATGCTGGCAGATCTAAATAGCCTTGCGTTACTGCTAGAACGCGATCGCGAAGTCAAAGTCGTTGTTTTCCAGTCAGCCCATCCAGAAATCTGGGTTTGCCACTACGACACAAACCTATTAAAGGATATGTCGATGGAAGCCGTCTCCCGCGAAGAAGCTAAATTGCTGGATCTGCAATCTGTTTTAGAACGTATCAGCAAGTTACCCCAAGCCACCATTGCCAAACTCGAAGGCTTCGCACGCGGTGGCGGTCATGAGTTTGCACTCGCCTGTGATATGCGTTTCGCGGCACGGGGAAAATTTAAGTTTATGCAGATGGAAGTCGGTATGGGCATTTTGCCCTGCGGCGGTGGTGCATCCCGTATGGCGCGTCAGGTTGGGCTTGGTCGAGCATTAGAAATTATCCTCAGCGCCCGTGACTTTGATGCGGACGAAGCCGAAGCATACGGCACAATCAACAAAGCACTTGAACCAGATGAAATCGGTCCCTATGTTGATGAGCTAGCCAAGCGTATTGCTAAATTCCCAGCAGAGTCCATCAATGCCTGCAAGCAAGCAGTTTATGAGTCCATCGATAAGCCGATTGAGGAAGCCCTCAAGGCGGAAGCTTACTGGCTATATCAAGCAACTAATAAAACTCCAGCCGTTAAGCGTTTCCAAATTGCTGATGACAAAGGTCTGCAATACGATCTGGAAAACCAGCGTAACTGGGAACAATTGGTAATTAATGTTCAAGAAATAGAATAACCAACATCGAACCAAACAAACTAATCGTTAATACGTACCCCAATGAAAGATTTTGAATCAATAAACCAAGGGTATAACAGCGTCTTTAAACCCAACCAGTTGAGCATTGGAATTGTTGTGCCAATTGAAAGTTATGCTTCTAACCCCATACCAACGATGAAGCATCATTTAGCCAGGGTGCAGCTAATCGATCGCTTGGGATTTAAAGCGTTGTGGCTGAGAGATGTTCCCTTTAACGTACCGACCTTTGGAGACGCAGGACAAACCTTCGATCCTTTTACCTACCTCGGCTATCTAGCTGGTTTGACTACAGATATTGCCCTCGGAGTTTCTAGTATTGCTTTACCCCTACATTATCCCGTTCACGTAGCCAAATCTGCTGCCACGGTAGATCGGTTATCTGAGGGAAGATTGATTTTAGGAGTGGCATCGGGAGACAGATACGAAGAATATCCTGCGATGGGAATAGATTATGAAAATCGAGGAGAACTATTTCGAGAAGCATTTGCTTACATTCGCAAAGCACAAGAAAAATTCCCAATTTTGGAATCTAAGCACTATGGAAATTCCCCAGGACATATCGACGTACTACCAAAAGCTACTGCACATAAGATTCCCTTATTAATTACTGGAAGTAGTCGGCAAACCCTGGATTGGAATGCTCAAAACGCAGACGGCTGGATGTCCTATCCCAGAGATTTATATCAGCAGCAAAACACCATCACACAGTGGCGCGATCTGGTGGCAAAAACACAAACTTACAATAAACCATTCATGCAGCCGTTGTATGTAGATATACAAAAAGATGATGACTTTAAACCTCAACCAATACACTTAGGTCTAAGAATTGGTGTCAATTATTTAATCGATTACTTACATCATCTTGAAGACATAGGGGTGAACCATGTGGCACTGAATCTTCGGTTTAACTCAATGGATATGGATCGCACATTAGAACATCTTGCGAAAAAAGTATTACCCCATTTTCATTCAAACTTAATAAAGCAGAAAGTATCATGAAAACAATATTAATCACGGGAAGTACCGATGGCATCGGCAGGCTTGTAGCCATAAAAATTGCTAAAGAAGGACATGAAGTTTATTTACATGGCAGAAATCCTCAAAAGCTAGCTAACGTAGTCTCAGAAATTAAAGAAGAAACCAAAAACGAAAATATCAAAGGGTTTGTGGCAGATTTTTCCGATTTAGATGTTGTCAAACAGATGACTCATCAAATTAAGGGAGCGACATCAAAAATTGATGTCCTGATTAATAATGCAGGAGTTTATAACAGCAGCAAAAGCCAAAACGATGATGGCTTAGATATGCGACTTGTAGTAAATTATTTAGCTCCTTTTACACTTACGAATGAGTTAATTCCTCGCCTTAAAAAAGGAGAAAAAACTCGCATTGTTAATCTAAGTTCGGCTGCTCAATCTCCCATAGATTATGAAGTCTTAGCTGGTAAAGAGATGCGTTCTGAAAGTGAAACCTATGCCCAGAGTAAATTGGCTTTAACTATGTGGAGTTTTTATTTAGCTAAAAAAGAACCTTCTATAAATGTAATCGCTGTAAACCCAGGTTCGTTACTCAATACAAACATGGTCAAAGAAGCTTTCGGAAAACATTGGTCGTCGGCAGATAAAGGAGCAAATATTCTCTACGACTTGGCAGTTTCGGAAGATTACAAAGGTGATAGTGGCAAGTATTTTGATAACGACAGAGGAACTTTTGCCGAAGCACATCCCGATGCCTATAACGAAACCAAAATTAATAAACTTATTACTACAACGGCTAAAATTTTAGCTAATTAATAACCATGTAATTATAGAAAAGCGATCTTTCTAAAACCCATTAAATTTGAAAGATAATCGTAAGGTGAGCATTGCCCACCTACATATGGTGTCTCTGCGTAAGTCCTGATTTTATGTCTGTGTTTTTAAATCTTCAGAGAGAGATAGCTAGCTCGCAAAGTGCAGTATCTTATTTTTAAGAGCTAAACCGACATCGATAAAAAACATGAAGCAAAACAATTCTCTTACTATCGACTGGACTCAAAAAGATGTAGGTTCTCAGCTTTTCCCTGGTTCATCTTTACTAAGCAGTCACAAAGCAGGGTGGGAGAACATTACCTTAGAGCATCATTTTGTTCGCTCGGTTTGGGAAACACCAAAGATTAGCTATGCTCAACATACAGTTATTCTGCATTTAAACCCTAAAACCAATTTAGAACGAAAAATAGGCGATCGCCGACAGGATTACAATATGTCTATTGGCGATATTGCGATCGTTCCCGCTCATGTTAATCATTACGCAGTTAATAAAAATGAATGTGAAGGGCTTTTTTTAGCACTCGATCCTCAATTTGTCGCTCAAATTGCCTATGAAACGGTAGATCCAGATAGCATGGAATTAGTACCGACCTTTATTCAATCCGATCCCTTAATTTATCATTTGGGTTTGGCAATCAAGTCAGAATTAGAAACGGATTATTTTGGTTCTCGTCCTTATGTCGAGTCTTTAACCACTGCTTTAGCAGCTCACATAGTTAAAAAATACTCTACCCGCAAAGTAAAGCTCGATCGCTATGAGGATGGATTGTCTCGATACTCTCTGCGACAGGCGATAAGCTATATTGAGGATAATCTTCACTCTAATCTAAAAATAGCTGAAATAGCTGAAAATATAGGCATGAGTCCTTTTTACTTCAGCCGTCTGTTTAGAAAATCGATGGGACTTTCGCCTCATGAATACCTAACCCAACGCCGTTTGGAAGTCGCCAAGCACAAGTTGAAAAAAACTAATATACCGATTATCGATATTAGTGCTGAGGTTGGTTTTAACAGCCAGAGTCATTTTATTACGCTGTTTAAAAAGCAAGTTGGCACAACGCCACTTAAGTATAGAAAAGAATTCCGAGGCTGATTGTTAGCGAATATCGTTCTCTTACTCAGTTATTCAAAACAAAATAGCGAAAAAAAAGAAATTTTTAGCACGATCGCGAAATTTCGAGCAGAAAAACGCAAGAAAGCAATCTGCAAGTCTTTGTATATTGATTATCAAAGGAACAGAAACGAAGTCTGGCAAATATAATTTACTCGCCGATCGTTCGGGTTCCCAAAAACGCTCAAACAACCAAAACACTTTTACCAAGGCTTCTGCCTTCGTTCAAAGATGAGCGAACCAAGTCAATTTGGCTGACCAAATAGTCTTTTCCTTTTTTCTCTCGATCTCAATTCAAAAAGTTTCGCTGGCGAAAATATAATTATGGAACTCAATTTACAAAACCAAAAGGTCTTAGTTAGTGCTTCATCTGGTGGTATCGGTCATGCTATTGCAACCGCTTTTGCTAGAGAAGGGACAGAAGTTATTATTAACGGTCGTAGTGAAGATTCTGTTAATAGCGCGATCGCCAAAATTAAAGAAAACTTACCAGATGCTAAATTACTACCTTTAGCAGCCGATTTAGGAACGGCAGATGGATGTAGACTGGCAACTGAATCTTATCCAGAAATAAATATTTTAGTCAATAATCTAAGTTTGTACGAATCGGTCGATTTTTTTGAAATTACTGACGAACAATGGCAGCGTTTGTTTGATATTAATATTATGAGTAGCGTTCGTCTGTCGCGACATTATCTCAAGCAGATGTTGGAACGTAAGCAAGGTAGGATATTATTCATTGCTAGCGAAAGTGCTATTTCTCCCGCACCCGAAATGGCTCATTACAGTGCGACTAAAACCATGCAGCTTTCGATTGCCCGTTCTTTAGCCGAACTTACCAAAGGGACTGAAGTAACGGTTAATTCCTTGTTGCCAGGTTCGACAATGACTGAAAGTGTGATGGACTTTATTCAAGATGTATTTGATGATAAATCGCTTTCCGCAGAAGCCGCCGAACAAAAATTTATGGCAGAAAATCGTTCTACTTCTCTCATTCAACGTCTGATTCGACCTGAAGAAATTGCTAATGCTGCCGTTTTCTTATGTAGTCCTCTAGCATCGGCTTTTAACGGTTCGGCAGTACGTGTTGATGGAGGATTGGTACGCAGCATTTCTTAATTAAAATATGAATAAATTCCCCTGGATAAAACCAATTGCCATTCGCAGTTCGGATGAGGCACACAGACAAGCTTCCTGGCTAGAACTGTTTGTCGATCTTGGTTTCGTTTTGGCAATTAGTTCGACTACCAAAATATTTGAAACAGGTTTTTCTCTTGATAATTTGTTAGTTTATTCGGGTGTTTTTTTCTCGATCTTTTGGGTCTGGAATCGGTTTACTTGGTACGCTACTCTTTTTGATAACAACGATATTCCTTTTAGATTGAGCTTTTTAGCATCTATTTTTTGTATAATAGGCTTATCTGCGAGTATAGAAGAGATTTCAGCTAATAATTATAACCACTTCACTTTTTACTACTTTATAGTAGAATGTATTTTGCTTTACTTGTGGAGTAGAGTTTGGCGAAAACCTCAATACAGAATACTGGCAAAACATCATCTGATTGGTTATTCAATTGGGACTCTACTAATCGCATTATCGCTTTTAGTAGAAGGTAAAACTAAACTTATTTTCTGGCTATTGGCAATTTTATCTGAAGCGATCGGTCCAATAGTAGCTTGGTATCGAATGCGTAGTCAAATTCCCGTTCATACCAGTCATATTATCGAAAGACACGGTTTATTTACGATTATTTTACTTGGTGAAGGGGTAGTTGCGATTGGACATAATATGTCTTTCCCTCTGTCTAATGATACTTTTATCCCGTCAGCGATCGCCTTCGGCATAATTATTGCCCTTTGGTGGATTTATTTCGATTGTGGTTTTGGTTTCTCGACCAATTTATCTCACAATATGTTGAAAACCTTTATTTTTGGTTACGGACAGTTTTTTGTGTTTTTGGCACTCTCGGCGATCGACATAAGTTTAGAATATGGTTTACACTTTGCTTTAAATCCCGAACACTCTGAATTAGTTAATGTTAAGGCTATTGAAAATATGCTATTAGCTGGTGTAGCGGGTTTTCTCTTAATTATGAGTGCGATTCAGATAATTATTTCTCAAAAAAATCCTAGGAAAATATATTTATTTCGTTTGGCGTGCGGAGTAGCAGTTGGGTTGGGCTTGTTTACTAAATTTAATCTGGCGTTTCAAACAATTATGCTAATTGTACTAACTGTATTAATTTTGGTTGCCATTAATGATACCTATCACTGGGAAAATTTGAAAAATAATAGTCAATTATCAAAGTAATTACAGAGTTGCTTTATATTACCAAATTTATTAAGTTAACCAACAAGCAAAGTTATCAGCATCCCTACCATATAATCAGTTGAATCTCGATCGCGAAGAACACCAGTGGTTTTCTAAGGCGCGATCTCCCTTGGTCTGAGCTTCGCACTTCGGTATCGACTGAGCCTGAATTATCAAATTGAGCATAACGTGCATTTTTGAGCAAATCTTCAAACATCTGTAAAACTACTTACAATAGAGGATATCTATAAATAGATGTTAAATAGCAAATATGGCAAAAACTCGTTCCGTGCAGCGCAGTGATAAGCTCGATCTGGCAGCCCGCGCAGCTTGGCTCTACTACATCGCCGATAATACACAAGAAGAAATTGCCACCAAACTCAATGTGTCACGGCAAGCAGCCCAGCGATTAGTCGCTTTGGCAGTTAGTGAGAAGCTAATTAAATTTCGACTAGACCATCCTCTTAGTAACTGTATTGCTATAGCCGAAGCCATGCGGGATAAGTTTGAGCTGTCCACTTGTGAAGTAGTACCAGCGAGTGCGGACGGTTCGCGTAACGGTCTGGCTGTTTGTGCAGCAGCTCATCTAGAAACATATCTAGTAGCAAAAGCACCTACTATTATCGCTTTTTCTTCTGGTCAAACGTTACGAGGGATGGTTGAACAAATTCCGTCGATGAATCAGCCTCAGCATAAAATTGTCTCGATAGTTGGTAATCTGGCTCACTATGGTCGGGCAGGTCGCCATGAAGTAGTAATTCACCTTAGCGAACGTATTGATGCTGAAGCTTATCCAGTACCGACTCCAGTAATTGCTGCCAGTGTTAAAGAACGTAGGCTACTGCAAACGCAACAAGCATTTATCACCGTCGAATCTTTAGTGAACCAGGCAAAGGTTACTTTCGTCGGCATTGGCAATATTAGCTGGAATGCTCCACTGCATGAAAGTGGTTTTATTAATGATAAAGAGATCGCCGAACTTATGGAATTAGGTGCTGTGGGCGAAGTCGCAGGTTGGGCATACGACAAGCACGGTACTTTATTAACTAAGGGTACTAATACTAGGATTGCGGGTGTCCCTCTCGAACAGCCAGTTCAGAGACTAACTATTGGAGTGGCAGGAGGTCTGCACAAAAAAGAAGCTTTGCTGGCTGCGCTAAAAGGCAGGCTGATTAACGGATTAATTACAGATGAAGCAGTAGCTGAATCAATTCTTCGCTGATGTTACCTACTTATTGATTTGCGAGAGTAGGTTAAGGGTCATGGAAAAGAAGTTCAAGGAATTAGAAATACTTTAATGCTAGCTTAGGATATTTCTCTAAAATAAATGCTCCTCATAAGTTCCTCAAACTTTTTCTATATCTTAAAACTTGACTTGAGAACAAATTAACCTGTGAGGTACATCATGACTTTTAAAGTTGATACTTCTATAAAAAATATCAGAAAAGAAGTTCGCCATTTAGTCGATCTTCATAGCTTAGAACGCGAACAAGCTCTATATAATCTCAGCCAATTTTTCTTAGCAGGAGAATGGGAATTAGTTGAATGCGAACTAGAATCAAACGGTTATTCACTAATGAGCAACTCAATTGGCGACCTTTTGGCTCATGATGAATGTTCAGAAGATTAGGAAAGGGCTAGGTTCGATCGAATAATTATGCCCGATGGCAGTATTAGAAACTAGAAGTCACAGCCGAAAAGTAAGTAACTATGGACAATAATAGTATTCCTAGCACCTTGATGACTGACGAAGACTGGATCGATAAAGGGAAAGCAGATGCGTGGGATGGGAAACCAAGAGATTCTCCAGAACACGACTCAAGAGCAGCCAGTATGTATGACTTAGGCTATTGCGAAGGAGAAATCAGGCGATCGCCTGTTGTTAACCGTAAAACTGCTTAGAGAATTTCTGGAATAAGTGCATAGCAAACTAAAAGCACGATCTTCAACTATTCAAAGAGGCAAAATATGATTCATCCCCCACCCAGAAAACCTTCAACTACCAGTCACTACAAATCGACATCAGAATTAAATCCTTGGTTAGTTGAAGAGGATAATTTTCCTGCTAGTGGCGAAACTTCAGAACAGCTTGAGTTTCTACTTAATTATGCAGTCCTAGATCCATCAATCTACAATACTCAGCCCTGGTTTTTCAAAATAATTGATGATGCGATCGAGCTATATGCAGATACTCGCGTTTCGGCTACTGCTAATGACAATTATCGCGAATCAATTATTTGCTGTGGTACAGCCTTGTTCGATCTACGTATTGCCATACGTCATTTTGGCTACCGAGACATAGTAGAAGTTTTCCCAGAGTCACATAACCCAAATTTGTTAGCGAGAATTAGTTTTGGTAGTAAAAGAATAGTTCAACTAGAAGAAAAATTTTTATTCAGGGCAATTTCAAAAAGATCTACCGCTCAGTTTTACCTTGCCAACCGCAAACTTCCAAAGTCTTTAATATCGGAGTTAGAGTCAGTCACAGATTCAGAATGTACCAGGTTGCAGATTTTAACTTCGATTGTCGCCGATAGTAGCGTTCGCGAGGTAATTAAATTGGTGGATAAAGGCGATCGCCTACAGACAAGAGATCCTTTTCGCCGAAAATTATTTCAATGGATTAACTCTAGTCATGAAGATGTACCTATGGCATCGTCAGTTGGCACTTTAATGTTAATCGGTAGCCAAAATGATAATGAATATGCTTGGCTGGCTACAGGAGAAGCCTTAGCGCATTTATGGCTAAGAGCCAGAATCGATGACGTTAGAGTATCTTGTTTGAATCAACCGATTCAAGTTCCCGAATTACGATCGCGCTTGCAGGCATTATTTCCTGACAATGGCTATCCACAAATTTTATTACGCTTATGCTACCTAACAAATTGATTGGTATTTCCTGGGTTCGCTAGAAAATAGATCTAAACTGAAAATTAAGAGGAGCGCCCTACCAAAGTTTTTAGCTAGAACAAATTAACTATGCCGTCAGAAAAGCTACCAATTCAACCATTCGTTCTAGAACGGGTAATCGATCGCAACCCGCCGATAGTGACGACTGAGACAACGGTTTTTGAGGCGATCGCTTTGATGAGCCAAATTTGGCATCAAAGCTGTATCAGAGCTAGTTGTGAGCTTAATAATATTACTGACGCTTCAGATTTATCTTCAGTACAGGCAAGCTCTAGTTACCTTCTGGTAATGGAAGCAGGGAAACTGGTAGGAATTTTTACCGAACGAGATCTAGTTAAATTGGCAGCTTCGGAGTACGATTGTTCGGCAATTAAGATTACTGAAGTTATGACTGCTTCGGTTATCACTTTGTCCCAGTCAGAAATTCGCGATATTTTTTGCGTACTGGGCTATTTTCGTCGGCATCGTATTCGTCATTTGCCGATTTTGGACGAGGAAGATCGACTGCTAGGAGTAATTACTACGGGCAGTCTACGTCAATCTTTGCAACCTAATAATTTTTTGAAATTGAGAAAGGTGGCAGATGTAATGGCTACTGAGGTAGTGACGGCATCGGCTAATGATTCGGTGCTGAGTTTAGCCCGACTAATGAGCGATCGCCAAGTTAGCTGTGTGGTGATTACAGAAGCGAGCGAAGACGAGAAAGGAGATATCTTAGTAACTCCCGTGGGTATCATTACCGAAGGGGATATCGTTCAATTTCAAGCTCTCAATTTGAATCTAAAAAAAATCCAGGCAAAAACGGTAATGAGCTTTCCGCTATTTCCCGTCAAGCCTTTAAATGCTCTGTGGCAAGCTCATCTACAAATGCAGCAGCACCGTGTCCGACGCTTAGTAGTTACGGGAGACAGGGGAGAACTGGTAGGAATTGTTACCCAAACCAGTCTGCTACAAATTCTCGATCCTCTAGAAATGTTGCAGGAACTAGAAGATTTACAGCAGATTAAAGATAAGCAAACCTTACAGCTAAAACAGACCAATCGGCAACTACAAAATGAGATTGCCGAGCGAAAACGTTTAGAGTCTGCCCTGCGAGAAGCCAATCGAGCTTTAACTACACAAGTAGAACGGCAAAAGTGCGAACTAGGAGTAACAAAAGAAGTTTTACAACAAGAGACGGAAGCCCGCCAGCGATCGCAAATTCAACGAGATCGCTTCTTCGACCTTTCTTTAGACTTATTCTGTATTACTGGGGTTGACGGTTACTTTAAGCAAATCAACCCAGCAATGGAGCAAGTTCTTGGTTTTAGCAGGTCAGAATTACTAGCTGAACCTTTTATTAACTTCGTGCATCCAGACGATCGAGCAGCTACCACCGCCGAAGCTGCTAAACTTACCCAAGGAATGGATACGATTAGTTTTGAAAATCGTTATCGTTGCCGAGATGGTTCTTATAAATGGCTACTTTGGACGGGTACTTTTGCTGCTGAAGAGCAGCTTATGTATGGTTCGGCGAAGGATATTACCGAGCGTAAATTGGCAGAAGCAGAATCACAACGTCAATCTCGGCGATCGCAATTAATTGCAGAAATAACTTTAAAAATCCGTCAGTCGTTGAAATTAAAAGAGGTTTTACGCCTTGCTGTTACGGAGATTCAGCAGATTTTACAGACAGATCGGGTTTTAGTTTTTCAACTACATCCTGACGGTTCAGGTACAGCTATCGAAGAAGCGGTAGTTCCTGGCTACCCCGTTGTTTTAGGGCAGGATATTTTCGATCCCTGTTTTCAAGACGGATATGCAGCCCAGTATCTTCAGGGCAGAGTTGGCGCGATCGCCGATATCGAACAGGCAAACATTCAGCCTTGTTATGTAGAATTTCTCCAGCAGTTTGCGGTCAAAGCTAATCTTGTCGTCCCAATTCTCCAGCAGTCGCAGCTTTGGGGATTACTAATCGTGCATCAGTGCGATCGCCCCCGTCACTGGCAAACTTCTGAAATCGAGCTATTAAAGCAATTAGCAAACCAGATTAGTATCGCTATCTCTCAAGCGGAACTATTAGATGGGCTGGAAGAAAAAGTAGCAGAGCGTACAGTTAAATTAGAACGGGCAGACAAACGGCTTAAACTCACTCAATTTTCCATCGATCGTAGTGCTGAAATAATTGCCTGGGTTAGTCCTAATGGCGAGATAATTTATGTCAACGACTCAGCTTGTGACATCTTGGGCTATAGTCGCGATCGCCTAATGTCTCTAGATATTTCAGAGATTATTCCCGCTTTTTCACCAGCAGCTTGGGCAAAACATTGGCAACAGTTAAGAAATCGAAGTTCGCTACAGTTGGAAACTTCTTTACAAACTCAAGATGGTCGTGTTGTTCCTATCGAAGCTATTACAGAACATCTCCAGGTAGAAGAGCGAGAATACAACTGTATTTTTGCTCGCGATATTAGCCAACGCAAACAGACTGAATCGGCATTACAGCAGAGTCAACAACAATATAAAACTTTAGTGAATAACGTTCCTGGTGCAATTTATCGTGTTCTCGTTGACAGCCATTGGACAGCACTATTTTTTGACGATGAAATTAGTACCATTTCTGGTTATCCTGCTGCCGATTTTCTTCAAAATCAACGGACTACTCTGAGCATTATTTATACCGAAGATCGCGAGCGAGTTGCCCAAGAAGTTCAAGCAGCACTTGCCCAAAAAAGAGCTTATACCATCGAACATCGCATTGTACGTTCAGATGGAGCAATTAGCTGGGTAAAAAGCAAAGGACAGGGAGTTTATGACGAAGAAGATCGGCTACTTTGGCTAGACGGAATTCTTTTAGACATCAACGAACGCAAATGGGCAGAAACTCTACGACAATTGCAAAATCAAGTTTTAAGTATGCTGGCAAAAGGAGAAACACTCTACGATGTTTTAAACAAGCTAACGGAAGGGATAAATCAACTGTCTCCAGATTTAAATTCAACCATTCTGCTGATGGAGGATGATAACCAACACTTGTATCCATTCGCTAATTCCCAAATGCCTCAAGTTTACGTGCAAGCGTGCGAGCATTTACCAATTGGAGAGAAAGCTGGTTCTTGCGGTACGGCTGCTTATTTAGGTCAGCGCGTGATAGTCAGTGACATTGCCAGCGATCCTTTGTGGGCACATAACAAACACTTAATTTTACCCCACGGTTTTCAAGCCTGTTGGTCAGAACCAATTAAATCGGAGACGGGTAAAGTCCTCGGAACTTTTGGGCTGTATTTTACCGAACCGCGATCGCCCAAACCTAAGGAACTAGAAATAATCGAAGCCTGTGCTAGTTTGGCTTCTGTCGCTATTACTCGCAAACAGTCTGAAGCTGCACTACAAAATAGCGAATCACAGCTTCGTCTGATTACAGATGCTTTACCAGTATTAATTGCTTATCTCGACGATCGACAGTGCTATCAATTTGCCAACAAGACTGCTGAAAACTGGCATCGACTACCTCGTACCAAAATTGTTGGCAGCCATATCAAAGATATTGTGGGAGAGGTAAATTACCCGAAAATTCAACCGTATATAGAATCAGCCTTATCGGGCAATACTGCGACTTTTGAAACTGAATTATTTTTGAGCGATCGCTCCTTACGTCATATCAGTGCTACTTGTATTCCCGCTCTATACAGCGATGGAGAAGTAAAAGGGGTTATTAATTTAGTTAGCGATATCAGCGATCGCAAAGCTAACGAACGGATGAAAAATGAATTTATCTCGGTAGTCAGTCACGAATTACGTACCCCCTTAACCTCAATCTATGGTGCTTTAAAACTGCTCGTCACCAATCCTCAAAGTGGGTTAGACGAAGAAGACAGAGAAATGCTCGACATTGCCGTAACCAATACAGAACGACTAATACGCCTAGTAAATGACGTGCTAGATTTAGAGCGGATCGAATCTGGCAAAATCGAAATGAATCAACAGCCTTGTGATGCTGCCGATTTAATTCATCAAGCGATAGAAGTCATGCTACCAATGGCTCAGGCTCAAGAGATTACTTTGGTGACAGAACCCATTTCTATAGCAGTTAATGCCGATCGCGATCATATACATCAGACTCTAACTAACCTCCTCAGCAATGCTATAAAATTTTCTTCGCCTCATAGTTCAGTTTGGCTCACAGTTGACGAGCGAGAACGAGAAGTTTTATTTAAGGTTAGCGATCGCGGACGAGGAATTCCCTCAGATAAATTGGAGCGCATTTTTGAGCGGTTTCAACAGGTAGATGCTTCTGACTCGCGAGACAAAGGAGGTACTGGCTTAGGATTAGCTATCTGTTATAAAATTATCGAGGAACACGGTGGACGCATTTGGGCTGAGAGTCAGCTTGATGAAGGAAGCACGTTTTGTTTCACCCTACCAAAGTAGCTCCCAATTGTCAGAAAAACTGTTACTATGACTGCCAAACGCATCTTACTTGTAGACGATGAAGCATCTATCTTATCGGTAGCTCGCATCGGTTTAAAGCGTGCGGGATGGTCAGTGTTAACCGCTAATTCAGGTAAAGAAGGTATTGCTAAAGCAGTAGCCGAACAGCCAGATGCGATCGTTCTGGATGTAATGATGCCAGAAATGGATGGACTAGAAACTCTTAAACAGCTACAGGATAATTCTCAAGTTCAGCAGATCCCAGTAATTTTTTTAACTGCGAAAGTTCAGCAATCAGATCGTCGTCGCTTTTATGCTTCTGGGATTAAAGGATTTATTACCAAACCTTTCGACCCTACTACTCTAGCAAGTCAAATTTCTGGCTTTCTTAACTGGTAGCTAAAGATGTTCGCAAATCGAGCAGCTTTTTCTCCTCATAAGTAGCTCATATTTCTAAATTAGTATTAGTTATTTAGATTAGTTGCAAATCTAATCACGAACAGATTGTTTGTGATTAGCTGCTTATTTGCTTAAGGAAAAATAATACTGATGTCACAGCCAAGTCTAAAGTACATCTTAGTTGTCGATATTGCTGAAGATATTCAGCAAGTTATTAGACGTAGCCTCAAACACAATGTAAATTGGCAGGTAATTTTAGCCAACTCAATTACTGAGGGATTGGCTTTGATTAAAACTAAACGACCCGATGTAATTTTGCTCGAAGCTAGTTTATTAGATAATTGCCATAGTAATATTTGGCAACAACTCAAAACTATTGTTTCCAATCATTCCATTCCTCTGGTTTTCATGGCAGCAAGGGTTAAAGCAATGGATCGACTTAAATTTCAACAACTTGGAGGAACGACGGAGATCGCCAAACCTTTTGACCCAAAAGATTTGGTAGAAACAATTTCCCAGGTGTTAAATTAATTTAAAGGCTTTTTTTAGCAGCACATATAAAAACGAAAAAGCCAGCTATGACGATAGATTGAGTTTTTCTTCTACATTAGCTCCTGGATTATGCTCCCAGCGATCGCCTACATGAGCATAGATTGAAGTAGTCCGAGGATCGGCATGACCGAGCAAGTCCTGAACCTGTCTCAAGTCCGAACCAGTTCTCAGTGCCAACGTACCAGCAGTATGTCTGAGACTATGCGCCGAGAGAGTTCGTCCATCTGTATGCTTTAGATTACATCCAACTAAATAGCGATCGATTATCGCTCTGATGCTACGTCTCGATAGCTGTTGGTTCTTGCTGTTATTGCTTAGAGAGACAAAGACATAACTTTCAGGCTTTATTTTTCGTCTTAAGACTTTGTATCTAGTCTGGAGATATTCATCCAGCCAACTAGCTAAATTTTCGGTTAAGGGAACAATTCTACTCGCTCGTTTCGCCGATACCTGTAGTCCAGTTTTAATACCCTGCCTGACAATATTTTCTACTTTGAGTTGGTGCATCTCGACCGTTCTGCATCCTTCTAAGCTCATGATGCCAATTAAAATGCGATCGCGTAGCAGTACCAGTTTTTGTTTATTAGTTTTAGCTCGATCTAGTTGAGATTGAAGATAGTCGAGCAAAAACTTTAATTCCTCTGCCTCCATAAAGGTAATTCGAGCAGCAGGGTCTTTCCTATCTTTGGGTGCTTTGATTTTAGCTGCGGGATTATTGGCAATCAAGCCACGAACCTGTACTGCGTTATAGAAGATTCTGACAATATTGAGCTTAGTAGCGATCGTCGAGTTGGCATATTCTGACTGCACTAAATATTGACGGTAGAGCTTAATATCTTCTGGTTCTGCCTTTATCGGTGAGAGTAAATTGTCCCTGCACCAGTTTAAATACTGTTTGGTTACGGATAGGTACGAACGTATGGTATCGGTTGAAGCTGCACCATCTCCTACTTCAAGCTGAAGAAATTTAGCAAAAATCTCCTCTAATGTTGATGTAACGTTCGTAGATTCTGGAACAACTATTACTGACTTTATAGGTTCAAGTATCCTATTTTCTTCTACAGGAACAATCTTAATTTCCATGACTTTCTTTAATATGGATTGACTATTAGGCTGTGATTTTTGGCGATCGAAAGAATTGTATCTCTAAGGTCTGGATGGTTTAAATTTAAGGTTTCAATATTTGCAGATGTTAGTTTTGGCTCTGCTCGTTCATAGAGACAGACTGCATCCTCACCGTTATGCGCTCCTGCAAAAACTAAACCGTCAATCTCACCATATAGTTCTGAATTTTCATAGAAGTAGCTTCCCCACGCTTGAGAAATATTTCTTTCAGTAATAGATGATATGGCAGATAGCGTTCCCGCTGCCATCGCAGCAGAGCCTCTTAAGTCAAGTAGCTTTAGAGTATTTCTTAGAGTTATAAAAGCTAACTGCTGCTGTTCAATCTTAATTATTCCACCATCACCAAATATTTCTACCAAACAGCATGATAGGGTCGGGGAAGCATAGATAACACTCCGTTCGGGATCGATTTTATTAGGGTATTGTTGGTGATGATCGAATCTGCTTATTGGACCGTAATTACGAAAACTAACCGCAGTAGCGTCATACTTGGTCGGGTCAAATATTCGTAGCAACTCATCATTACGGTTTAAGGTTACAAATTTGGGGACAACACTTCTCAATGGTGGGGGTAAATGAACTACAACCATTACCAGCCAATACCTACTGCTCTAGCTTCAGTTACTAAAGCTTCAACCCTACCTTGCTTGAGAATTTCGATTGGTGTCTTTCCCTCGAATGCTAAATGTGGTTTGTTAAACCAGTTTAATTTAACAAAATCAGAAACATCCAAAGCAGCTAGTACCTCTGGCAACCCATCTATAACCCCATCGTCTCCTTCAGGGTCAAATTGCCACAAAGGATATTTATAAACTCCGCTATCCTTTACACCCAGCAAAGTATTAGCTAAACGGCGATCGCGAACCGTAGCTCTATTTTGACACCCTAGTAGCTCGGCTACTTTGCTTGAGGTAATACTTCCTTCGAGTAATTCTCGACGACGCTGATAGTAACGTTCGAGATTGGCTAGCTCTAATTCCCAAGACTTACCCTCAACATAATCTTTCCCTGCAATCTTTTTTGCTAATTCCTTTTCAGCATCAGAAACTACCTTTGGCTCTAACGAGCGTTGAAGCATCTCCAAATGTTCTGGTTCGGCGATCGCAATTAGAGCTTCTATACGTTTGAGAATCGCCGTTGCTGATTTGCGTTTGGACTTAGGCACTTCTATCTCAGCTAGAAAAGTATTTTTCATGGTTTGTTAACCGTATTTTCTACTTTAATTATAGGTTATGTATGAGATGTAAACAAAAAGCACAGCAAAGCATGAAATGTATATTTATATCTGATAATTCCTCAAGTAGTAAAGCGAGATAAAACCAACTACAGCAAGCCTAAATATACTAATCTCAAACAAATAGCGGCAGCTATTAAACAAAACAGTATTGGTTATGTGGCTACTCTAATCGGACGGGTACAATCTTCATCTAACCCCTATCAAAAGCGATCGCGACGGTCAAAGTTTGAATCTGCCCAGCGCAAACTATTGGGTAAATTATTTGATGCTTTACAGATTGAAGTAGACTCGCCTAAAAGTGCAGCTCGCTATCAAGACCATCACGGAGATATTATTGCCCGTACTAAAAACTGGGTTAAGAAATTTCCCAGTCCTTTATTTGACTACAAAAAAGACGAGCGAGTATATAAAACTAGCTGTTTGCCTACCTCTGCCGACAACAATATTAACTGTATTGCCGAACAAGCCGTTAATCCTCAGTGGAGTCGCACGAGAATTAAGAGTTTAGAACTCGATCGCTTTGGCTTTTTGTTTAACGAACCTGAAGGCAAACAGGATTTGAAGTACTGGGAACAGGTATGCTTGCCTAAAGCTGAGGAAATCAAACAGAGGTATCGCGATCGCGCCTCGGAAATTCATCAGGCTTCCAAAGATGACCCCGAACGGAAAAAACAGGAATTTGCTCGACTCTATGAAGACCTAAGAGCCATCGTCGATGAAGAGTTTCCCGATGCTGAAGATCGGATGTTGGCTGCTAGTGCCATGTGGAAACTGGAGACAAATAATAAGAGTCTAAAAAATCATATTGCTGAATGTAAGAAGCTTGCCTGCAAATTAAATACTACGATTGAGCTGGTCGAAGAACATCAGTTTGTTAAATCTTTAGAACCAAAAGAAACCTGGGTAGTTAACGTTCCCTTCGTGCGACGCGATACTTCTCAAAACAGTAAAGATGTGATTGGCAGTCGAAAAGGCTCTAGTTACCGACCTCTAGCAGCAGAGTTTAAGACATTTCTCGATAAACAAGGGGCAAACTACGAGGCTACGGTTAACTCTGACCTACCTCTGGTTGATTTTGCTCTAATTAATCCTAAGCCAGAACTAATAAATAATCTACAGACCAAGCTGGGCAATAATGATAACGATCGCTTTGTCTGGCAAGAGCAAACTCTTACTACTTACAAAGGAGATACCGTTCCCCTGCGTATCGTCCCACCCAAAGACTATACCTGGGTAGAAATGAATGAAGCTAATCTTTCTAAAGGTAGTTTGGTTCTCAATTTATTTGCTTCAGAGATATGTCAGAAGCTAGAAGAATATCAGTTTACTTCTTTTAAACTAATTGGCGCGAGGCATAACGATTACGCCCAAGTCGATTT
>JADEXJ010000376.1 GCA_015207195.1 Pleurocapsales cyanobacterium LEGE 10410
GTAACTCACCAATAGTAAGGAAATTAATTAGAACGACTATATTTCAATTATTTAGGAGTCTTCAATGTCCACTAGTCATCAATCAAGAGCATTTAAAAACCGCTCCACCACATCGAGCGAACTCCCAATCCTTCTGATAGGTACTCGCTCTGTAGGCAAAACCACTGTCGGAAAGTTGCTAGCTTCGGAGCTAGAATTACCGTTTATTGACTTAGGAGAAATAGGTAAAAAATACTGGCAAGAATCGGGTTACGATGAACAACTGCTCGATCGAGCTTGGGAAAACGATCGCGCTAATGGAGTTTATCACTATCTAATGCCTTTTGAGGCTCAGGCGATCGCACGCGGTATTGCCGAACATCCTAACTGCGTAATGGAACTTGGTGCATTGCAATCAGTTTTCGATGATGATGAGCTTTTCCAACAGGTTAGCCGAGTTTTAAAGCCTTGTAAAGTGGTGCTACTGTTACCCTCAGAAGATTTAGAAGAATCTCTAGAGATCTTGAAAGAGCGCGATCGCGTTATTATCAACGGGATGGAAATAAACGAACATTTCATCAAACATCGCTCTAACTACAACTTGGCGAAATATACTTTCTACACTAAAGATAAAACTCCAGAACAAACCCGTGAAGAAATCCTTGCTCAGATCGACCCCAAAGCTTCCGATATTATATTAATTGGGGCAATGGGTGCGGGAAAAAGCACCATTGGCAAACTATTAGCTCAAAAACTCGAACTACCCCAAGTATCTATGGATCGGCTGCGCTGGAAATATTATACAGAAGTAGGCTGGAGTAAGGAAAAGCAAAAAGAGATAGCAGATAAGGAGGGTTTTGCAGGGGTCTATCGTTATTGGAAACAGTTCGATTTGTATGCAGTAGAACGTTTGCTCGACGAACATCAAGACTGTGTAATTGACTTCGGGGCGGGACATTCAATTTACGAAGACGATGAAGAGGGTGAACGCGCCCGCGAACTTTTAGCTCCCTATACTAACGTAGTGTTGCTATTACCATCGCCAGATTTGGCTGAATCGGTTGCCCTTTTGCACGAACGTAACCAACTTATCATCAATGGTATGGAATTAAATAGGTTTTTGATTACCCATCCGTCTAACTGCGAGTTGGCAACTCACGTAGTTTATACCAAAGGAAAAACAGCTACTGAAACTAGAGACGAAATTTTGCAACATCTATAGTAATTCCAAATAAGAAACTTAAGTAAAAGGGTACTATTATCGATTCCCCAATCCCCAATCCCCAATCCGCGGGCCCCCCGAACCAATAACTGAGAGGGTACGGAAATTAATT
>JADEXJ010000118.1 GCA_015207195.1 Pleurocapsales cyanobacterium LEGE 10410
GAGACTGGGAGACTGCGAGACTCGGAGATGGGGAGTCCTAAAGGATTAGATGGCGCGTCATGGGGAGATGGGGAGATGGGGAGACGAAAAGACTGGGAGACTCGGAGATGGGGAGATAATTATCTGCGACGGTTCAAACAGGCAAGGAATAAAGGAGATGCGATCGCCATTTTAGAAGAAATTGCTTGTGAGTTAGTAGAACGAGTGATCTCTAATAAGCTCTTTGCCCTTGACCCCTTACCCAATACCCAACAGCAACTCCAGTGGATCGGAAAAACCTTACTGCCGAATTTAATCGAGAGCGATCGTGAAATTATCAATTTACTTCAGGCTTTAGATGGCAAATATGTACCCAGTGGCGCATCGGGCGCACCCACTAGAGGTAGACCAGAAGTATTGCCGACTGGACGCAACTTTTACTCGGTAGATATCAGAGGGATTCCGACAGAAACCGCTTGGTCGGTCGGCAGTGCAGCAGCAGAAGCGGTAGTCGAACGCTATACCCAAGAAAACGGTGAGTATCCCAGGTCTTTAGCTATTTCCATTTGGGGAACCTCCACCATGCGGACTGGAGGGGATGATATTGCTCAGGTGATGGCATTGATGGGAGTCAGACCAGTATGGGATGGTATCTCGCGTCGAGTAGTTGACTTTGAAGTTTTACCCGCCTCTATTCTAAATCGTCCCCGCATTGATGTGACGGTAAGGGTGTCGGGCTTTTTTCGCGACTCTTTCCCCAACATAATCAACTTACTTAATAAAATAACCCAAAAGGTTGCCAGTTTATCCGAAACTTCAGCAATCAATCCTCTGGCTAGTTCGGTTGAGATAGAACAACAGGCATTACAAGCAGGGGGATTAGATCCAGATACGGCACGAAGGCGGGCGGGCTATCGGGTGTTTGGTTCCAAACCAGGGGCTTATGGTGCAGGTATGCAGGGCTTAATTGAAGCCCAAAATTGGCAGAATGACGAAGATTTAGCCAGGGCGTATTTAAACTGGAGTTCCTATGCCTATGATGGTAGTGGCAAAGGTCATGCTGCACCAGAATCTTTTCAGCGTCGCTTAAAACAGCTCCAGATCGTGTTACACAATCAGGACAACAGAGAACACGATTTACTCGATTCCGATGATTACTATCAGTTTCAGGGAGGGATGACGGCTGCGATACGCAGTCTGACAGGAAAAAACCCAGAGGTATATTTTGGCGACAACTCACAGCCAAGCAACCCCAGAGTACGCAAGCTAACTGAGGAAATAGCCAGGGTATATCGCTCGCGAGTAGTCAACCCCAAGTGGATTAAGGGGGTGATGCGTCACGGTTATAAAGGTGCATTTGAAATGGCTGCGACGGTAGATTATCTATTTGCCTACGATGCTACGACTAACTGTGTCAGCGACTATATGTATCAAGGAGTAGCCCAAGCCTATATTTTTGATGAACAGGTACAGCAGTTTATTCAAGCAAAAAACCCCTGGGCATTACGCGATATGTCTGAAAGGCTGCTAGAAGCCCATCAAAGAGGATTATGGCAAAACATCGAGCAACAAACGATTGATGACTTAAAAGCGATCGCCAACCAATCAGAAAGAGTAATTGAAGAAATCTAGGAATCGGCGATTCGACTCATGTTTATTTAGTCTCTCTGTCTTCTAGTGTCCCATTCAATCTTGCCATCCAATCGGATCGCGATGTATCTATGGTGATTAGATAGGCTTGTTCTGCTGGGGTAAAGGCTTCGGCATTAGCTTGTTGGCTGGCGATCAAGTCTTCCGTAGCATCGGAGACATCATTTTGGCGTTGATTTAAGCGATCGCGCAACACTGATTCTGGGGCAGTACAGTAGATTATTTTTAACGGTAGATTTTTTGCTGTCGATTGAGAGATTACCTGTTGACGTAGAGTAAGGCGATCGTATTTGGCATCAAGTATTACCGTATAACCCTCTTGAGCCAAGATCAAGCCCAATTCTGCCAGGCGATCGTAGGTTTTCTGAGTCATTTCCTCAGAATAAATACTATCTGTCCCCGACTCTTCTAAAGGTATCCCCGCCAGATGTTTGCGAACGGCATCGGAACGAATTTGGATTGCACCTTGGTTTCTCGATATATAGCTGGCGATCGTGCTTTTACCCGAACCAGATAAGCCAGACATTAAAACTAAGCTTCCCGTCTGGTTCTGAGTATATTGATAAGCCTGTCGATAATAGTCCTTAGCAGTTTGTTTGGCTTCTTGTCGATCTGCTGCGTTGATTTGAGGATCGTCGAGTAAGAAAGAATTCACCTTTGCTCTAACATAAGCCTGTCTACTTAAATATAGGGGCAACAACAGCAATCCCCTCCAGTCTCCACTATGTTCGAGATAACTGTTGAGGAAGGCATTGGCAAATTCTGGTTTTTGTTTGGCTTCCAAGTCCATTACCGTAAACGCCACATCGTACATCGTATCGACAAAGCGGAAAGATTCGTTAAATTCAATGCGATCGAACAATTGAATTTTGTCTCGCCACAGGCAGATATTTTTCAGGTGTAAATCCCCGTGACATTCTTTGATTTTTTGTTGTTTAACTCTGGCTTGAAATAAGTCTTGTCTTTCGCTAAAAAATCTATTGCTATAGGCTTGGGTAGCTTCAAACTGCTCCTTTGTCTGAACCATGCCAAGATATTTCTCAGACTGCCGATAGTTTTCCGTAAAAGCTGCCTGAATCTGGGCAACAGTACCAAAACTCTTGATGTAGTCATTAGTTTCAGCATCTTGATGAAATTGAGCGACAATTTTACCCAATTCGACAAAGCGATCGCCCGATAGCTTGCCTGCTGTAAGTAAGTTGCTAAACAGATTTGCCTGAGGGAATTGACGCATCTTTAGAGCGTACTCTACAATGTTTTGCGAATCAGCCAGAACATATCCCCCATCGCGATCGCTAATTGGGATAACTTCTAGATAAAGTTCTGGGGCAATTTTTTGGTTAAGCCGTAATTCTGTTATTAAACAATGCTTTCTTTTGGCTAAAGAGGAATAATCGAGAAACCCAAAATTAACCTCTTTCTTAAGTTTGTAAGCAAACTTGCCCGTCAAAAAAACATAAGAAGCGTGAGTCTGTACCAGTTCGATTTTTTCTGCCACAGCATGAGCATAAAAATCTGGCTGTTGCATTTGGATGATTAATTTGGAATCAGGCATAGACAAAATGACCTAAATAACTGACTGTTATTTGAATCTTATATTAGCTCGATTAAGGTGGCGATCGCTTTGATATTCTTTTTGCTACTCACTACTCACTACTCACTACTCACTACTCACTACTCACTACTCACTACTCACTACTCACTACTCACTACTCACTACTCACTACTCGCTACTCATAGCGAAGTGTATCCCTTTAGGGACTACTCCCTACTCGCTACTCCCTACTCGCTACTTTCTCGAACAGTTAAATCAAAGACTACAGTCTAACTAGATGCGGTTTATGTATGAGTAATTCTGCTGCGCTGTAAACGATTTAGGATGCGGTTAGCTAACATCGAGCCAGTTACAGGCTTACAAATATAATCGTCAGCCCCAATAGCAAAGGCTTGATACTGGGTTTTTTCGTCCTGATGTACGCTCAAGAACAAAACTGGTAAATGTTGCCAACGGCGATCGCTTCTGAGAACCTGACACAATTCAATGCCGTTAATGTCGGGCATTTCAATATCCAACACTAAGATATCTGGCTCAAAATCTTCCAAGACATTCCATAACTCTGAGGCATGTTCTAGGGTGGCTAGCTCAAAACCCCAAGGCTTGAGGGATATTTCCAGGGATAACAAGACTTGAGGATCGTCATCAACAATCAATACCTTAGCCTGCGCCCCCAAACTCTCTATTAGTTCGGTAACTGAGGAAATAACGATGCTTGCTTCAATCGGATGCTCTAAAATCAGGTTGCTTCCTTTACGAACTAGCTCTAGGCGATCTAGTAACTGAGCAGATTTAGCCAGCACCACTATCGGCAAATGCGGTTTTTGTCGATGTAGCTGTTCGAGAAATTTCAAATCTTCCCCATCGGGAAAAGCTATATTGTATAGCACCGCAGTTAAAGATTCTTGTTCGAGTATTTCTTGAGCTTGGGCTGGCTCGAAAACAGGATAGGTTTTTATTCCGTTTTGTTGGGCTTGAGTATCTAGCTGTTGGCTCAGTTTGGAATTGCGGTTACGGTCTACAATTAATAACGAAATGTTTTTTCCTAGTGCTTCTTTGACAGTTTCCTCAAACGGCTGATGTTGCAGGCAACCATGAAGAGATTTGGTCAGTTTGATAATCTGTTCTATGTCAGCTTGTTTGATCGGTTGATTCCACAACATTTTTTCGATCTGTCGGGCAATTTTTGAGCCTTCAGGAAAGCCAAAACAACCCAACGAACCTGCCAGCTTATGAGCAGAATTTTTGGCTTGAGTCTGTAGTTCCTCGGTTACTTGTGCTTCTACTAGCGCAACCACCAGATTTTCCAAGTCAGCTAATCTTTGAAAGGCTAAATCTTTGAACTTCGACCATACGCGAGTGACGGTTTTTAACTGGTCTTGCCTTGAGGGTTTTGTTTCCCAATTTTTGTTGACGGCAACTTGCCGAGACGACCTATTAGATTTGCTAGCATTCCCCTCTTCATGAGCTTTGAGACAATAACCAACACCGTAGACAGTTTTGATGGTATCTTTGTCGAGACCAGCAGTTTTTAGTTTTTGGCGCAAACCTTTAATATGGGTTCTGACTGCCTCTTCTCCTGGAGGATCTTCCCCCGCCCAGAGATTATCAATGATCGCTCCAGGACTAAATACCTGTTGCGGATGGCGCATAAATAGTTCGATTAGACCATATTCTTTGGGAGTCAACGGTAAGGTTTTATTCTGGTACTTTACTTCGTGGATTTTTGGGTCGAGACTCAAATCGTGCCATTTCAAAACAGGTGAACCCACGTTGATTTCTCTTCGTAGTAAAGCTCGAATTTTTGCGGTCAGTACATCGAAATTGAACGGTTTGACTACATAATCATCCGCCCCTGCATCTAACCCCATGACTTTATCTGTATAGCGATCGCGAGCGGTCAACAGCATAATCGGCATTTTGTAGTCTTCTGCCCTGATCTGCTGACACAGCTCAACCCCATCAATGTCGGGTAGCATCCAGTCTAATACCACTAGATCGTAACTAAACAGCAGGATAAATTCCCAACCCATTTCGCCAGTATTAGCAATATCAACAGCATAACGCTGCTCGATTAATTTACTAGCCAGAACTTCCATTAGCTGTTCGTCGTCGTCTATCAGTAATATTCTCATTTACTAGGCGGACTCTACTTAACTTAATAGTACAGCTTATTCTAATACCGATCATAAACTGATAACTTTGCTTTTCGATCTAGTCGAGGATAGATTGCTGCAAACGTCTCTTCGGTTTTTCTTTATATTATTGTTTAATTTCACGATCGAGCCTATCAGTCAAAAAAGTGTTTGTATCTTGATAAATTGGCTTTACCCAAGATTGTAATTTTGTCTACAATTCAACATAGAAATAACCAGAGATCTAGTCTTTCCTCTAATTTTAAAATGAATTTTAATCCAGAATTTACATGGGAAAAAGTACAGCAGACGGTTGAAAAACTAATCTTTCAGCAGACAGGAAAATATCTTAGCGATATTGAGATGGTAGTCTTACAAGGTGCTTGGGATGGTAAAACCTATGAAGAAATTGCCGAAGCTAAAGGTTACGCTAGCAGTTATCTGAGTAGAGACGTAGGTAATAAACTCTGGAGTATTCTTTCGGCAGCTTTACAGGAGAAGGTATCGAAAAAAAATTTTAAGACCGCCCTGCAAAGAGAATGGTATAAACATGAGCAAAATAATCCATCTCAGTTGTCCTACTCTTCAACTCAAGAAAATATTATTTTTCCCGAAGGTTCGGTTGTTTTAGGTTCGCCCTTTTATATTGAGCGACCACACTTAGAGTCTACCTGTTATCAGACAGTGGCTAAACCAGGCTCTTTGATTCGGATCAAAGGTGCGAAATGGATGGGAAAAACTTCTTTGGTTAATCGAATCCTCCAGCAGGGACGTACTTTAGAGTATCAGGTAATATATCTCGACTTTGGCAGTGTCGAACGGTCGATAGTGCAAAATCTTGATAAGCTATTGCGCTGGCTGTGCGTCATGGTTTCACGGCAGTTGGGATTGGACAATAAAGTTAATGAATATTGGGATACAGATATTTTAGGTAGCAACGATAACTGTACCGTTTATTTTGAAGAGTATATCTTAGCGAAAACAACTAGCGCGATCGCTTTAGCACTAGATAATATAGATCGCTTATTTGCTTATGAAGAGATCATTGAAGACTTCTTTGGGATGCTGCGGAGTTGGCACGAAAAAGGCAAAACTTACCAATGTTGGGCGGAAATCAGATTGATTTTGGCTCATTCAACGGAGGTTTATATTCCCTTAGATATTAATCAATCTCCTTTTAACGCAGGATTACCAATACTATTAGAAGAATTTAACCCTTCTCAAGTAGAAGCTTTGGCTGCTGTATACAAACTAGATTGGTATAAGTCCGAGGTGGAGAAATTAATGAATTTGCTTGGCGGTCATCCCTATCTAGTAAGGTTAGCAATGTATCAAGTTAAGACTGAGGATCTGACCCTAGAGCAATTTTTATCTCAAGCTACCTCAGAAGTCGGAATTTATAGCAGTCTGCTGCGCCATTTGTTGAATATCTTGAAACAGTCTCCCAAATTAACTTCAGCATTTGCTGAGGTGGTCAGTTCCAACGAACCCGTATCTCTCGATACTATCCAAGTTTATCAGCTACACAGTATTGGTTTAGTCAAATATCAACAAAATATGGTACGTCCTCGATGCAAACTTTATCGCAATTATTTTAATCGAATTTTAAATAGCGATGATTTGAGTTGAGATCTAGCAGTTCTCATTTTTTAGATTTTATCTAGATCAATTTAGATTCTCTAGTCATTCTAATTAACTTCCATTTGGTAATTTTGTATTATATAGAACGAATATTACTTCCTACTTCCTACTTCCTACTTCCTAACCTGAACAAATACCTGAACAAATACCTGAATTTTTCCTCTGTTCCTCAATTTATTTTTGCCACAAGATCTTGATAAAACTATTTAAGCTCTGGAGAGTTACAGTCCTCAAGCTTGATATTTCATCTTGATAGACTTATGTTATCAAACCCTATCTATCTAGAAAACAATGTTTTTGAACTGGAAATGAAGCAAGTCAAATAGCAGAAGATACTTACTACTTACGAACAATTGTCGAACCCAACCTAATTTACATTTCCTACTGTAAAACTTTTAGCGATCGCTTTATGCAAGACAACTCGAAATTTTCTTATCAGATAGGCGGTAGCTTGGCTCACCAATCCCCAAGCTATATAGTACGACAAGCCGATCGCGAATTAGAAGAAGGTTTGAGACAAGGAGAGTTTTGCTATGTTTTGAACTCGCGACAAATGGGAAAATCTAGTTTGCGAGTAAGAGCGATGGAAAGGTTACAGGCATCGGGAACTATCTGTATTGCCATCGACCTAACTGGCATGGGAACTCAAGATCTGACCCCCGAAAAATGGTATGCAGGAATTTTACGGTCTATAGTCAGTGCCAGCAAATTAAAGTTTAACTGGCGTAGTTGGTGGCGCGAACAACGAGATTTATTTTCTCCCGTACAGCGATTGGCTTTATTTATTGAAGAAGTTTTACTAAGAGAAACTACAGAAAAGATTGTTATTTTTGTCGATGAAATAGATCGGGTTTTGAGTCAAAAGTTTTCCCTAGATGATTTTTTCGGCTTGATCCATAGTTGTTATCAAAAACGTCAGGTAAATCCCAATTACTATCGCCTAACGTTTACTCTTTTGGGAGTAGCAGCACCAAGAAACTTGATTAGAGATAAAATTCAATCGCCTTTTGAAATTGGTAAAGCAATAAAATTACAGGGATTTAAGCTTGAAGAAGCTGCTCCCTTAATGTTGGGTTTGTCTCAGACAACTAGTCCCCAAAAAGCACTAGCAGAGATTTTGGCTTGGACGGGAGGACAACCCTTTCTAACTCAAAAGCTATGTCAGTTAGTTGCCGAAGCAGCGAAGACAAAAACAGATTCGGTTGCTCAAATTGTCGAGAAAAATCTGATCGATGATTGGGAAGTTAAAGATGAACCAGAACATCTACGTACCATCAGAGACCGCTTGTGTTATCGAGATTCCTCTAAAACAATTCGTCTACTGGGTTTATATCAAAAAATTTTACGGCAGGGAAAAATCTCTCTAGACCGCAGCCCAGAACAAACAGAGTTGGGTTTGTCAGGTTTGGTCGTAGCCAGACAGGGATACTTAGAAATTAATAATCCGATTTATAGAGGAGTATTTAATTCTGGCTGGGTTGAGGAGCGTCTATCAGAGTTGCGTCCCTACAATCGGGCGATCGCTGCTTGGCTCGCCAGTGATAAATTAGACAATACTTATCTACTCAGGGGACAAGAATTACAGAATGTATTAACCTGGTCGTTAAATAAAAGCCTGGCAGATGTTGATTATCAATTTTTAGTCGCCAGCCAAAACCTAGCCAAGCAGGAGGCGGAAACCGCCCTATTAGCAGTAGAAGCAGCCAGCAAACTATTAGCAACAGCTAGAAAAAAAGCTCAACGTCGAGCCAACCAACAAAAATTAGCCAAACATTGGCTAGCAGCGATCGCCTGTAGCGTAACGGGATTAATTTTGCTACTACGATCTACGGGAATTTTACAAACTTGGGAATGGAATCTGCTAGATCGCTTTTTTCGTTGGCGACTTACCGACAGCCAAGAAACGAGAATTACCCTAGTGACGATTGACGAGCAAGATATCAAACAGGTAGGACAATGGCCCATCCCAGACAGCACTTTAGCCAAGACAATCAGAAATATTCAAGCACATCAACCCAGAGCGATCGCTCTAGATATTTATCGAGATTTGCCCGTACCGCCAGGAAACCAAGAATTACTTGAACTATTCAACCAATCTAGACCTAATATATACGTAGTGGAAAAAGTAATTGGCGATCGCGTTTTATCCCCGCCTGTATCCCAACAGCAGGTAGGCTTTGCCGACCAAGTAATAGATAGTGATGGTAAAATACGTCGTGCTTTATTATCTTTAGTCGATGATCGAGAACTGCGTCTTAGCCTGGGAACCAAACTCGCCATAGACTACCTACAGGACAAAGGAATTGAACTCAAACCGCTCGATGGCGATCGCTATAGTTTGGGCAAAGCTATCTTCAACCGCCTAAACTCCAACGACGGGGGGTATGTAAAAGCGGATGCTGGAGGATATCAGATCTTGCTCAACTATTGGGGAACTGAGAACAATTTTCAACAGTATTCCCTCACGGAAGTACTTCAAGGCAAGGTCATAACTCAAGATCTTCGCGATCGCCTGATTTTTATTGGTTCTACTGCCGAAAGTATCAAAGATTTGTTCTATACTCCCTATAGTAAAGGCTGGTTTCGTTCTCCCCAAAAAATGCCTGGAGTATTTATTCAAGCTAATGTTGCCAGTTATATAATTGGTGCAGCAATAGATAATCGCCCCTTACTTCGCACCCACGACCGACTCTGGGAATCTCTGGGGATACTATGGTGGGGAATTGTTGGAGTAGCTGTTGCTTGGCGTAGACAAAAAACGGGTCTGATACTTACGGTTGGATGCCTGAATATCTTATCAATTATCGCCTGCTATCTAGCGTTTCTCTTCGGTTGGTGGCTACCGTTAATGCCAGCTTTACTTGCTCTGAACGCCACGGCAATTACCGCCGTTCTGATACGGAATAGACAAGGCGATCGCCTGAAATTTCAACACACTTTAAATTTGCTACTACAAGAATCCAACTCGCTTGTAGGAAAAATCGCTCTGGAATATTTTAAACAGTCTGAAGAGCCAAAAAATCAAGCAGCCATTACTCAAATTCAGCAGCAGACAAAATAGCAGAATTCACTTTAAATACACAGCAATACAGATTTATCCCAGGATACCTACTTTCTATAGGCGAAGCTGTATCCTTTAGGACTCCCTACTCGTACAGACGTTCCATGGAACGTCTCTACAGCTACTTCCTACTCCCTACTTTCTACTCCCGACTCCCGACTCCCGATTGATAACCGCGTAAGACAAATAACCCAATACCTGAACTTTTTTTTACTCAATACCTGAAGTTTTCCCCTGTTGCAGTTGGCTAATAAACCCGATGATAAGAGGGTGTTCGATTAGTGTCTCGCTCCTCTATTTAGGTATTGATTGTGGCTTATTGCTTTAGATTTCTACCTTTTTAGCAGTTGACTCTAATACTTGCATTACACGGTAACATGAGGCGATCGTTTTTAACCATAAGGCGATCGCCTTACCTAATCGAGAATCACTGGTTCTTTGGCAAACCGTTCTAAGCCACCAGACTGTAAATACTCGCCCCAAATATTCTGCCAGTTACTCAAGGATGACCTCTGGGCAACTAAAATATTTAGCGCATCGTACCAGATTCCCTGTCGTGCATATACAGCAGCCTGCTCTAAGCCTGAGATCGGCGAATTTGAGTCACCATTTTCCAATTGATCGATCCGTTTAATCCAAGCGGTAACTACAGGATCGTTAGGATTAGGACGATCTCCGCAAACTAAAATTACCGCCCACTGATAGTTCTGGTTGATTTCTAGTGCAGGGGCATCATCTGACAGTTTAATGCCAGTGATTCCCGTTTTTGGGGTTAGACTAACCGATTGTTGCCAATGAGGAGTCTTGCCTTCTTGCTTGATGCTTAAAATTGCTTGCTTGGCAGAAGTTTGGGGTAAATAAATCCAAAGAGTAGGATGCTCTAATGTGGTCAATCCATAGTTGCGTTGGGGGGCAAGAGCCGTAAAATTAAGGCGATCGCTACTGATAGATTGAGACACGCGATCCGAAGCGCACACTCCACTTTGACCAGAAGATCCTCCGCGGGAAGCTGCTCCTTCGGTGCTTTCTGGTCGTTCTGACTCTGAAGGTGGCTGAAATAAAACAGTAGTTTTGTTCTCGGCGATCGCAGGAAGGGTTGAAAACAAGCCAAATACGGTGAACAACGCGATGGCAGAGATGTTGATATTGCTTGGCATCAGATTTAGGTTAGGGTTTAATTGCCCATCGATACTTTTTGGGTAAAGCTTAAATAGCTTCATGATTTACTATTGATAATTATCATGTAATAAGTTTGCTAACCCACCATAGAAAGCAGCGATTCGATTGAGCTTGAATCAAATCAATTATTTCATGGTTTGGCTATCATATAGCAATTCTCGTACAAGTAAGTTACACAACGTGAAGGGAAAGGGGAAAACGCCGTACTCATAACTCTGAGGATTGCTATATTTCTAATTTGCCTAAATGCGATCGCCAGCAATACTTCTCAAACAAAACGGCAATTACTGATAACAACATTTTCTTTGCTTGGGAGGTGCGGGATTGTGATGTTCGACAATGTAAGCGATTCCGCGATATTTTCTGATACTTGCACTAAGCTGAGATCGCTCTAGCTGTGATTTTGTACTTGCCACAGGTACACGAAGACTATATCGTTGTCCCCGAAAACAAGCTGTATGTTCAGAAGGAATAGTTGATATCTGCTGTGGGGAAGTATTGTAAGCTCGACCTAAAAAACGTAACTCCATTAGTTGATGCTCCTAGATTAAATTGCTTGAAGTAAGTTGTTGCTTGTTAATAAATGCCAGAGATTACAGCTGATGCAGTAGTGATTTATTATGTGCCATAAACCACACCACGGTATTTTTTTAATCCCAGTCGAGGCGAGGACTTCAAATTATTTGCAGGGCGACGTAGGGTATAAGTTTGTCCTAAGAAACGAGCAGTATTTTCTGTCTCAACTGTAGAAGCAAAGCTGTTAGAAGTAGAATAAGCTTGACCTAAAAAACGTAATTCCATGACTTCATTCTCCTGTTTTTTATTCTTGTAAATTTATCTAGAGCGTCTCTTGAATTAGTGCAGTACATCCTTGAGCTAGGTTGATGTCTATCCAATCAGCAATTAATAAAATTCAAGATTGAGAAACGCTATGTTGGTATTCTGCCTTGAAGATCACTGATAGAACAGGGGATAAATTCAGGTGCTAGTTCAGGTATTTCTTCAAAGGCAAAAATGTTTAGATTAGATAATTTAACGTATAGAAATGTATACTTTTTGAATTAAAAAGCTTTCAACCTGTATTCTTTAATTGATTTTATTCAATCTATTAGAAGAAGTATTTTGCTCAAGCCTGGTTGTTGGATAGCTTTAAGCTGGCTGATTGGCAGTAATTTTTCCATTTCGGTTCAAGCACAAATAGATTGCCAAACCTAACCAAAATCAGAAATCGCGTTTTTTAAGTAATCGCTTTAGTCTTCGATCTATAACCATAGCCATCATGAGCAATCCAATGAACAATCCCACAACCATCAATCTGAAAAACGAACATCAGGGTGGAACTAATTTTCCCAGAGCTATCTTGTCTGTCAGCCGAGAAGAATTAGACGGGGTAGAACTAATTGTCAAACAAGGATTAAGCGAGGAAGAGGTGAGCTTACCCCAAGATTTGTCAGGACACTTATTCGTCATTGCTCCTGTAGGAACTTTGGATTCTCCCAAAACTTCAGATGTCGATGTTGTTCTGCCTTCAGCAGACGGTTGGACACCCTTGTTTAATGGCGATGGTATGGTTTATCGTCTCGATTTTGATTCGGGCAAAGCTAAGTTAACTAACCGACTGTTAAAAACCCCCTGCTACCATGCAGACTTGGCTACTCAACAAGAAAAATACCAGAATCTGCGGTTTAGGAATCTTGGCTTCGGTCGGGTTTCGCTAGGAGATACGGGGGTTTTATTGGGCTTTCGCAACCAATTAAATACAGCTTTCGTACCGTTGCAGTTTGCTGGTGATGCTCAACGTCTGCTGGTTACTTGGGATACGGGTAGACCGTTTGAAATCGAGCCTCGCACGCTAAAATTAATTGCCCCCGTGGGCTGGAATTGCCAATGGCGACCGTTAATTGCTCTGCCAGGTGACATACCACCATTTAAGCAGGTTGTTACTTCAGCTCATCCGTGTTTCGATCCCAATCACGGGGGAGAACTGTACACGGCAAACGTAGGTAAGTCATTATCAACTATACTTTGGCTGTCTCGCTCGGTTTTTCCCAAACTGAAAAGCATCCTGAATTTTTTAAAAACTCTATCCAACAGCTTTTTGTTTAGGCTATTAGAAATCTTATTTAGCCTGGTGATCGGCTTGTTTCAGGTGGGGGAAAAGATTTTTGAGTGGTTTTCCCGCGATAATTTCCTATATTTGCTGCGCTGGAATGGTCGAGATGTAGGAGATCTCCAGCAGTGGAAACTAGTTCTAGACAACGGTTCGCCAATCAAAATCCAGGAAACTCTTCATCAAATGGGCATCACCGAAGATTATCTTGTCTTGGCAGATACCTCATTTAAATTCGATCTCGAAGAAGTATTTCCCTACTCAGCTATATCTGCTGTTCACGATTCTGAAGTGCTTGGTTTAGATTTATTGGATTTTACAGAGTTACCCTATACCAATATTTACATCGTGCCTCGCGCTGACTTAAAGAGCGATCGCCAGCAAGTCACGGTCAAAAAAGTACGAATTCCCTTGGCAATGGCGCATTATTTAGTGGACTATGACAATCCCGATGGTAAGATTACCCTCCATACCGAACATATGTGTGCTACCGATCCCTCCGAAACCCTCCGCAGCAGCGATCGCTCTATTTTTGAAGCCCAAGACCCGCAACTTACCGCCGATTTACAGCAGTTAGCGGGTACTGTTGCGGGGGCAATGGATTTAAGCCGTTTGGGTTGTCATGTAATTGATGTCGCTAGCGGTCAGGTTGAATCAAACTACACCAGCGATCCTGAATATACTTGGTCTACCGCTTTTTATGCCTACCGCGAGGGCATGCCGACTAAAAAGTTCGAGGACATTTACTGGAATAGCTGGGGATGTTGGACAGATATCCTCTCAAAACACGTTTATAATCTCTACCAAAACTACGAACAGCGTACCGTTCCCCTAGCAGAAGTTTTGGAACTTACTCGTAAAGGTGTCCCCTCTAGCGTCTGTAGACTGCATATCGACCGTCAAGATGGTTCTCCTCAACCAGAGTTGCTCGATCGCTATCTGTTTCCCCAGGGTTATTTAGGAACTTCTGCTCAATTTATTCCCCAAGCAAACAGTCAGGGAACTACAGAGGGATATCTGGTTTGTGTAGTTATCCATACCGATCACCTGCTTTCCGAGTTAAAGGAAGTTCCTCGTTGGTCGAGCAACAGTGAAATCTGGATTTTGGATGCTGCCAACCTAGCAGCAGGACCTCTCTACCGTATGAGTCATCCCCAGCTTAACTTTGGCTTTACGCTTCATACAACCTGGTTGGCTTCCTTGGGAGATTCAAGTTCGGTTCGTAGTTACGATGTGCGTCAAGATTATGACTGGTTACTAAATCGCCAATCTCCAGCCGTTCGGGAGCAAATGCGCGAGCTATTCGAGCAGGAGATATATCCTCATTATGAATCGGATTGATGTATTAATTAATGTAATTTGGATTATCAAAAACTTCAATAGGTAATAGACTAACAATAGTCAATATTCTATGCTGACTATTTAGCAGGAACGAGATATCCGTGACCCGATTCCAAACTTTAGCCTATTACAGCTTCTTGGTGGCAAGCTTCTGCTCGATACCCCAAGCCACCGCCCAAGTAACATCTGACAATACTCTTGCCACCACTGTCAATAGTCCTAACAAGATTGACTTTATAATCGAGGGAGGCGAACCCAGAGAAGGCAATCTCTTTCATAGTTTTCGAGAGTTTTCTATTCCTAATGGGGGTTCGGCAAGCTTTAATAATGCAGTGGAAATCGAGAATATCTTTTCTCGCGTTACGGGGGGAGATGTATCTAATATCGAGGGGGCGATCTCGGCAAACGGCAATGCCAACTTATTTTTGATCAATCCTGCGGGAATTATGTTTGGGGAAAATGCCAGTCTAAATATTGGGGGGTCTTTTTTCGCCACTACTGCCGACAGCTTATTGTTTCCCGAAGGAGAATTCAACGCCAAAAATATTACATCTCAACCCTTGCTAACCATTAATAGACCGATTGGTTTGAGATTTGGCGCAAATCCTGACAGCATTGTCAATCGTTCGGGAACGCTGGCGGATTCTACTAGCATTTCTGGAGGGTTAGAACTAGCCCCAGGCAGGAATTTGACTCTGGTTGGTGGAGAGATCGTACTAGACGGGGGATATTTAGCTACTTCTGGCGGAAAAATTGAACTTGGCAGCGTAGCGCAGGCAGCGCAAGTTAGTCTCGATGCAACAAAATCAGATCTTGTTCTAGGATACGAAGCCCTAGAAAACTTGGGCGATATTCAGCTTTCAAATCTGGGCAGGATTGATACTAGTGGTTTGGGTGGTGGCGAAGTTCGCTTGTGGGGCAGGAACATTATTTTAACAGGCGGTTCTAAAATTACCTCAGATACTTTTGGTAATATATCTGGGGAAAATATTACGATTGATGCAGCAAATTTGGTGCGGGTATCGGGGACGACGGACATCCCTGGTCTAATTGAACCAGTTGAAGCCCAGTTTGGGATTATTGTGCCGTTGCGTAGCTCTATCACTTCTAATACAGTTGGTGGGGGAGATGCAGGAGATATTGCGATCGCCACCAAGCAGTTAATCGTGGAAGATGGGGGACAAATTACGGCATCTACTCTATTTGTTTCCGATACTGCAACTATGGCTGGAGCAGGAGGAGACATTACCATTGAGGCTGAAGATGTTGCCGTTAACCGAGTGGTTGCGGTGGGGGAAGGAGGATTAGATTTATTTGGCTTGGGCAGATTAGGGATTGAGATCAACGGTGCTAGTGCCATCGGAACAGTCAGCGGTAACACTGCCAAAGCTGGCAAGATAGCGATTGATACTCATCAATTGAAGATCGCTGATGGAGGAATAATTACAACTACTTCTTTTGGTTCGGGAGCGGGGGGCAATCTGATGATCGAGGCTGCCGAATCGATTGACATAGCGGGTAAATCTCCCAGTAATGTTGTTGTTAGTGCGATTGTTGCTAGTGCTTCGACTACTGGAGTGTCTGGAGATGTCAGAATTACTACCCCACAGTTAGAGGTCAAACATGGCGGACAAATAAGTGCGCAAACTTCTGGCACGGGAAGCGCAGGAAACCTAGAAATTAATACCAGGAATTTACTGTTAGACAATGGTATCTTGACCGCAGAAACTCAAGCAGGCGATCGCGGTAATATTAACATCAACAATGCCAGTACTATTTTGTTGCGTAACAACAGCCAAATCACGACCAACGCCACAGAATTATCCACGGGTGGCGATATCAATCTTAGTTCCGATGTTATTGCTGCCTTGAACAATAGCGACATTACGGCGATCGCTGAAGCAGGACAAGGAGGTAATATTCAAATCAATACCCAAGGACTTTTTCTCGAACCAGATAGTGAAATTACTGCTGCTTCAGAGTTGGGGATTGACGGCATGATTACTTTTAATACTCCTGAAGTCGATCCTACATCGGGGATCTTCCAGTTACCCGATGTTCCAGTCAATACGGAGGCAATTTTAGCTCAAGATTTGTGTCGGGTAGAAAACGAAACTGTTGCTGGTGGGAGTTCCTTTATTATTACGGGCAGAGGTGGCTTAACCCCAACATCGGCAGAATCTTTGAGCAATCTCAATCGGGTAGTAGGCTGGGCAGATGAATCGGAGCTTGAAGTTAGCAGGAACGGTGCCGTAGAGCTTAGTCAACGAACTCAAGGCAAGAAGACTAGCTATCCTGCTGTTCGACAATCTCAAGGCTTGGTAACAACCTCTGACGGTAGCGTTTGGTTAGTTGCCAATGCGTCTCAAACTATTCCCCAAAATTCAGGAGTGGTTCATCCGAGTTGTCAGGCTCGATTGCAGTAACAAAGCTAATTTTAAGATTATCCCACCCATAACTGAAGTGAGATTTTATGTTAATTGTTAATTGTTAATTGCAATTAACGGCGCACAGACTACTCAACAACATCTCATCTTTATAAAAAATGGGCTTTCCTCGTCGCTTTTTGTAAATTCAGAATTGTTATTTATTCAAATTTCAGCTCACTACGTATTAATGAAAACGGCTTTCAATTATCAATTTAGCTTAAAGAGAATCTATCTATTGGCTGTTGTTTACTGGTTATTAATAACTAATCAAGTACAAGGGCAATCACTACCAAACCTAGTTCCGATACCACCTCAGCCAGAACCATCAGAGCCAAAAGTATTACCCCCCATAGAAGAAATATTGCCCGAACTAGAAAAACCCTTAGAAATTACTCCCAAGATCGAAAATACATCCCCAACCGTGTTGGTCAATAAGTTTGCGATCGTTGGCAGCACCGTATTTACTCCAGACGAATTTGCTCAAGTACTAAAGCCTTATACCCTACGTCGCCTTTCTTTTACCGAACTATTGGCAGCCCAACAGGCAATAGACCAACTGTATATTGAAAGTGGTTATATTACTTCAGGAACGTTTCTCCCGCCACAAAAATTGACAGATGGCGTGGTCACTATAGAAGTAATTGAGGGGACGGTATCGGAAATAAACATTACAGGTTTAAATAGATTAAATCCTGGCTATGTTCTTAGCCGTTTACAACAGGCTACCAATGCACCTATAAATCGAGACAGGCTACTCGAAGCTTTACAACTGTTACAGCTAAACCCCTTGATCGCCAACTTGGCTGCGGAACTAACCGCAGGAAGCACTATCGGCAGCAGTATTTTAGAGTTGAATTTGCAAGAAGCCGATCCTTTCGATCTAACTCTAAGCTATGACAATTATCGCGCTCCCAGTGTGGGAACAGATCGCCGTCAGCTAAGATTAACCCATCGTAATGTATCGGGATTGGGCGATCGCCTTAATCTCGCCTATCTCAATACCGACGGCAGTAACTCCCTCAACGATCTCAACTACTCGATCCCGATTAATGCCCGTCAGGGAACGCTAAATTTTCGTTTGAGCCATACCGACAGCCAGATTATTGAAGACCCTTTTGCTCGGTTTGATATCGAATCAGAAAACACCAACTACGAATTTACCTATCGCCAACCCTTGTTACGAAAACCAACCCAAGACCTAGCTGTGGGCTTTAGTTTCTCTCGGAATGATTCTTCGATTACGCTCAAACAAGAGCCTTTTCAATCGCGGGGTGCAGAACCCGATGGAGAGACCCATATTAGCGCGCTGCGTTTTTTTCAAGAATACACTACCCGTAATGCTAGTCAGGTATTTGCTTTGCGATCGCAATTTACGGTGGGGGTTGACCTATTCGGTGCTACGATTAATGACGATGCGATTCCCGATAGCAATTTCTTGACCTGGCGCGGACAGGCACAATATCTCAAACTGCTCAGTCCTAATCTGACTCTGTTACTACGATTAGATTTGCAAACATCAAATCGACCTTTAGTCCCTATAGAACAGTTTAGCTTGGGGGGTGCGTTTAGCGTTCGGGGATATCGTCAGGATGTTTTACTTGGTGATAGTGGCACGTTTAATTCGGCAGAAATTAGAGTGACCGTTGCCCGTATACCACAATGGAACACCAGTATTCAGTTAACGCCTTTTCTCGATTTTGGTAAAGTTTGGAATTCTGACGGTCTGGCTTTTGATACCAGCACTTTAGTCTCTACTGGCATTGGTTTGCGGGTTCAACAGGGCGATTATTTTGATGCTCGAATCGATTATGGCATTCCTTTAGTAGATTTAGATAGCGAGGGCAATAGTTTACAGGAGAATGGAATTTATTTTTCTTTGAAATTTAAACCATGGTAAGGGCAAATTGCTATTCATTCCGAGATCGACGACGACCACTAAGTAGCTTGGGGAGATGGGGCGTTGGGGAGTCCTAAAGGATACTGCTTCGCATAATGGGGAGATAGGGAGATGGGGAGATGGGGAGTCCTAAAGGATATATGTTTACGGTATCCCGTAGGGACTGCTTCGCATAATAGGGAGATGGGAAGATAGGGAGATGTTTGGGTGTTGTAAATTATTGTGCCTACCTACTTAACTAATAATTATTATGAGTCAATTAAACAAACTATTATTTTTAAGTACATTGGTTTGCGGTTTAGCGTTGCCACAGTCGATCGCCTTGGCTAGCAGTCGCCAAATCGAACAAGCCAAAGAGTTTTACCAGCAGGATAGATATCCCGCAGCTATTAAGTTATTAGAAACTGCCATCGAACAAGAGCGCGGTAATCCGAGGTTAAGGGCGATCGCCTTACGCAATTTAGCCCTGATTTATCAGAGGTTAGGAGAATGGCAGCAGGCAACAGCCACGTTGTCAGAGGCAGAGCAGATTATTGCCACCATTGATGACGGATTTGAGAGTCATTTGTTAGCCCAGGTATTAGAAGTACAAGGACAAGTAGAATTATCTTTGGTGCGAT
>JADEXJ010000377.1 GCA_015207195.1 Pleurocapsales cyanobacterium LEGE 10410
TTGACACTCCACACGGTTAGAAACCGTGGGATTCTTGGTTCGCAGAAGAAACTTACCAAGACAAGCTAACGCTGTGCCCCGACAGCGGTTTCGTCTCCCCAAGCTTTAGATCCCGTATGCCCTACGGTACTTAATCCTATTAAGAGTATGTTTCGTGCTGCGTTTTCATCCCTGTCTAAGACGCAGCCACACTGACACTTATGAGTTCTGGTACTTAGTGCTTTGTTGACTTTTGCTCCACAGCTAGAACAGTTGACAGAGGTATATTGAGGTGGAACGGCAACTGTTACCTTGCCGAACTTATAACCAAAATACTCTAGCCACACTCTAAACTGATACCAACCAGCATCGGTTATCGACTTAGCTAAATTGTGATTCTTCACCATATTGGCAATCCTTAAGTCTTCATAGGCGACTACATCGTTAGATGTGATTACGCATCGTGCCAACTTTACAGCATGATCTTTACGCTGCCTACTTATCTTGAGATGCTTAATGGCATATCTTTTTCTAGCCTTGTGGTAGTTATTTGATTGCGGTTTTTTATTCTTACGGTATTTCCTGGACTTATGACGATTTAATCGATTGAGAGCTTTTTCACCCCCTCGATAAAACCGAGGATTTTCAATTTGATTCCCTTTATCGTCAGTATAGAAGTGGTTTAAACCAACGTCTAAGCCAACCTCAGAATAAGATGGCTCAACTTGTTCTCGATTGTCAGTATCGACTAAAAACTGGCAATAATAACCATCAGCACGTCTAACTATTCGGACTCGTTTGAATTGTTTGATGTCATACCAATTTAAGTCACGAGTTCCCTTTAGCTTTACTTTACCGATATGATTTTTATCAGTAAAGGTTATCTGCTTCCTGTTCTGGGACAACTTCCAGCCTGTAGTTTTGTATTCTACAGAGCGAGAGTGTTTTTTGAATTTTGGATATCCCTTTTTTCCAGGAATATTGTTTTTGCAATTTGTATAGAAACGAGATATTGCAGCCCAAGCTCTATCTGCACTACTTTGTCTTGCCATTGAATTCAACTTATGAGCAAAAGGGAACTCAGCAGCCAGTACTTTGCAGTACGCAGATAGCTGATATTTTCCTACGCCTTTATTGTCCATCCAATAACGCAAAGCTTTGTTGCGTATGAACTGTGCCGTTTTTATGGCTTCATCTATACGCTGATATTGAACTTTGGCTGCTTGAATCTTCATTTCTAAAACTAACATATCCTTATGCTATCATATGAGCATAAGAAAGTATAGCCAAACCTCGATTTTTTCATCCCACGCCTAAAGGACGCTTCGCTC
>JADEXJ010000378.1 GCA_015207195.1 Pleurocapsales cyanobacterium LEGE 10410
AGGGAACTACAGAAAATAAAATATCCAAACTTATTCAGAATTCGGAAAGATATCAACAAACCAATGAGGAAGATGCGGTAAACGTTGAATCTGAGATTCAATTTCTTTCATCTCTTGTTTAGTAAGTTTGACACCAGTAGAATAATTGGTCTGAATTAACTCCACCTTCGGCTGCATTCCCTTCCATGTCATAGTTTGCGCAAAATTGAGTGCTGTTTGCACAGAATCTAAAATAGCTCCATTCCAATGATGTTCTAAAATAGCCCAAGTTCTTTCTACAGGATTATATTTACTATGGTAGGGAGGATAATAAGCCAACTGAATATGAAGTTGGTGACGATGAGCAAATTCTACTAATCGTTTCATAAATTGAGTTCTACGAGAGCTATTTTCACCACCATTGTCTTGATTGATAAGTAAAGTACGAATCTGAGTAAATCTTTCTTTAACAGAATTCCACCATTGTTCAAGAACGTCAACGATGAAGTCCGCAGTAACTGTCGATTCGGTGAAATAAAAAAATAACTCATCTAACTCAGGAAGAAAAATGCCATAGGGTGTCAATTTGCTTTTAGGTTGATAATCATGGTCAGAAGCAAATGTCGGAACTCGATTTTTTCCTCCTCTAGAAAAAGAACCAATTTTAACTCCTGCCTTAGCATCCATCGAAATGCGTAAAGTTGATTCGGTTTCTTCTGCTAATTGATTGAATTCAAACAGTTGTTCAAAGATGTCATCTGTTTCGGCAATTTTTTTTGAGGTTGAGTCTTAGCAACACGCTGTGGATAATATCCTAGTTGATTGAGTTTTTGACGAATAGTTTCATAACTGGGCAATTCTTGCTCATTATAATCAAACTGACTGATTAATTCCTTTTTAACTTGTTTTGCACTCAAACGAGTGTATAAACGTTTTGTTTTGAAGCTAGGGTCGGTTTGGCTATTGCAATCGACGATTTTTTGGATATCCGACAATAAATTCGGTAAATGCCACTCTACTTTTTTTCGACCTCTGGCATGAAAATTGTCTATCTGGGAAATACCACTTTCTACTTCAGACATTCCTTTTCTAACTGTGCCACGATTCCAACCTAATTCTTTCTCTGCTTTTGATTGACCTCCATAGCCTACTTCCATGACTATCTGTGCCATAAAACGTCTTCTCGATGACCCTTTAAGTGTTTTAGCTGTTTCTCGCAAAATTTGTTTATATGATTCTGTCCATTTCATGTCGGGAAAGCAATCAATTTTTCTCTTTTTTTTACCTTACACTTCAATTGGATGTTTATTTAATTGCACTTCCC
>JADEXJ010000119.1 GCA_015207195.1 Pleurocapsales cyanobacterium LEGE 10410
ATTTAAATTGGAATGTTTGAAAATAAAACACAAAATGAATCATTTTGCTTTGCGGAGTCGTATTTACATACAAGCTTTGCAACACGCTATGCTTGAACTGCAATCTCTCAAAACTGCGTAATGTCAGATATTAATGTAAAAACAGGTGATGGCTATCAAGGCTGGGCGGTATTGTTAGTATCATCTTCTTCTGCCCAATCACCCGAACCATTTAGTGGTGGAAGGCAAACCAATCGCGATCGCCTTCGCGATCGCCCGACAGATTTTCGTATACCTTTAAACCACTAATTTCACCCAAATCGCTGGCAGTATCCATAGTTTCATTAGCTTCATAGGCATCTGCACCAGGGGCATTGAGTATTAGACTGTATTCTGGGTTGGCACTGCCCTGATACCCATAAATACGGACGTAATATGTTCCTTTTGGATATATAACCACAAAGATAAGATTTGAAAACTTGTTTTTTTTAATCTTAAATATCGCTTCTGGAGAACTATAATATAATCGGTCGAGTTTTGTGTGTTGCGATCGCGCTTCAATCTCTAAATCCACATCAGCACAAAAAGGTTGGTCAAACTAGATTGTTAGTATTTATCTCTATTTTTGCTAAAAGTTGAGAGACTATCAATTGTAGACATAATCGATGTTTGTATTATGATAAAAACCATCTTATTTCAATAATTATTCTGATTTGCTAACATTAAACGTTGGACATCAGTAAATTTCAGTTGATTTTGAGACCCAGTTCGGTGTTTTAATCGACGAAATGATTTAGATGTGAAACATACACTGAGGATCTAGTAATTGCCCATGAAACATAAAATAAGTTTAGTCTCTTTTACTGTAGCAAGCTGTCTAGCTGCGATCGCCGAACCAAGTTTGGCTCAGTTCCCCAATCCTACTCAGTCTCCTGAAACTCAAATACCCATTACTCAGTCTGGTTTCCGCTGCGATACTAGTGGGGACGTTCCCACAACCATCTATCAAAATCGCCAGGGAAACCCCGAACCTTGGATTAAATGGGTCAGCGATCATTTTTCTGGTGCGGGATGGAGTCCCCAAGCGCGTTGTCAAGAAGTCAGTTCTCGTTTGGAAACCTATCGCAGAAATAAGAAGCTAAGATATGTCACTTTGGGTACAGTCAACAATCAATCGGTTATTTGCGTTGCCAGCCAGGATCAAGGACCCTGTGAAGGAATTGTTTACACTTTAAAACCTGGACAAGATGGAATACAGGCATTAAGCAATCTCTTTGCCTGGCGCAAAGGAGAAGAAGGCTTGCAATCAAATTATGAATCAGTCACGACCATTCCTTATATTGAGGTGGGGTCAAAATTAGACGAGACGACACAACCAGCTTCTCCTCAAAAAAATGCTCCCAATAGCAATAGATAGCTGTAAGCAGTCATAGCGATCGCCCAGGAAAATTGACCAACGGTCAATTTAGACCAAAAGCTTGAAACAGTGCGGTTCGCTCTCATCCTAAGCATCACTAAATTAATAAAAACATGAATCGTTTATTTTATAATTCTGGTTTTGTAGCCAGCATGGTTACTGGAACAACCGTTACCGCAACCTTGTTAGTAACTCAATCTAGCGTTACGGCAAAAACTGCTACGGAGATTGCAGCGATCGCCAGAGAAACTACGGTGAAAATTGATAATACTTTAGGTGTTCCTGGGGGGTCGGGAGTAATTATTGCCAAACAAGATAATATTTATACTGTACTTACTGCCAATCATGTCGTTGCCAATCCCAATGTAGGTTACATCGTCAAAACTGGAACAGAGCAACATTCAGTTGGTAGTGTCAAAAGTCTGAAGCAACAGACGGGATTAGATCTAGCAGTTGTTACTTTTAAATCTCCTCAAGCCTATTCGGTAGCAACCTTAGGCGACTCAAAATATGCTTCTGCTGGAGCAAATGTCTATGTATCTGGCTTTCCCCTATCCGTAGATCTTAATGCCAATCGCGAGCATGAATTTACCACAGGGATGATTACTAGTATTCGTGAAGGTGCGACCGAGGGTTATGCGATGCGCTATCAGGCACTAACTCGCCGTGGCATGAGTGGCGGACCAGTATTTGATACTAGCGGTAATTTAATTGGGGTTCATGGACAGGGGGATGTAATTGGTAGCGTTAGAAATGAGTCTTCTAGTATTCCCGAACCACTGAAAACGGGTTTTAATGCAGCTATTCCGATTGAGAATTTTCGCAACTCTTTAGAGATTGCAGGATTGAGCGATGATGACTTGATTGTGAAAGGAGGAAAACCCGACGAACCAGAAGCAGAAGTCGATGTTGAGGCGACCAAAAAATATGTAGAAGGAATTGAGCTACTCCAAAGTGGAGATACTTATCGAGCAAATGATTATCTAATTGAGGCAGCCCAAGAAAACCCTAACAATGCTTTGGCAGTGTATTATCAGGGCTTAATCGACTATACCCAAAGAGATCTCGATTCGGCGATCGCCAATTACGATCAAGCGATCGCCGTTAATCCCAACTTTTCTTTAGCTTACTTTAGTCGTGGTTTGGCTAACTATCGATTGGGCAACAGACAGCAAGCATTAGAAGACTACAATCATGCGCTACGGATTAACCCGATCGATCCTTGGTCGTATGTCAATCGTGGTCTAGTGCGGGAAGATTTAGATGATATTGCAGGAGCTTTATCAGACTATAACCGAGCAATTAAAATCGATCCCGATTATGGTAAGTCCTATCACAATCGCGGGGCAATTCGTTACTACCAAAGGAACTTTGAAGGGGCGGTAGCAGATTTTCAGAAAGCCTCAGAACTATTTTTCCAGCAGGGAGATGATACCAGCTACAACGTCGCTATGGATAGCTTGAATAAAGCACAAAAAGCTTTGCGTAACGCCCAAGTAGATCGACAAATTCCTTCTAGTCAATTTCGGTTCCCAAAACTTCAGCCGAATCAACCGATCATCGAGCCTTCTAGCAACAGTCAACCCGTATCGCCAGATACTTCAGCCGAAAATAGTTTGCGGGATTTGTAAAATAGATTAGTCTACTATTCATGCAAAAGGATAAACTTTCCATCCATCCGTAATGTATAAAAAGCATTCCCAGCCTCTAACCACTGACCATAACTTACTAAACGTTAACTGTGAGCGATCGCCACGATGTGTAAGCATCTGACCTCGCTCTGCGAGGCACTGGGCGCGAATGCGCCCGTATCCATTTTAAGACCCCTACTTGATGCGAATTTACTGCTGTCCAATCGAGGACATTGCATAGTCAATCCTGTTTATCATATTTTAACTGTGCAACGCCCAAAATAATAATTTGGCGATCGCAACTGCCTTGATGTTCTAAGCTTCTAAGGAACGAGAATTAAATAAGCTCCAGAATTATGCTCCTTGTGGTTGAGCAGTGTAATTCCATTGTGGCAAGTAATCATCAAAGACAATTTTCATCGTTTGCTTAAAATCCTCTGTCACTTGACGACCAGTTTTGTACACTCGATCTAAAACAGTAGATGTTGCTCTTGGTTACAATGCTGCCTATACTGCATAAGCAAATTTAATGTCATTAACTGGATGGGTTGCGATCGCTTCTCTCAGGTTACTTTTATCGGTGACAAATAGCCATGAACTTGTTCGGACATAATCGAATCTTCTCGCCCCGCCTGAAAATACTTGCTTTCTTACTTCTATTTTTAGTTGTTGTGGGATTGATCGTGTTAAGTTCTCCTACCTTCATTATTCCCCCAACCGCTCCTATCGCTCCCGTTACCGTTTACGTAATTGACTACGGCTACCACTCAAGACTGGTTTTGCCTGACGAGGAAGGGAAATTGATGCAATATGCCTATGGTGATTGGCGTTATTTTGCTCTCAACCGCCAAAACTTTGTCGATGGAATTGCAGCATTGCTATATCCGACTCAAGGAACATTAGGCAGACGACAGTTTAACAACCTTGCAGAATTTCAAGGGCAGCTTAAAAGCGATCGCAATACCTTACTTGCTTTTGAAGTAGCTGAAGCTAAAGCAGCCCGATTGCTAAAATTGCTAGACCGACGCTTTCGCCAAAACTTGCCAATGCGGGTAAAAAATCCACGTAACCATCTCACTTTTGTGCTAGACGACCGAGACTATATTGTGTTTCACAACAGCAACCACGAGCTAGTTACGTGGCTGAAAAACCTAGACTGTCGAGTTAAAGGCTTTGTAGCGTTGCCCAATTTTCAGGTAAAAGTTTTCTCTAGTCCATCCCCCTAAAATTTATTTCCCATTTTTCCTCACCGTGTCACCATAATTAATTTAGTGCATCTTTATGGAGAATTGGTATTACCTATAAAACGAAAACGAAACAATTTCAAAATAGTTAACAGGCTACTAGGCGAAGCAGTAGGAAGCGATCGCTGTTCTGTAATGCAGGATAAGCGATTTTTATAAATTTCTATGGTAAAGCGTGGAAATATGTACCGTATTGTAAACCAGGAAAAAAATAATTTAATTGAATAAACACTATCGCGATCGCTATCAACCAAGACTGGAAACAGAAAATGAGTTTGCTAACCAGTGTGCCTGGAATTGGCGAGCGACCCCGCGGATTTTTAATCCGCTAGGGAACGCGCGAGTTGGTGAATTGGATTTGATTCATAGCGATCGCACCAAAAGACGAATTCAACTTGACATTCAAGACAATCGCTTTAGGAACTAACAATCATTGACTTACCGCTTAGTAATTAACCCAGAACAAATACAAAAACACCAAATCACCTTAGACGCTCAACAACAGCACTACCTATTTCGAGTATTGCGATTGAACAAGGGCGATCGCTTTATCGTCCTTGATGGTGCTGGCAACTCCTGGTTGGCTCAGATCGCAGAAAATTCAGCAGAAATAATCGAATCAATTAATATCAAAACAGAATTACCCGTTGCTCTTACTTTAATTACTGCTCTACCCAAAGGAAGCGGTTACGAACAGGTAATACGCTGCTGTACCGAATTAGGCGTGAGTAATTTTATCCCTGTAATTAGCGATCGCACAATTCTCAAGCCTAGTCCTAGCAAAGTCCAACGCTGGCGTAAGATTGCTACCGAAGCAGCAGAACAGTCAGAACGGCAAATTGTCCCGACTGTTTTTGAACCAGTGAAATTGATTTCAGCGATCGCTGAGGCTACATCCAAGCAAGACAAATATATCTGTGTTGCCAGAGGAAATGCGCCGACTCTCTGGAGTTGTTTACCAAACCGAACCCAGTCAGAAATCGTAATTGCTACGGGGTGTGAAGGAGGCTGGACGGAAACAGAAATCCAGACGGCGATCGCCATTGGCTATCAACCCGTTTCTTTGGGCAGTCGCATTCTCCGTGCAATCACTGCCCCCATTGTTGCCAGTTCCCTAGCATTAGCAGCGTTGGAACAAATTAACAATTAAAATTACCCAGACGGGAACTAATTAGCCATTAAGTTCATCAAACCTCTGTAAGGGTGAATAAGTGTTTTCCCCTACGTATTATCCGATTCTTTATTTATTGTAACGCTCAATACCAAGTGATTTCTGATAAAGGAAGACGAAATGGCAATTTTGAGCTTTAATCATATCGATACAGCACGCAAAAGATACTATGAAATTATCGAAAAAGTTAAAATTTACAGCAATTTTAACAGGAGCGATCGCCTTAACAGCTCCTTTATTTCCTGCCTTGGCGCAGTTTGATGAAGAACCCGTACCCGATGAGCGAGTCATAGCTGTGGCAGTACCTGCTGGGGCAATTGGCTATAACCTAGCGGTAGTAGAACAAATTCCTGGTAAACAGGAGTGCTGGAGTACAACTGGCTCTGAACCAACAGTTGTTGACCCTTTATGGACGACTTTTGACTTTACTGGTAGCTGTCGTCGTGCTACCGACAGCAACGGCTATTCAATCCGTTTTGACGGACAAGATACCAGCCTAGATTATCGGCTTGATGTTGTTCCTGTGGGAGATGAGCTTCAGCTAGTAGCTCAAAACCGCAATGACGGCTCCAAAATGGTTGTGGGACAAACTAATGGGGTGGCAGAAGATGGTCAATATCTCCAGATCGATTTAAACCCTGGCTGGGAATTCACCAAAAAAGCCTACGAGGGTAAAGTATTAGGTCATTACTACTTTAGTGGCAATCCGACAGCGATCGCTGCTGCGGGAGATGCTGTTCCCACTGCTGCGACTGAAACTACTGCAAGTTCTGCTGATTTTAGCGATATCTCTGGTGATATTTACCGAGACGAAATCGAACAGGCTGTAGCTTTGGGCTTTATTGCAGGTTTTGAAGATGAGACTTTTCGTCCCGATGAGTCGTTGACTAGAGAACAATTGGTTTCCATGGCTTATGAGGCACTAGAAACAGTTGATAGCGTCGATCTCGAACCAGCAACATCAGTGCCAACTCAACCTTATCCTGATGTTGAGTCTTCTCGTTGGAGTGCTTCTAAAATTCAGTGGGCAAAAGAAAACGGGATTGTCAAAGGCTATCCTGATGGTAGCTTCAAACCCGATGCCCCCGTTACCAGAGCGGAATTGATTACCGTACTGCAAAATTTGGCTGAATTTGCCAACACGAAGCAAAGCGAGACCCCCGAACTGGCAAGTAATCAAGAACCTGCTGATTTCTCCGACATTGACGATCACTGGGGTGCAGAAACCATTCAAACTATGTCCGCATATTGTGGCGTAGCTTCACCATATCAAGAAGCAGGAGCATCATTTAATCCTGATACCCCCGCCGATCGAGATTATGCAGCAGCAGCCACTCTGAGAACTCATAATTGTCTTACAGAACAAGCTAACCAGCAATAGGCTTTAAAAGCCCAAAAAAGAGGAGTCTGTCGGACTCCTCTCGATCTTTTTTCCTAAATTCAATTCCTAACTTACGGAAGAAAAGTAAACCTTAGATTTAACAGGATCGGGATTCATCGTTTGATCGCCTTCTTGCCATCCTGCGGGACATACCTCGTCAGGATTAGCCTGCACGTAGCGGATCGCCTTAAGCGTGCGTAAGGTTTCGTCTACGCTACGACCAAAGGATAAGTTATTAATAGTTGAGTGTTGGATCATCCCTTCAGGATCGATGATGAATAGTCCGCGTAGTGCTACTCCAGCATCAGGATCGAGAACATTATAATCGCTGCTAATTTCTTTTTTAATATCAGAAATTAAAGGATAGGCAATGTCACCAATACCGCCTTCTTTACGGTCGGTTTGCATCCAGGCTAGGTGAGAAAATTCGCTGTCTACGGATACGCCCAAAATTTCAGTACTGAGAGACTTGAAGTCTTGATAGCGATCGCTAAAAGCAATAATTTCAGTTGGACAAACAAAAGTAAAGTCCAAAGGATAGAAAAACAAGACAACATATTGACCGCGATAGTCAGATAGTTTGATAGTTTTGAATTCTTGATCGAAAACAGCAGTAGCTGTAAATTCAGGTGCTGCTTGCCCTACTCTTAAACATCCTTCTGTAGTCATAGTTTTAATCTCTTTAAATGCCAGGCAGTGTTAGTTTACAGTTTATATAATTTTTACGAATCTTAATCAATATACCATAGTCATAACGATACCGAGTTGTCGGGCAAGCAGACGCAGTTATCATGCTTCTGACTGAGAAAATACTACTAATGCCATCCCAACAATCGAGCAATCAATCTAATTCTCTTCTACCTTCTAAAGCTCTGGCTAACGTCACCTCATCGGCATATTCCAAGTCTCCCCCCATCGGCAAACCAAAGGCAATTCTGGTTACCTTAGTAAAAGGTCTGAGAAGTCCGTTAATATATAAAGTCGTAGTTTCTCCTTCCACACTAGGACTAATAGCCAAAATTATTTCTTTTATTTGCTCTTTGGTCACTCTACGAACTAGAGCTTCAATATTAAGCTGTTCTGGTCCAATACCGTCCATAGGAGAAATTACTCCCCCCAAGACGTGATACAAACCGCGATATTCTCTAGTTTTTTCCAAGGCGATGGTGTCGCGAGAGTCTGCCACTACACAAACCGTAGAGCGATCGCGATTTTTGTTGCTACAAATAGAACATACGGGTTCGGCAGAAAGATGAAAACAAACCTTACACAAACCAACCTGTTGTTTGGCTGCTACTAAAGCTTGAGCTAAGGCATGGACTTCTTTTTCAGGACGCTTGATTAAGTGTAAAGCTAATCTCTGGGCTGTTTTTGGTCCTACTCCTGGTAGAAGCTGCAACTGCTCGATCAAACGGGCTAAAGGAGGCGTATAAATGGCTCACTCCTCAAATTTTTCTGGGTTATAGGAAAAATTATTATATCAAATTAGCCATCGCTAATTAATCATTTATTTTTTAATCAACTCTTATTAGGCAAATAATATTATAAATAGATGCAACGGCATCAAAACCAAGCAGTTTGATAAAGTTTTTCTGAAATACTAAAGACTACAACTATCCTCAAAAAGCAACTGAGCAACGAAATGACTAGTAGCACAACCATCGATCAGACAATCGCTCTTGACGATCCCAAATATTACTTCAATCGTGAATTAAGCTGGTTAGAGTTCAACCGACGGGTTTTGGCAGAAGCACTGGATAAAAGGACACCATTGTTAGAACGTCTCAAGTTTATGGCAATTTTTAGCTCTAATCTAGATGAATTTTTTATGGTTAGGGTAGCAGCACTAAAACAACAGGTGGCAGCAGGAGTAACTAAACTATCTGCCGATGGTCGTACACCCAAACAACAGTTAGCAGCGATCTCCGAAATGCTGACTCCAATGATACAGGAACAGCACCAGCATTTTGAGAAGGTTCTGCGGAAAGAATTAACCAAATCGGGAATTTATCTTTTGAACTACGTGGATCTTAATCAGGAACAGAGAACCTATATCAATCAATTCTTTGAAGATTATATTTTTCCAGTCCTGACTCCTCTAGCGGTAGATCCGTCCCATCCTTTTCCCTACATTTCCAATCTCAGTTTGAACCTAGCGGTGGTGCTAAAAAATCCCGCGATGGAAAATGAATTATTCGCCAGAGTAAAAATTCCTAAGGTATTAGACCGTTTCGTAGCTTTACCTGAAGAATTAAGACAACGGCATCGAGGACAGCATGGGGTTTGGACGGGTGTACCCATAGAACAGATTGTTACTCATAATTTAGAGTATTTATTTCCAGGAATGAATATTTTAGAGTCTTATGCTTTTAGCGTGACTCGCAACGCTGACTTATCGGTAGAAGAAGATGAGGCGGATGATTTACTGCTGGCGATCGAAAAAGAACTACAAAAACGGCGTATTGGGGGTTCTTCTGTACGGCTAGAAATTGAAGCCTCTGTCCCCCCTGAGATCCGTTCGACTATCATTCATGAATTAGCCCTAGAAGAAAGCGACGTTTACGACATTGAGGGTTTACTAAGTCTGGGAGATTTAATGTCTTTTTTGGCATTACCTTTACCTGAATTAAAAGATCGTTCCTGGAATTCTGTGCTGCCATCCCGTCTTAACTGGCTCAAAGATCAAGAGGGTGAACAAGCCAACGAAGGCGAAAACTTTTTTAACGTTATTCGGCACGGAGATCTGTTGGTTCATCATCCTTATCATTCCTTTAGCAGCACGGTATTGCGTTTTGTGCCCGAAGCAGCCTACGACCCCAACGTGTTAGCAATCAAGATGACCTTGTATCGTACCTCTGGGGACTCACCAATTGTTAAAGCCCTGATTGCAGCAGCCCAAAATGATAAACAGGTTGTGGCATTAGTAGAGCTTAAGGCGCGTTTTGATGAAGAAAACAATATTATTTGGGCAAGAAAGCTGGAAAAATCTGGGGTACACGTAGTTTATGGCGTAACAGGGTTAAAAACCCACACCAAAATCACTTTGGTAGTACGACAGGAAAAAGAGCAAATCCGCCGTTATGTTCATATAGGGACAGGCAACTATAACCCTAAAACAGCAAAAATTTATACCGATTTAGGTCTGTTGAGCTGTCGTGAGGAGTTGGGGGCAGATTTAACTGATTTATTCAACTTTTTGACTGGTTATTCTCGCCAAAAATCCTATCGTAAATTATTGGTTGCCCCTGTCAGCCTACGCGATCGCATGATAGAAATGATTAACCGCGAAGCTGAGAATTGTCGCCAGGGAAAAACGGGTCGCATCGTCGCCAAAATGAATTCTTTAGTAGACCAGCAGGTAATCCAAACTCTTTATGAAGCGAGTCAGGCAGGAGTTGAAATAGACTTAATTGTTCGGGGTATTTGCTGCTTGCGTCCTGGTTTACCTGAATTGAGCGATAAAATTCGCGTAATTAGTATCATTGGACGTTTTTTAGAGCATTCTCGTATTTTCTATTTTCATAACGAGGGCAAAGAAGAAATTTATATCGGTAGTGCCGACTGGATGACACGTAATTTAAGTCGCCGAGTCGAAGCAGTGACTCCCATCGAATCCCCCGAAATTTTTGGCGACTTGCAGGAAGTTTTGGGGGTAATGTTAGCTGATAATCGTCAAGCGTGGGAGTTGCAGCCCGATGGAACTTATATCCAAAGAAAACCCGCAAAAGGCGAAGAAGCCAGAAGCAGTCACGATACTTTTATGGAAATGGCTCGACAGTCGGCAGGAATTACCTCAAATTAAACGATTATTGACAATTCATGAAAGTTGCAGTATTTAGCTCTAAATCTTACGACAAGCTGTTTCTAGAACAAAACAATCAGCAACACAACCACGAATTAAAGTTTTTTAGACCTCGTTTGGATGACCAGACAGTAGCTTTAGCTAAAGGCTTTGAAGTAGTTTGTGCCTTCGTCAATGATTGTCTAGACCGAAGTATTATCGAAACTCTAAACCAAAACGGAATCAAGTTGATTGCCCTGCGATGCGCGGGATACAACAACGTCGATCTAGAGGCTGCTGGAGAATTGGGTATTAGAGTAGTCAGAGTTCCTGCCTATTCGCCCTATTCCGTAGCCGAACATACGATCGCCCTAATTTTAACTCTCAACCGTAAGATTCATCGAGCATATTATCGGGTTCGTGAAGGGAATTTTGCCCTAAACGGACTGCTAGGCTTCGATCTCCACGATCGCACCGTCGGCATTGTTGGTACAGGAAAAATCGGTCGTCTGACAGGCAAAATTTTGCACGGTTTTGGCTGTAAGGTACTGGCATACGATCTGCACCCTAACGCCGATTTTGCCGAGAAGTACGGCGAATATGTTTCTCTAGAGAATTTATTGGCACGAGCGGATATTGTCAGCTTACATTGTCCTCTAACTCCCGAAACACATCATTTGATAGATGACAGAGCGATCGCGATCATGAAATCTGGAGTAATGCTGGTTAATACTAGTCGCGGTGGGTTGGTGGATACTAAAGCAGTAATCAAAGGGCTAAAGTCAAAGCAAATTGGTCATTTAGCTTTGGATGTTTATGAACGAGAAGGCAATATGTTTTTTGAGGACATGTCGGGAGAAATAATTCAAGATGATGTTTTTGAAAGATTGCTGACTTTTCCCAACGTAATTATTACGGGACATCAAGCCTTCTTTACCGAAAATGCTCTAAACAACATTACCCAAACCACTTTATCTAATATTACGGCGATCGCCCAAAACCAACCCTGCTCGAATCAGGTAACTACCAGATCGTAAGTTACTGCAAACTACAAACACCTTGGTAGGGCAAAGACTTGTTTGTCCTACGACTCTTCTATCTTTCATTCTGCAACAAATGGTTCCTTTAAAAGACGAAAACCCAATTAAAATTACCCCTTATGTTACCTATATCTTAATTGCGATTAATATTCTGGTTTTTGTTTACGAACTAAGCCTAAATTCCACTCAGCTAGATATCTTTTTTCATCTGTTTGCCGTAGTTCCCAAAGAATTAACTGCTAGCTTTAACGGAATCAACGTACATCAAGGCATTCCCGAAGCAATAACCCCAATCACCTCTCAGTTTCTTCATGCAGGGTTTACTCATATTGCTTTTAATATGCTTTTCTTGTGGATATTTGGCAATAATATTGAAGAACAGCTAGGGAAAGCAAAATTTCTCTTGTTTTATCTCTCTTGCGGTGTTTTAGCAGTATTGGCTCAGTGGTTCTTTTCCGCGATGTCTGTGATCCCGTCTTTGGGTGCTAGTGGAGCGATCGCTGGAGTTATGGGAGCATATATTCTCAAGTTTCCCCAAGCAAAAATTGTGACCTTAGTTCCTCTAGGATTCTTTTTTCCCATCTTCAGAATACCTGCGGTATATTTCTTGGGCTTCTGGTTTCTCGAACAGGCTTTAAACGGAATTACCTCTTTTGAAGTTACCGCCAGCGTGGGGATGGAAAGCGGTGGCGTAGCCTATTGGGCGCACGCAGGAGGATTTGTTGCAGGAGCAATCTTGGGACCAATGTTAGGGTTGTTTTCTCCCAAGACAGACAAACCAGAAGTGATTGGTTAATTATCTTTGATTTAGCTATTTATTCCTTTACTATTGCTGCAACTGCTGCTTCTAGGGCGATCGCAATATGAGTCCAGTGGGTTCCGCCTTGGCAAAAGGCAATATAAGGCTCGCGTAATGGACCATCGGCAGAAAACTCAGAAGTACTGCCATCAATAAATGTGCCTCCAGCCATCACCAATTGACTGGCATACCCAGGCATTTCGGCGGGAACGGGTTCTAAATAAGAATCTACGGGAGAATGTTGTTGGATCGCCCTGCAAAAAGCAAGCAGTTTTTCTGGAGAACCCAATTGAACTGCTTGAATAATATCTCGACGGGGTTCTAAGGGTAAAGGATTGACGGGATATCCCAACTGCTCAAACACATAGGCAATCAGATGACTACCTTTAATTGCTTCTCCTACCATCTGGGGGGCAAGGAATAATCCTTGAAACATCAGGCGATTCTGATTAAAAGTTGCTCCGCCACTACTACCAATACCTGGTGCAGTCAAACGACAGGCTGCTTGTTCTACTAGTTCGGCAGAACCTGCTATGTATCCCCCCGCGGTGACGATAGTTCCCCCAGGATTTTTGATCAACGAGCCAGCCATCAGATCTGCCCCTACCCCTGTCGGTTCGCGATCGCTAACAAATTCCCCGTAGCAATTGTCCACAAAACAGACCGTGTTGGGGTTTTGTCGTTTAACTGACTCGACAATTCTAGCAATATCTTCGATCGATAAACTCTGTCGCCAAGAATAACCACAGGAGCGTTGAATCAATACCAAGCGAGTCTTACGAGTAACTGCGTTACTTAAGGCTGACCAGTCGATTGTACCCTCGTTGGTTAAATCTAACTGACGATAATCGATCTTAAAATCTTTTAGAGAACCTTGATTATTGCCCCGCAAACCGATTACTTCTTCCAGGGTGTCATAGGGTGCGCCAGCCACCGCTAGCATCTCATCACCTGGACGGAGTATGCCGTACAAGGCACAGGCGATCGCATGAGTACCAGAAACAAACTGTACCCTCACCGCAGCAGCTTCAGCCTGCATAACTTGAGCAAACACCAGATCTAGTGTTTCTCGACCCAAATCGTCATGTCCATAGCCACTAACGCTCTGAAAATGCTGCACCCCAACACGGCAGTCGCGCAAAGCCGACAGAACTTTTTTCAGATTTTGCTTGACCTGAGCGTCAATACCAGAAAAAATCGGTATTAGTGCTTTTTCTGCTGACCATAGTAGATGATTAGTTTTCATATTTTTGATGTGATGCCCAGTTTTGTTTTCCAAAGATATATCGCCAGAACGTTTTCGCAGTTTATCTTGCTATCGGTACGCTATGATAAATCTCGGACAATTTTATCGAACAGCATTGAAAACGGCAGCAGGTAAAACAAAGTTTTTACTTTAAAGTTTGTGTCTTCCAGATTTGTTTGACACATTACACCAATTGCACAAAGTCAAAGTTTAGGTTTTTAAATGATTGCTAGAACGGAAAAAATTCCTCCTGCTTGGGGAACGATTATTTACATGGGCGTAATTCACTTTGCAGCCTTGTTTGCCCTATTTCCCAGTAATTTTAATCTTTCTGCTTTGGGGGTGGCTTTCCTGCTATACGTTATTACCGCAGGAGTGGGTATAACCCTCGGATTTCATCGTTTAGTTTCCCATCGCAGCTTTGAAGTCCCCAAATTAGTCGAATATATTCTAATTTTCTGCGGTACTCTTGCAGGTCAAGGTGGTCCGATAGATTGGGTCGGACTACATCGGGTTCATCATCAATATTCAGACTTAGAATCCGACCCTCACAATTCTCTCAAGGGTTTCTACTGGAGTCATCTTGGCTGGATGTTATGTCAAAACCCAGCCAACGAAAAAATTCCCCGCTACACCAAAGACATTTCGGGCGATCGCTTTTATCAATTTTGTCAACATGGCATGATTCCGATACAGCTTGTCCTCGCCTTGTTTTTATATTATCTGGGTGGGTTGCCCTTCGTTGTCTGGGGAGTTTTTGTGCGTTTGGTGGTAGTCTTTCACTGTACCTGGTTTGTCAACAGCGCGACTCATAAATTCGGCTACAAAAGTTATGAATCTCATGATACTTCCCTCAACTGTTGGTGGGTAGCACTACTCACCTTTGGCGAAGGCTGGCACAACAACCACCATGCTTTTCAGTATTCTGCTCGTCACGGTTTAGAGTGGTGGGAGATCGATTTAACCTGGATGATGATTCAAACCCTATCTTTTTTCAACTTAGCCAAGAATATTAAATTGCCTTCCAATAAAGCCAAACGAGTTTAAATCTATGGGATTTATTCTAATACCAATTTTCAAAAGTGAACGGTCGACTTGAATCTTTTCTCTCAAATAAATGAAAATACAGAAACTTTGTTTGTTCTAACTTCTGCCCTGACCGTAGGGAATCCTTTAGGGCTACCACTCAAGGCATGGCTGTACAACTTGAAGGACTCAGACAAAGAGTAGATCCACATTGGAAACGTGGTCTGAGCTATCTTAAAATTGGCTTACGATGGCTTAAAGGAGTAGATGCGGACAAGTCCTTTCTCCATAAAGGTCGTGTTTTGTTTCCTTCTGTTCCTTTGCTCTCTAGAGACCCTCAACCTTGTTTTTCTTCCAAGAAAGCGATGCAGCGCGTTGGGCGGGTCAGATGCGGGCAAGCCCTTTCTCGACTTGAAGCGACACAGAGCCTATCGGCTCAAAGCTGCTTCGCAGCGTTGGCGCGTTAGCGCCGTTCAAGAAGCTAAAAAACAATACAACGGATGCCATTTGGTTCAGTAGAATTCGCGAATTGAAATGTCGTGCTTGATTAGGTTTTAGTGAAATGTGTCAGGCAGTCAGCTTTTGGACTAGCTTTAATGTCGTTAATGTACTCCCCTCTAATAGAGAGGAATATGTTGCTTCGACTACTATCGATTATTGCAACCATCTTCATTGAACGATTTCACTCAAATGTCTCAGGCAGTCAGGCTTTTAGCTCCTTAGCTTTTAGCCTTTGATCGCCACTCAAAAGTTATCTCAATTCTTCAGTTAATACAATCTTAGTAGCGATCGCTATACTTAGTTGAAGAACAGGTTTAGAAAATAATCTTTTTACCCAATTGTAAAGACATCCCCTCTAAGCTCTATCGTCATTTATACGCCTTTTAACGGAAGTCGCTCGGAAATAAGACTCATAGAATTGTAAATATAATAAAATCAATTTTTTTAATGTCTTTAGTAACCGAACGACAGACTAAGCGTATTTTAGTCGTAGATGACGTAGCAGATAATATATTCTTAGCGCAGTTTGTTTTAGAAACCCAAGGGTATCAAGTAAATACTGCCGAAAGTGGAGAAACTGCTCTAGCTTTGATACAAACAGAAGCAGTCAAGCCAGACCTAATTGTTTTAGACTTGATGATGCCTGGGATAAATGGCTATGAGGTAATTGATCGCTTGCGTAACCATCAAGATCTACCATTAATTCCCGTTCTATTGATGACTGCTAATCAAGACGTTAGTTGCCAACAGGCTAAAGAAGCTGGTGCAGAAAGATTACTTTATAAACCTTGGGATTTAGAACAATTTCTGAGAACTGTTGAGCTATTCAATATTTGATTTTGGATAGTTCTCATTTAGCTCTAGCGTGTTGGGATTTACATAGTATCTAGGATAAATATCTTCATAAGAATGAGTTTTTTATGCTATACAAGTTGGTAATCCAGCTTGATAGCAAATTTTCTATTAAATAAAAACTATCTTAAGAACGTTAAAAATACTGGTTATATGCCGTAGGATATAATGCCTAAGATATAGAATAATACTCACAAGAGCCTCAAAATCAATCCAAATTTAACAATACTGAAGACAACATCTAAATTCAAGCAAAAGCATCTCCATTAAATGAAGACGAGTCCCAACCGCACTTCCAACTCAACAGCAGCAGTCGGAGTAATATTTCACCTAGCCGATGGAACTATTCAAAGTTGTAATGTCGAAGCAGAAAACATTTTAGGCTATACTGCCAAGCAATTGATTGGGGCTTCTTCTTTCGATCCACCCTGGCAAACGATTCACGAAGACGGTTCTGTTTTTCCGACTGAATCCTATCCAGCGATAGTTTCAATTAGAACGGGTCAACCTTGTTCTGATGTAATTATGGGGTTTTATAAGCCCAATGGAGACTTGGTTTGGATCTCAATCGACACTTTGCCTCTAATTAAAGTCAACAGTAACGAGCTTTATGGAGTAGAGGTAAGTTTTATCGATGTTACTAAAGATGTTGGAACGGGAATTATATCTAAAGCTTTAGATCGAATAGGTGAAGAACAAACGTTTCAAATTGCAACTAAAGAACAACTGGTAGATTCTCTTCCAGGAATTATATATCTTTATGATGCGATCGCTCATCGCAATGTCTATGTCAATTCCCAGGCTCATGATTCATTAGGCTATACCCCTCAAGAAATATCAGAGTTAGAGCCTAATTTTGTGACTCAAGTGATGCACCCCGATGACTTTGCTCGATTCCCCGCTCATATATCAAGTCTTCATAACTCCGAACAGGATGAAATATGTAAGTTTGAATATAGAATGCGCCATAAAAACGGTAAATGGCGGTGGTTTTGCAGTCAAGATCGCGTCTACAGCCATACCGCAGATGGTTCTGTACAGCAGATAGTAGGTATCGCCAGAGATATTACCAATCGCAAACAAATTGAAGTGGAATTAACAAATACTAACAGTATCTTAAAATCCGTAATCGAGGGTTCTGCCGATGCAATTTTTGTTAAAGATTGTCAGGGACGCTACGTAACCGTCAATCAGTCTGCTGCTAATTGGCTGGGAATGACCGTCGAAGAGATATTAGGTCGAGACGATCGCACTTTGTTTGGTTCTGAGATTGCCAAGGCAATTTTGGAGGTCGATCGCCAGGTAATTGCTGAAAATAAGATGATTTCTTTTGAAGAACAAGTTGATTTTTCCGCGAAGACGCGATCGCTACTGACCAATAAATATCCCTGGCGGGACGATACGGGTAATATTTTAGGAATTATTGGTATTTCTAAAGATATCACCCCTGTAAAAAAATCCGAGCAAGAACTAGCTAAAAAAGAGCAGTTGCTAACCCTAGCATTATCCAGTGCCAAAGCAGCCTCTTGGAATTGGGACATTGCTACGGGTAAAATTATTTGGTCGCCAGAAAGCTACGATTTATATGGATTCGACCCTAAAGCTGAGTCAACTATTGCCACCTGGACGAGCTTTCTCTATCCAGAAGACGTAGCAGCTACTAATCGAGAATTAGCTAGAGTCCTGGGGGATCCAACGGCGGAATTAAAGTTTGAATTTCGGATCGTTCATCCCCAAAAAGGAATTCGCTGGATCTTGGGTGTGGGTAGCGTAACTCGTAATGAAAACAGCGAACCAGTCAGCTTTAGCGGGATTAATCTCGACATCAGCGATCGCAAACAAGCAGAAGAAAAACTGCGTCGCAATGAACAGCATCTGAGACGGGTTTTAGATAGTCTGTATAGCTTTATCGGCGTATTAAGCCCCGAAGGTATCTTACTAGAAGCCAATCTTACCGCACTACAAGCAGCCAATTTACAGCCAGAAGATGTTTTAGGGAAACCTTTTGCCGAAGCCTACTGGTGGTCTTATTCTACGGAAAGCCAAGCACGCTTAAATGCTGCTATTGAGCGAGCTAAAACAGGAGAAGCAGTTCGTTATGACGTGGAACTTCGCCTGAGTGAAGAAAACTATATCATCATCGACTTTGCTCTCGTTCCCTTATTCGATGCTCGGGGTGAGATAGAATACATAATTCCTTCTGGGATTGATATTAGCGATCGCGAGAAGAGCAAACAGGCTCTACAGCAAAGCGAATATGAACTGAGACTGATTACCGAGATTATTCCCCAACAAATTTGGACGGCTACGCCAGAGGGTGAGATTGACTATATCAATCAGCGTTGGCAAGAATACACAGGAGTCACCCTAGAACAAATGCAGGCGGACGGTTGGGCGACAGTAGTTCACCCAGACGATTTAGCCAGAGTTAGAAAAACTTGGAATAGAGCAATTGAGTCGGGAACACAATACAACATTGAAGCGCGTTTGCGCGGTATCGGTGGCAAATATAATTGGTTTTTGGCTAGAGCCAGACCTTTACGAAACGAACGGGGCGATATTATTAAGTGGTACGGTACGAATACTAATATCAACCGTATTAAAGAACTGGAAGAAAGATTACGACAACAGACTGAAGATTTAATTCAAGCTAACCAGTTGAAAGATGAATTTTTGGCAATTGTTTCCCACGAATTACGTACCCCTCTAAATCCCATTTTAGGATGGTCGCAAATGCTGGCTGCTGGCAAATTAGATCCAGAAAAAACAGCGATGGGAATTGAAATCATCGGACGTAATGCTAGGTTACAGGCACAACTGATTGAAGATTTATTAGATGTTTCACGGATTTTGCGGGGTCAATTAAACCTTAACAAAAATCCACTGAATCTAGAATCAATCATTAGATCGGCACTGACGACAACGAACTTAGCAGCAGAAGCCAAATCAATTCAGATAGAAACAATTTATGAATCGAATACTCTTCAAGTTTTAGGAGATGCAGGTCGTTTACAGCAAGTAGTCTGGAATTTAGTTTCCAATGCAATTAAGTTTACTCCTGAAGGTGGACGAATAACAGTCAAACTAGAGCGTGTTGATTCTTACGCTCAGATTAAAGTTGAAGATACAGGACAGGGAATTGAGCCTCAATTTTTACCTTATGTATTCGATCGCTTCAGTCAGGCTCAAAGTGATAGTACCAGACAGTACGGCGGATTGGGTTTAGGTCTAGCGATAGTACGCTACTTGACCGAACTGCATGAAGGTACAGTAGCAGTATCGAGTCCAGGGGAAGGTCAAGGAGCTACCTTTAGCGTTAAATTACCCCTGATAAATGTGCCAGCAACAGAACAAACTGAAATAGATACAGCGGTTTGCAAGTTTATGAGGGACAATAACAGCAGTGGGCAAACCAGTTACGAAGATGCTTGGGATTGATTAAATCTATCGCTATTTTAATTAGCGTATCAACCCTTTTGGAGGTTTTTGGA
>JADEXJ010000379.1 GCA_015207195.1 Pleurocapsales cyanobacterium LEGE 10410
CTGCGGGGGCGACACAAACAATCACAGAGCTTGCTGAATCAAGGATTTAGCCCTCATACCCTGGCGATAATAATCATTTTTGGCAGTGGAAAAACGGAGCAACTCTCGAACAACATCTTGGAAAAATGTATTTGACTCACTCCAGTTTTGACCATGTAAACCAATAGCAAAACTACTATGTCTTCGATAAAATCGGTGAGATTCAGTGGGGCGAGTTACATATTTGGCTACACCTTTTTGTTTAATAAACTGCCCTGATAAAATAGAAATAAAGTAAGCAAGAGTAATCAAAATAATTGTAGAAATTAAGCGGCGATCGCTAACCTGAGTAATTTCTAAATTATAGCCACCCAATTTCAAATCCCGAAACATTTCTTCGATACCCATTCGTTTAGCGTAAGCATCAGTAGCTGCCGACAGATTGTCTAGGTTGGTTAGAATATACCAAGGTTCTTTGCTTGATTTATTTTTATAGTTTCTTTTATATTTGGCAGCTAAATTAAATCCAGAGAAACCTTTGGTTTTAGTAACTTTAATTCCTTGATAATAACAAGCCATTCCTGGTTCTAATCCCAAGTCAGATAATTGAAACCAAATTTGTGCTTCTAATTCTACATATTCGTTCTTTTTTAATCTGAGGCTCAAATAGACTTTTTTCTGCTGTGACAGCCATTGAGCTAATTCGACACCGCAGAATTCTCTATCTCCCAACACCACAATCTGATAATCTTTTAAAAGTCTTAATGCTGGTTCTAAAACTTGCTTTTGCTGTGCTAAATTGCTATTTCCTTTCTTGGGTAACAGGAAAAAATAGACAGGAATAGCTCGATTATCATAAATTAGACTAACCATTAGCAAATTTATGGCTCTCCATTGACTACGATCGATTGCCAAATAAATTGTTTTGTTTAATTGACACTCACTTTTTATCCATGATTCTAAAATCGGAAACCACAGGGTCTTGATATCAAATTGAGCCAAAGATAAAAATCGCTGTATTTTTTTGACTCTGCTTCTCAATTGAATCGGTACAGGAAAACGACGGGCTAATTCTTCTAATCTTACTGTGTGCAAATCTTGAAGTAGGTTAATTAGAATTACCAAGATTAGATACTGAGAATAACTAAATTGTTTTTTGAGGTGCTTGCTATATAATTCAGGTAGTTGAATCATTACGTTTTCAACAAAAAAGGTTATTGAGAATAGTCTCTCATCTTTTGGGAGACTACTTTACTCAATCTCACTTCTGGCTTGCTTTTGCCTCTCTTGTGTCGCCCCTACAG
>JADEXJ010000120.1 GCA_015207195.1 Pleurocapsales cyanobacterium LEGE 10410
TGGGTGCTGCTGCGTTTGGAGGGGCGGGAAACAAAAAGGGGTTTTTGCACTTTGTGGGTGCGATCGCCTAGCGAGCGTCGGTACGTGGAATAAGTATTTTTAAAGAATAAAGCAATGAGTCAAATTTCTAGATATTCAAAAAACACTAAATTATTAATTACAGCCTTAACTACTGTAACAATGTTCGCAGCACCAACAACTCAGGTAAGGGCTGCTGACTATTGGAATGATAAAAGTATTACTGAAAATGTAGTTGATGGCGATCGCTTAGTGGGACAGGTAAGTTTGCCTGACTGGGACAACATTACTTTGGAAGATTTCCCTCCGATTCAAGAAGGAGGAAGCATCGGCACGGAATTTAATTCTTATGCTGGCTACGATCTCTCGCGGGAGTGGGTAGCAGGTGATTCTCTAGTCGATATTCTCAAACTGGGGGATGTGGAAGAAGGTTTTGCAGCACAGGAATTAAGTATTGGTGAAATTGCCGTTCTTACAGAAGTTGAGACTAATGATATCGCTCTATCTGCTTTCGAGCTAGCTAAAGAGCAATCTTTAGGAGAATTGGTCGAGGCAGTACCAGGATTGGGTCAACAGCAGGTTAGTGAAGTCGAACCAATTGCCAAATTAGTGGAAACTAGAATCGGCAGTGGTTATGAAGATACCAGTATAGATTCTCTAGTAGAGAGCGATCTTGTGGCTAAGGAGCTTAAATTGGGAAAAGTTGACCTATCTCAATACAGTATCGACGATATCCCTGGTTTAGAAGATACGGCGTTAAAAGAATTTGCAGGCTGGTCAAATGCAGGGGTAAATGACGTTCCCGCATTATCTAAAGTTGCCCTGAGTCAGATGCCTAATCCCCTATCGAGTATCGCTATGCCAGTAATGCGGATTGATGCGGTTTGGGGTGATGCTGAGAGTAATCGCCAACGAACCGTCAGTGGGAGTTACGAAGAAGGCTTTAACGTTCCCTGCACCGCAGGTTCTCGCTGTCCCTATATTGAATTAGACGATATCGAAAATTTTGGCAGCGACTGGCGGTTGCCTACCGAGGGAGTGCAGTGGATTGAAGGGCGCGATCCCCAATCGGGGAACATCTGTCCCGATCGCCCTTGGGGAGTTAAAGGCGGGCATGGGGTATTAGGAGCTATTAACTGTGGCAAAGAGCCTACAGGTCGCCATCCTTTTGGCAAGGCATTTAAGTTTGCTATTTGGGGAACGGATGAGACTACCGATAGCGTTGAAACAGCCATCTTTTTTCGTTTTTGTGCCAAGTCTCCAGTCGTCGATTTAGGCTGCACGCCCTATTTTATTGGTCCAGTTCCATTCTTCAGTTTTCGACGCGATAACTGGATCTTCTTAGGTATTTAATTTTTTATTCAATTAATTTATATATATTTTTTTAGGCAAATGAAATTCTCAAAATCATTTAAGCTACCCAATTTAACTTTTTACCTGCCCTTATTAGCAGCTAGCACTGCTGCGATAAGTGGAGTGTTACTCGCTCAAGCATCGGTACTGGCAGCCGAATCAACTGTAGTAGCAAGTCTAAACTACGAGCAGGTCGGTCAAGAAACGGCGATCGCTAATGGCATAAACGTCTCTGTCAATCCAGGCAGAATTGCGGTAATTGATTTTTCGACTACGGATGAGGCGATTTCCTATATTGCCTTGGGAGATGCGTCGCGTGTGGTTTACAACACTGATTTTCCTATTGCTTCGGGTACGGCTCAAACTATCTTTCTGTTGCCGATTGAAGAAATTGATTTTCCAGGGGCGACAACTGCAAAAATCACTAATCTGGTGGCTAAAACGGTCGATGCCAAAGGGTTGAGTCGCGTTTACAATTTCCAAATTAACCATAGTAATAGCGTTGCTAATTTAGGAATTAAGATTACGCCTCAAATTCGCAACAGGATAGCTAATAGCGATCGCCAGGTCATCAAAGTTAGTTACGGGCGTGCTGCTAATCTCAATGATGTAGAACGTGGACTGAAGCTGGCAATCGATCGCGGATTTACCAAACCAAACGATCCAGTAGTAACTAAGGTTAAGCGTTTTGTTGCTAAGGTGAGAAATGGAGATTTAAGTGTAGTAGAGTCTGCTCAATCTGTTGATGTTGACATAGCGGTAATTTCATCCTTAGCAGAGATGGCTTTAGAGCAATTTTCTTTTGTCAAGCAGGATGTTGAACGAAGGCAGGAGGCACAAAGGACGCTTCGTCCGCATGTAGGCAGAGGGCAGAAGGATGGTGCCGATAAAAAAGCTTTAGTAGAAACGGAGTTACCGAAGAAAACAATAGATAAATCAATATTGCGTCGCGAGGGATACAGGGAAAATAAGATTCTACAGAAATTCCCAAGTGTTCCTTCTACGACTAAAAGTAGTGATGACGATCGAACAATAGAAGAACCCAAAGCTATAGATCGTTCAGCAGCCATAATTCCAGATTTAAATAAGAATCCACAAGTTGAATCAAAATTTGAAGAGCCAGCTAATACTGTACCTCATACTACAGAAACAGCAAGTCTGATAGATCCCAATGAGGACTTGTCTGTCTATCTCACCAAAGTACCTTCTGTGCCGTTGCTAGCTAAAAAAGCAAGTCGTGAAGATGATGAGCGTGTAGAAAATGCGCTCAAAGCTCACGATCTATATTTTGGTTGGCAGCGAGTAGTTAGACAAGGAATATTAGATCTTGATGATGGGACTGAAGATAAAGTTAATCGAGCTATTAGCTTAGTTAGAAGGGGAACACCCATAAAATCAGCTCTAAAGGATGCCCAGCTTGGGATACAGGTAAGTTCATTTTTACTGGCTATTAGTACAGATGATACCGAAGCACTGGCTTCCCTTTCAATGAATGTGGCAAGGGCGGTTCAATAATGGGTTCTGAAATAAATACCAAAACACTACTCTATCCTCCAGAAGTGATTGATGAAGTACGTCAATTCGATCTTGAAGAAGTCGCCCAGCGTTTGGGGATGGAACGCGATCGCCAAGATAAAAAGAAGTGGCGTATTAGTGGTTGTGCTATTTCTATCGATCCCAGTCGCGGTGTTTTCTACGATCACTTGGCGCAAACTGGAGGTGGAGGTGCGATAAGCTTGGTAACACACGTAATGCAGTGTGATTTTGTTACTGCCATGGATTTTCTTTGGGGTAAACCCGTAGATTTTCCATTTAGAAGATCTGACAAAGTTGTGCCAGCAAAGGTAAAAGTACCAGAAAAGCCAGCAAGATGTAATCGTCGCGATCGCCAAAAATGGCAAAATGTAAAAAATTACTTAATCGACCGTCGAGGACTGCCTAGTTTTCTAATAGATTCTCTACATAGACAGGGCTTAATTGATGCCGATAGTCGTAGTAATGCGATGTTCTTTCGTTATGCCATAGCTAGTAAGTTCCAGCTAGGTGAAGCGGTAGGTGCTAGTTTGAGGAGTACTTCTGGCGACCTCAAGTTATTAACTCCAGGAACTAAGCGTAATGAAGGCTGGTTCTTTTTTGGTATTGGTGAAGGTATGGTCTACAGAATATTTTTGGTAGAGTCTCCTATTGATGCCATTTCTCTAGCAGCCTTGAGAGGAAATTCTATTTACGGTAGAACGATTTACATCTCAATTGATGGTGCTGGTAGTATACCTATAACCGTATTAACTAATGCTTTTCAACAGGGAGCAAAGATAATTCTCGCTCTAGATGGCGATCGCCCAGGAGAAGAAATGTCCTGGCGAATTGCCAAACAGCTTCAAAGTAGTTTGAGGGTACGTCCCTTAACGGGTAAGGATTGGAACGAGCAGTTATTAGGGAGCAAGCCCTATCTACCAATTAAAGAGGAGTGGTTGAGGTTTGCTATTGCTCTTGGTAAAGATGAACTTACTCAGCAACGAATAGAACACATGGTCGAGCAAACTATTCTCTCTACAGCAGAAAGAAAAATGTTGTGGTTTGATTGGACAGCCTTCAGACAAAGACAAGATCGGTTATGGCAATGGTATCGTCAGGCAGAAATTGCTCGTAAATCTCCTGAATATCTACAAAGGATTGTAGAGATAGCGATCGCCTTCAATCAACAGCAGCCAGTGCCATTGTCTAAAAAGGCGATCGAGGCGATGCAGAAAGATTTATTCAATCAATCGTGTTGTGGGTAAAAACTAGTTCTAGCTATAAAAATAAAAATAAATAGCTAGAACTAAATTGACCATCGGTCGAACCGACTTGTCAGAGATTACTCTTCGTCAAAATCATCGAGTTCGTCATCCTCGAAGTCTTCTAGATCCTCATCTTCGGCTTCATCGACAAAATCTAAATCTTCAGACTCATCGTCCAATTCATCGTCATCATCGAGTAATTCTTCAATGTCATTTAAATCGTCATCCTTCTCCCGTTCTTCTCGCTCGCGTCGATTGCGCTCTTCTAGGGAACGGTCGTTGTAATCGATGAGAGCTTGAACTGCTGCTTCGGGTTCGGTTGGGACATCATGATAGATAATTGCCATTGCTTGAGCCACGACTTCAGGGGAATATTTGAGAGCAGTAGGTTCGCCAAATATTTTGGCAAAGATTTTATTCCAAGTATCCCAACTAAAGTCATCTTTAGCCAATCCCAGGAGATTCTTTCCCAAGCGTTCTCTAGTGGCATAACCAACCTTTTTGCCGATTCTTTCCTCCCTTGTATCGAGTTTTACGCCAAACTTTTTCTGAGCAGCAGCAATTAAAGTATCGGCAAGCTTTTGGGGTGTAACATTGGTTGATGTTCTAGTAGTTTTAGCCTTACTTTTGCCATTGCTACTAGCACCATTTTTACTAGCAGATCTTGCAGTTCTACGACTAGCTGTAGCCATAATTAAACTCCTTAATTCAATTTATTTTTCTAAATACGCGCTGATAAGCGCATCAATAAATTTATTAGTCACGTATTGAAATGAAAACTAAAGAGCTGGCTCAAAGGTCAAGAATAAAAGAGAAAACATTATTTTACCTTGACTGTTTAATTTTTATCAATCTCAAAGCAAAACTAGTTTTATAGTCGAAAACGATAATTCTAATAGTTATTTTTAGGAATAGTAATTTCAAATCAGCTCTGATATTTTATTAGATAAAAGAATATTTTTATACTTAAATTAAAATGCATTCAAAACACTGGATAAAGCGAATTGAATTAAATTCAACCATTACAGCGATAGAGATTAAGCCGATTGATATTGATATACTGTTTCGACATTTTGCTAGATTTGACAATAAATCAAATGTCCCAGTTTTTTATTGTAATTCTGGCTATGAAAACCTACAAAAAGTAGAGATAGATCGGCAAGAAAATATTAAGCTCAGTTCAATTCTGGAAACAAAAAAAACAGCAGAGGCAAATTACATACTCAAGTTTCTCTTACAATCTGATAATGTTGCCGAGGGGATATATTTGCTAGATGACTTATGTGATTATGAGGAATTACCCGTAGAGATAATAAGAGAAAGAGAAGCCTTAATCGCTAACTTAAATCGCAAATATGCTCTTAGCAACCGCTCTGTTTATATTGTTTTATTAGGGGAATATCTTCAATTCGGCAGCAGGCTTGCTGCTCAAATCCCAATCTTGAAAATTCCTCTACCCGATCGCACTGAAGTTGAAACTCTGGTAAGAACTTGCTTTGTTCGAGAGGAAATAACAGAGAAATTAGCTTGGCAAAAACTGGTAACGGCTCTACAAGGCTTGTCGAGGGGAGAAATTGAGCTGTTATTACAAAAGCATTCTGATGCTGATATCAATAGTTTGGTAGACAAGATTTTAGAACATAAAATAAACTGCTGGCGGGGGATAGGATTGGAGTTCTTTGCCGAACCCGATGTCAAAAGTGCAGGGGGTAACGATCTACTGCAAAAATATCTTCATGAGGTAGTAGTCAAGCTTAATGAATCTGGAGCAAAGCAATATAATCTCAGACCACCAAAAGGAATGCTTCTAATGGGTCCTCCTGGAACGGGAAAAAGTCTGTGTGCCAAGCTCGCTGCCAAAGCATTAGGCTATCCTCTGTTGGGATTGTCTTGGGGTAATGTGTTGGGAGCGCACAATCCTGACAAGGCACTAGCTCAGATATTAGAAGTAGCTGACTGTCTGGATAACTGCGTAATTTTAGCCGATGATTTTGATAAGGGATTTACGGGCTGGTCGGAAGGAGGAGCGAGCCGTCGATTATCTCAACGATTGTTAACCTGGATGCAGGAGCATACTAGCAATGCGCTGATGATTGCTACAGTTAACCGCATCCAACTACTGCCCTCTGAGATTAAGCGTAGGTTTGATGATGGCGGGATTTGGTTTGTCGATTTACCTCACAGGGGAGCAATTAGAGACATTTTCTTAATTCATCTGGGTAAATATTTTCCCTCTCAGTTTGCCGATGGACGAGATCCCTGGTCGGAGCGAGATTGGTATCGTTTACTTAGGGGATATCAGGGTTCGACCCCAGTTGAGATAGCAAACGCCGTAACCCGATGCGCTGAAGAGTTTTACTGTAACCTGAGCGATGAAGAGAGGCAGGAAGCTGGGGTTACCCCTACAGTAACTATCGAGAGATTGATAGCTCAGTTGTCTCAGTTAAAAAAAGCCTCAATTCGCGATGCTGAGGATTTACAGGCGATTCGCAACAAGGCTTATTATGCGCGTCCCGCTGCTTCAGAAGATAAGAGTGAATATGCTGTGGTTCGGCAGGAATTATTTGAATATCAAGGGCATCATCTTGAAGCTGGATAAAGAAGGTTTTTGTTTAAGCGTTTTTGAGTTTCTAGGACATCATCTTGAGAGCTGATAATCACAAATAAAGAAAGTTAAAATTTAATTTTGTGTCCCAAACAATAATGCCAGAAATAAACTTTCAACATATTCGTCGCTACGGTAGCGGAGTAACTGACTCATTTGAAGAATTATGCTGTCAAATATTTCACCGATTATCTAATAATTCGATTCATAATTTTCAACTACCTGAAAATAGTAAATTTCAGCGTTTTCGAGGTGCTGGTGGAGACGGTGGAGTTGAAGCACTATGGATTTTGCCAAATGACAACAAGTGGGGACTTCAATGTAAATATTTTGATAAATTAGAAACGTCTCAATTCAAGCAAATGAAAAAGTCACTGACAGCAGCAGTGAAAAATCATCCTGAACTTACCCGATACATTTACTGCATCCCATTCGATCCTACTGGGAAAAAATCTGAAGGAAAACGAGGAAAAAGTCAAACTGAAAAACTTGAGGAATGGAAAAGGGAACAATTAGCCAACTTAGAATTTAATAATATTAATCTTTCCATCGAATTTTGGACTGAGACTGTACTCAGAGATTACTTACTTGCTGTCGATAGCGAAGGAGGTTTACGTCGCTACTGGTTTGATAGTGAAGTAATGACTACAGATTGGCTTCAAAAACGACTAGCTGATGCAGAAACTCAAGCAGGTAAACGTTATTCCCCAAAACTTTCTGTCAACGTTCCTGCTTTTGATGCTTTAGAAGCTTTTGCTATTCAGGATACTTGGAGAAAACAAACAGATAGATATTTAGAAGAATTCGATAAAAATATTGAAAGATGGCACAGTCACGTCAAAAATGCCAATGATTTATCAAAAAGCAGCCGTTTAATAGTTAATGAGATTACAAGCAAACTTACTCTAATCAAGTCAATTTTGAGTCAAACTATCTATTCTCAATTTTCTACGGATTTACAGACAGTAATTTCACAAATTAATAATTTAATAGAAAATACGGTACAAGCAGAAGAAATATTTCTCAATGAACTGGAAGAAGAGCATGGTGAAAATGTAGATAATCCTCAATTTAGACAATTCCAAGCCGAATATCAATGTGCTTTTCCTGCTGCTAAATTGGATACTACTCGCGATTTGACCAAATGGTTACATAAAATTGCTCGATGGACAAATAGCTCAGAATTTCTTTTACCTCAAAGCCAGTTTATGTTGCTTCGCGGTTGTGCTGGAGTTGGTAAAACTCACGCTATTGTAGATCATGCCTTACATATTAACCATACAGGACAAATATGTTTGATATTTTATGGTGAAGATTTTACTGGAGATGAACCTTGGAAAATTATTGTTAATAAACTAGGGTTATCTAGCAATATTAATAGGGATGAACTCTGGGGAATGATTGATTGCGCAGCAGAAGCAACTGAAAAACCTGCCATAATTTATATTGATGCACTTAATGAATCACCAAAAAGACATAGGTGGAAAACATCGTGGCTTGAACCTTTGCGTCAACAAATTACTAACTTTCCGAGATTAAAATTATGTGTTTCGTGCCGTGATACTTATCTAGATGAAGTATTTGAAGATAGAAATGAATGGGTAGAATTTGAACATAACGGTTTTCTGGGACGAGAATTTGATGCAATCAAGCAATTCTTTGAACATTATGGGTTAGACTCCCCTACCACGCCATTATTACAACCAGAGTTTGCCAATCCTTTATTTCTACATTTAGTTTGCCAAGCTATTGAAGGTTTAGAGTCTAGAGCGATACCCCTTGGTAGTCTTGGATTTACTGATGTTTTACGCTTATTGCTAGAGGAAAAAAATAAGCGAATAGCAGGAGTTTGTCGCTACGATCAACGAGATGACAAGGTTACTAAAGCTGTCAATGCTTTGGCTAAAAAAATGGCTGAAGAAAAAACTAGAATACTCCCCAGAGAAACAGCATTAGCAATTGTTGACCAGATATTTTCTGTGGATGATAGCGATCGCTCTCTATTCATTCAATTAGAAAAAGAAGGGCTAATTGCGCTAATTGAACAAAAAAGTAGACCTCTTGCGCTAGGACAGTGGTTTTGTCGCTTCACATTTGAGCGTATAGCAGACTTTTTAATTGCTTTATTTTTATTAGAAGAAATTGAAGTTTCTCAACTTAATATAACTAAATTAAATGGAATAGAATCGGCTCATGAAGTAAGCGATATCATTATTCCAGATATTTCTGATGAAACTTTTCAGGAAAATAAAGGTTTGTTAGAAGCATTATCGATTATTTTGCCTGAGAAATTTAAAATCGAACTGACTGACATTATTCACAAAATAGATCGTTACAAACAACTATTACCTAGCATTAGTTCTGGATTTCAATGGCGTGCTATTGATAGCTTTTCTGCCAAAACTAGAGAGTTGGTTGAAGAAGGTTTATCAAATCCTAATTGTTGTTCAATAATATTCGACTCGCTTTTTGGAGTTGCTGTAATTCCTAGCCATCCACTTAATGCAAAATTTATTGATGAGTTATTAGATAAACAAGATTTAACAACTAGAGATCCATTTTGGTGTTACTTACTTTATAAAGATTTTGAGAACAAAAAAGGTGCTTGGCGTTTAATTGAATGGTCACTCAAAGCAGATTTATCTTCATTTAGCGAAGAAACTAGTTGCTTATGGGCATTATTTTTAAGTTGGTGTTGTGCTGCTTCAGATAGGCGAGTTCGAGATAGGGCAACTAAAGGTTTAACCAGACTTTTTATTAGTCATCCAGGGGTTATCGAAATCAACTTGATTAGATTTCTCGATGTTGATGATGATTATGTTTTAGAAAGGGTTGCTTTATCTGCTTATAGTTCAATCTTGCTGGTGGGTGATAATTTTTTACTTCAAGAACTTGCTAACACAATTTACACTTTAGTTTTTGATACAGATAACGTCCCTGAAAATGCTCTTGTTCGTGACTGGTTAAGGCTAATTATGGAATTAGCTTATAGTCGCAAATTATTAGATCAAACTATTGATGATAGGAAGTTCAGACCACCCTACAACAGCCAACCTATTCAGATTCCATCAGAGAAAAACATCACTCATTTAAGAGAAAAAGATGCTTTTAAGCGAAACATGAATCTGGACGAATTTCCTGGTGGATTTGGTGGAACTGATTTTGCTAAATACGTTTTAGGTTCTAGTGTTCTTAGGCATTATGATTTGGAATCCGTAGAAATAAATCAGCAGCAAATCCATCGTTGGTTTGTAAAAAGTGTTTCGGAATTAGGTTATCCAGGTATTGATGAAAAGTGCTTTAAGTACGATCTATATCTTCTAGGCAAATATGGAGGAGGAAGAGGAAAACCAACTTGGGCTGAACGACTTGGCAAGAAATATTATTGGATTTTGTTACAGCGTTTAGCAGGGATTTTAGCAGATTGGGTGCCTAGAAAAATAAATTCATGGGAAAATAAAACTTCTCTTCCAAGATTACAAGGTATCGATATAAGAGATATTGACCCTACTGATTTACGGGCTTTTTCTATTAAATTCAGTTTTCAAGCGGAATGGTACAAACCTGTTAATTACAGCTTCGATAAGGATTATAATTCAACCCATGATGAGTGGATAGCATTACAAGATTTTCCTGAGCTGGAACAAATAATACAAATTACCGATGACCAAGGAGAAGAATGGTTTCATCTTGCACTTGATTGTTCGTTAAAAAAAGTCATTTCTAACGAAGCTAACGCAGAGTATCCCTATCGAAAATTAAAAACAGTGATCCAAACTGCGTTAGTTCCTATCACTGATATCAAAACTATTAAAAAAGAATTATCTTCCACTCAATTTTCTGCGGATATGTCGAGATATCAACCTCAAGATTATCGATTATTGATAGGAGAATACCCAAATACCATATCTTGTACTGAGCGTTTTGAAACTGGAGAGTTATCCTTAGAATGCGAACTGCCAGGTACAGAGAAAGCTAAGGTAACAGTAATTTCATTACTTAGAGGCAGTGACTGGGAATATGATTGCAGTGAAGAGGAATATATTCCAAGTTTAAAAGTCCCTACACCAGATTTTATTAACTTTGGTAACTTGAAATGGGATGGTCAGACTAGTTGGGTAGACGAGTCAAAAGTTGTTCAAATTACTGAGATATCTACAGATAATAGTTCTGGTGTTTTAATCAAAAGTGATTGTCTTAGAAAATTTCTCAATACTTCTTCATCAGCCTTAGTTTTAATTGGGTATCAAGAAAAGCTAATATCTACGGGTCTTTCTCATAGCTGTAGCTTCCATGAGCTTAGAACTGTGTTTGTATTTGATGGCAAAAAAATTGCTAAATACACATTTTTTACCCAAAATTGTTAAATTGGCAGCAGCTATACAAAGCGTACCAGGTCGAGAATTGTTTCGGGCTTGGTCGCGATATTTTTGACAATTCCAATCTATAGTGTGGAGTCAATGGCATTATCTTTAGCAATACTCACAATAAAGATAAAGCGATCGCCCGTCTTTTAGAAGCAGAATTTAATGTCAAATTTATTAGAATATTCAATCTCCCCAACTATTTAAAACCTTTACCTCAACTTCAACAGGAATCGGGTTGAGAATGGGTTGTGCAGCTTCAACGGCACAATCTGACAAACATCGAGCAGCGTTATCAGCTAACTCTTGAGGTACTTCAAGGACTATTTCATCGTGTACTACCAAAATCAATTTAATCTCTGGCACTTTCACTAACAAAGTAGAATCCAATAGAGCGATCGCCCGTTTGATAATAGTGGCATTTGTTCCCTGGATGGGATGATTGAGTAGTTCGTTTAGTGTCGGCTTAGTACGTTTACTCCAGACTCTACGCCTACCATCGAGACTGTAACTAACCCTAGAATCTGCTTGCCACCCCCGTCGAATTCGCTGATGATAAGCTGCAACACCTTTGTAGAGTAAGAAAAACTTTTGACGAAACTGACCAGCCTCAGACTTAGATAGATAAATATTGTGTTTCTTAGCAGTAGTCAAACAAAATTTAGCTACTCCCATACCGTAAATAAGTCCAAAATTGACTATTTTGCCTAACTTGCGCTCATTGTCTTCAATATCTTCGATCGCGCGATCGAATAGAAATGAGGCGGTTAACCTGTGTAAGTCTTCTCCTTGACGATAGGCATCAATCATAGGTTGGTCGCCACTTGCTTTTGCCATCAATCGCAGTTCGATCTGACTGTAATCGGCTTTAATGATGACGTTGCCAGGAGCAGCAGTAAAGCACTGTCTAGTCTGGGGATCGTGAGGAATATTGGTAAGATTGGGTTCTCGACAGCTAAATCTACCCGATCTTGCCCCCATTTGCCACCAATGACCCTGTATTCTTTTAGTTACGGGATGAACAGATTGGGGTAAACCAACACTAAAAGTATTAATTATAGTTGTCAGGCTGCGGTACTCTAATAGCCATCTAATGACAGGATAATCTTGAGCCAAAGGAATCAATTCTCTAACATTAGTCGATTTGACATCAATTCCCAATCGGTTAAAAGCGACTACTACCTGTTTGGGAGAAGAAAGATTAATGTTGCTGCCTAATTTAGTTAGTAGAGTATTGTCAGAGCGATTGGCGAAGCCACTGCCCGAAGGGCGATCGCTTTTAATTAGATGTGCCTGTAATTTCTTTTCTAATTCAGCCTGTTGTCGTAGCAAATCCTGTTTGAGTAGCTGCCACTTATCTAAATCTAACCGAACACCATTAAGCTCCATCTGTGCTACTGCATTCAGACAATCAAACTCTGTTTGAGCCGTATCGGTCAGTTTGGCTTTGGTAATTTGGCGATCCAGCTTTTTGTGTAGAGGCAGCAAAACAGCAGCGTCATTAGCAGCATACTGTAGCTGTTCCTTAGTAATATTTTGGCTAAAATCGCTGGTTTGGGCAGATTTATTAAGCTTTACCTTTAATAGCTTACGAGCAACCATTTCTAAGGTGCTGGTTTTTTTCAGTCCAGCAGTCAGTACTTTATATCCCAGATAGGTATCGAAGTAAGGTGGCGCGAGATTTATTCCCGCAGTTGCCAACATCATCAGATCGAATTTTAAGTTATGTCCGATTTTGAGACAATCGCTAGCTAGAAGTTGTCTGAGGGGAGTTAATTCGTTCTTTTCTATGGTTGCTAGATCGATAATAAACACGGGATGCTTGGCAACAGCAATTTGTACTAAGCGAACTTTGTTGAGGTGCGGATCTAAACCTGTAGTTTCTGTATCGATACCAATTTTTTTAACTGCCCCAATCAAGGGATTTAGTAATCTCCTTAGTTGTTCTGCATCGGCAATCGGGCGATATTTAGCATTAATAGTTCTTACTCGGACAGATTGCTTTTGACGATATTGCTCGATTAATATTTCCGTTTCTTTCTGGCTATAAAAAGCATTGGGGAGGTTTTGACGATCGCGTCTTTTGTACTTAAGAAAAATCTTTTTAGCAGCAGGGGATAGATATTTGGTGTTCATTCACGGTTGAGAATTGTGACAATTTAGAAAAAACCTAGTTAAAACTATTGATTTGGTTTGAGGAGGAGATCGGGTAGATATGGCAATTTAATCTGACTTAGTTTGCTTTTAATCTATAGACAGCAATTTGATAGTCAACAAAGCCATGAGAAATAAAAATAAGAAAAAAATTCCCCGACCCCATAAAAAAGCAGCTATTTTTGCTAATTGGTTTAGAGTCGGGGTAGTAGGATTGTTTGCTTTACCTTCTATATTCCAATTAATAACTGGAATAATTGGACGCGAGTGGTTCTAATCATCGAAGTCATCATCGAGAAAATCGTCGTCATCTAGCTCGAAGTCATCTTCATCATCTTCAACCTGCTCGATCTTGCGCGTTGAAAGGCGATGCCTACGGCTAGCTTTATGCGAAGCGGTATCCTTTAGGGCGCAATCGTTGCTTTGCTCATTAGCAGGTGGCAATACTTCAAAAGTAGATTCATCACCAGTAGCTATATGCGAAGCGGTATCCTTTAGGGATAGTTTATCGCTCGATTCAAATCCCGTAATAGTGTCGTGGATTTGCCAAATTTCTCGTTTACGTTCGGTTTTACCGAGAAATAGGCGAGGAAAATTACTGAGGGTTGGCTCGACAATCTTATCGGTTTTACAGCAGAAAGATTTATTGCTACCTTTGCCTTCTTTGACTGCTTTAAATTTAGTATAAAGCACACCTAGAGAACGCCATTTGTCGCTTTTACTGCTAAAAGGCTGATTAGTATATTTGGCAAATACCTTCTCTAATTTGCGGTAATGTTCTTCTTTTGCCGACTTAAACGACCACAGGGAAACGTTTTTGAAGGTGACAACAATGGGAACTTCGTGCAGGGGGCGATCGCTCTTATCGAGAAACATCATGGCGTGTTTTGAACAAACATCCTGAGTTTTCTTGTTGAGTTTGGCTCGATATTCTTCATAGAGAGCAACAATCGTACCAGCTTTGTCACCCAAATTATCTTCGTCGTTTTTCCAACGCACATATTCAGGGGTAGTTGCCAGTACCAGTAAGCGAACTTGGTCTAATAGTAATCCCGTTACTGGTTCGGTGAGGTCTATGGTAGTTAGTTCGAGATCCTGTTGATACCAGTTGGCTCGTTCTAATTGTTCCTCTGGAATTAAAATTCCCGCAGGGCGATCGTTAATGACAATACCATAGGGCAGAGAGGGAGGACGAGCTTCATTATGTTTGGGGTCTAATAGTTCTCCATCAATTTCAAACTCAGAATCTGCTGACGCTGTTTTACTTTTTCTAGTTTTAGATTCAACCATTTTAATATTTATCGAACAGTAAAAATTTGCCTAGAACTAGGGGCGATAGCCAGGTTTTAGTTATCGGTTAGTGACTAAAAAATGGTGAGGGTAGGGTGTCGGGAAAATACCTTCTTAATACAATAAAAATGAAAAATCTTAATCGGGAAACTACAGCTACAGCCACAGCTAAAACATCAACTACTTCTAATAGTCTTGATGATGTTTTGTCAGTATTGAATAACCCCGATGCTCTATCGATGATGGGTATCATGGTCTTTTTACTACTGGTATCCTTATTTCTAGGTAAAAAACCCAACAGAATCACTAGCGGTCGGTTTGCTAATAACGGTGACAAGCTACAGGCAAGTAAAAAGGCTTTAAAGCAGATAGAAAGTGTCAGACAGGGTAAATGTCAGCCCTGCACTCTCTGGAGTGGTACGCCTAAGTACTGGTTTAAAGGAAAACTCAGAAAAATTGGTGCGAGTTGGCAGACGATGCTGGGGGCTTCTCCTACAGTCTGGTTTCCTCAAGCCGAACGAGGCATCTTGGTCATTGGCGCACCTGGTTCGGGAAAAACCTTTTCGGTAATCGATCGCGTGTTGGAAAGTGCCTATCAACAGGGATTGCCCGTAATGATTTACGACAAAAAGGGCGACCAGATGGAGCTACACACGGCATTAGCTACTCGCTATGGCTATAGCGTCCAGGTATTTGCTCCAGGCGAACCTTATAGTGGTGTAATTAATCCCCTCGACTTTATGAAAAGTCCCCAGGATGCAACGATGGCAGGGGAAATCGGTCAGATAATTATTCAAAATACGCCAGGAGCTAAAAACAGTAAGGGAGATTCGTTTTTTCAGCAGAATGGGGCGATGCTTGCTAAAGGACTGTTACAGCTTGCCAAATCAAGTGAATATCCAGATCTAGCTATGGTTTATGCCTTAGCTCGCCTGCCTCAGTTTATTCAGCGTTTGGAATATGCAGTTTACCGTGAAGACGAACATCGCTTAGATCCCTGGATTGCAGCTACCTTTGCTACTTTCTTATCGAGTAAGGATGCAGAGAAGACAGTAGCGGGAATTAAAGCTACTGCGGAGACTACCTACAGTGCTTTTATCCAAAAAGATCTCCTCAGAGCCTTTATCGGCAAGAGTACGATCCCCCTCAAGCAAAAGCGAAAGCAGCTTACGGTATTTAAACTAGACGATAAACGCAGATCGATACTTGCTCCTCTACTCGCTACCAACATACATCTGTGTATCGTCGAAAACTTAGCAGAAAAAAGAGACTGCCCCTATGTCTACTCCCTCGATGAATTCACCTCAATTTACCTCGATCGCACGGTAAACTACGTCAATGAATACCGTAGTAATGGCGGAGTGCCGATGATTGGCATCCAGAGTTTAAATCAGCTTTATGAGGCTTATGGAATTCAAAAAGGCAAGGCGATCGCTTCTGCTCTCTCAACCCATGTATTATTTAACCCAGGGGATGTCGAAACAGCAGATATCTACTCCAAACGTTACGGAGAAACTGAGATTGTACTTAAGAATCGTTCTACAGGCAGATCGATGGGCAGACATGGCTCTCGCTCGGTTAACTGGAGCGAACAAATCCACAAAAAGCCTTTGATAACTTCAGATGAGATTCTCCGCTTCCCAGAAGGAAAATGCGTCATCACTTCACCTGCTTACGGCAATGCTAAAGAAGCCCTATTTCCCTACAAATTAAAAATACCTATTTCGCAACAGGATAAGCAGAGGGCAAAACAGTCAGAAAAGCTATGGGGCAAATCGATTAAAGCTCAACTAATTACTCGGTGTGAAAAATTACAAGAAGAAGGCAGGAGGCAGATGGCAGAAGGCAGAAGGAATCAAGAGAAAAATATTCAGTCTTCATCTAAACAAAAGCAAAGTATAGAAGATAAAGTATCAAAACCAAAAGAAGGCAAAAGAAGCGAGACTTCGCCGATTAACCAACCTTCTGCCTCCTGCCCTCGAACTTCTGCCTTACCGCCAAAGGCGGATAAAGACTGGATTACTAATGAGCTTGACAAGAGAATAGAAGCAGCAGCAAGATTATTGCCCCTACCAGAAGAATTAGAGTCATCCGCAGTAGCAGCTCAACCCGAAACTCAAAGGCTGATTGAAGAGTTGAACCAAGCTGGTAAAGCGATCGCTATTTCCAATAAGCGTAAAGTAAAGTCAGCACAAAGAAACTACAGTTCGTAAGCCTTGGAAGGGAAAAGCGCAAAGGACTTACACCCATTCGGGCATAAACCCGCATGTAGGTTTCTTGTTTATTTTTGTTTTGGGTTTAAAGCCCCCGCCAAATCGAAAATTTTGGCGCATACGTAGATAAGTTCTTTGTCCAATCGCTGGTAGGTTAGAATCCCCTTTCGATTGTGCCTTCTGCCCTCTGCCCTCTGCCTTCGTTCAAAGTTCGTAAGCCAAACCCGTACTCCAGCACTTAGCAATTACTTCCGATTTGCTTCCCGCAACTAGTTTGTTTCTAATGGCACTTAGGTGTGAGCGAACCGTATAGTAAGTAATTCCCAATAGCTTACTTATCTCAACTTCATCTTTTCCCTGGATGAGTAGTTTTAAAACATCCCTTTGTCTTTTGGTAAATTCGTTCAAGATTTTAGCAATCTCTTCGTTGCTTTCTTCAGTGATGTTTTTCAAGCGGCTAACCTGTTTTCTTAGGTCGCTAAGAATTCTAGAATCTAAATAGATGCTATCAGTATCTTTTTGTGTGGCTTTGATAGCGTCGATTAGTTCGTCAACCTCAATTCCCTTGAGGCAGAAGCCATTGTAGCCATCGGCAATTAGAGAAATTAAATCCTTTTGGCTGTTTAGAGTAGCAGAAAGAAATAAGATCTTGATATTAGGAATTGCCTGTTTGATTTTTTCTGCCAAGCTCAATCCTTCTCCTTGATTCAAGTCCATCAAAACTAAGTCTGGTTTTGAATTGACGGCTTGAGACAACCCATCCTGGTAATTAGTAGCTACATCGACGGTGATTTCGGAATGACTCCTTTCGATTAATTCGGGTAATCCAAGAGCAATAGCGGGGTCGGTTTCGATCAAAAGTACTTTGGTTTTCATTGTTATTAACTATATGTTTGTGTGAGAAGGTATATATACTTTGTAATCTAGGTTTATCTGCCTTTGAGCTAGCGAAGTAAAATTCATCGGTTATCTTCTAGTAGTCTTAACTAGAACTTCATGTAGCTAAATTACAGTTCATTAATACTTAATACTGACAATCCTCTATGCCGAACCAGGGTGGCTAAGATTTTGCTGGCTTCATCTCGACCAGCAAATCAGCCTCTCTATCTTGCGATCGTAAAAGTAGTTAAAGGCTTGCTGGAAATAGAGCGTATTTAAGTTACTGCGATTGGCTTCGCCAGTGCGCGGAGCGCAATCGCTGACCGATTCGGAAACAACTATTGTCGCCCAATTTTGTCGTTGACAATAGTGTTTAGCTTGCTCTACCCGTTTTCTGCATTCTAAGCTGTTCTTGCCACGCACGTAGATTAGGGTATACTTTGGTTTTTTACTACGATAGAAATTACTTTGTTTGAATCGCTCAATTTCGGCAAGAGAAAACTTGCGATTTTTCCCCTGTCTGATACAGTGCAAATGTCCTTCATCGACCCATTTGACCAAAGTTTTATTACTAACATCTAGAAGAGCAGCAGCTTTACCTGAATATACGTATTTACTATTACTAACTATCATTTCCGTGAGTTTTTTGTATTATATTAGTAAGATAAAATGTCTACTTAAAGACTTTCTTTCAGCGATTACTATCAAACTAAATAAAGAGTTCACGAGGTGTGATGTAGGTCATAGTCTTACAAAAACCTGCTTTTTTATAACTTTACCTCTTCTATTTCATCTATGTTGAATATGTAATCGGAAGATTTACTAGGGTTTGAAGTAGCTGAGGTATTTTCTGCAAACAAAGATTTTGTTTCCTTTTCTATAGCCTTATAGTCGCGCTCATCCCAGCGAGTTTTGGTGATACGACCGTTGAGCTGGGGCGAAAAAGCACAAATAACTATTACTAACTTTTCAGGTGGATATTGAAGATAATTACAGGCTATCCATAGCTTCACGCGATCTGACCAAGTAAGTTCAGCACTGCCAATTCGCCATTCATACAGGCGTACCTTGTTTTTGACTACTCCAGCATTAATTGGAACCGAAAGCCAATGACTTACCTTTTCAAGCTGAAGTTGAACTTGCCACCTGGTATCAAGATAAATTTTCTTACGCGGGTCAAATATTCCTGGAATAAAACTTTCTAATTGTTTTAGCCAGACAGCAAGCTGTGAATTTAGCAGAGGTTCGATATTCAAACCCATTCTCTTTTGTCTGACAAGCTGTTGAAACTGTTGTTGCTGTATCGATCGCTCTGAAGCTTGAAAGTTACCAAGAGGAGAAAAACACTGTCGATTGAGAGAAACTAGCTCTTTTAAAGTAATAACTGCCATTTAACTTTCTATGCCCTGAATTTATTAGGCATAGGCAAGCGTTAGCAATCTTTATTTGCAGAGATTAATTCACCAGCAGCGATCCCCAGTTGTTTCAATAGACCCCGATTGCGATCGGGACAATTTGTATGATGCAGGCATCGAGGACAGCCATTATTACAATCACATTGTTTGGCTAGGGCTATACCTTTATCTGCCAACTGTGTAAAATATCGCCAAACCGTTTCTGATGCACCATTTCCTCCCTCATTAGTGTCGTAGAAGTAACCTGTAGATGTTTTTGGATGTTCGGAGTCAGAGCTAATTAGAAAATTGAGATCGCTCGATGCTCCCATCCTTAATAAAGGGAGTGCTGTTAGAATCAAATGACCAAAACTGTGTAACACCATAAATTCCAGGGGATATTCCCAGACAAAATTGGGTGAATGTGACACCAGTTCTTGCTTAATCTTATCGATCGCTGGTTGAAGCTGTCGATAAAAATTAGGGTTGAGTTCGA